>NZ_JBFAOX010000010.1:0-339540 GCF_040675435.1 Actinoplanes sp. NPDC049598 | reverse complement strand
TGCAGCAACGTGTTGAACACATCCGGGTGGGCCTTCTCGATCTCATCGAACAGCACCACGCTGAACGGCTTACGCCGCACCTTCTCCGTCAGCTGACCACCCTCGTCATACCCGACGTAACCGGGAGGGGCACCGACGAGACGGGACACGGTGTACCGGTCGTGGAACTCCGACATGTCCAGCTGGATCAGCGCGTCCTCGGAGCCGAACAGGAACTCGGCGAGCGCCTTGGACAGCTCGGTCTTACCGACACCGGACGGGCCGGCGAAGATGAACGAGCCGGACGGGCGCTTCGGGTCCTTGAGGCCGGCCCGGGTGCGGCGGATGGCCTTGGAGACGGCCTTGACCGCGTCCTCCTGGCCGATGACGCGCTTGTGCAGCTCGTCCTCCATGCGCAGCAGCCGGGAGGTCTCCTCCTCGGTCAGCTTGTACACGGGGATGCCGGTCCAGTTGCCCAGGACCTCGGCGATCTGCTCGTCGTCGACCTCGGAGACGACGTCGAGGTCGCCGGCCTTCCACTCCTTCTCCCGCTGCGCCTTCTGGCCCAGCAGCTGCTTCTCCTTGTCGCGCAGCTGCGCGGCCCGCTCGAAGTCCTGCGCGTCGATCGCGGACTCCTTGTCCCGGCGGACCTGAGCGATGCGCTCGTCGAAGTCGCGGAGGTCCGGCGGCGCGGTCATCCGGCGGATGCGCATCCGCGCGCCCGCCTCGTCGATCAGGTCGATCGCCTTGTCCGGCAGGAACCGGTCCGAGATGTACCGGTCGGCCAGCGTCGCCGCGGCCACCAGGGCGGCATCGGTGATGCTGATCCGGTGGTGCGCCTCGTAGCGGTCGCGGAGGCCCTTGAGGATCTCGATGGTGTGGGCCAGGGACGGCTCGCCGACCTGGATCGGCTGGAAGCGGCGCTCGAGAGCGGCGTCCTTCTCCAGGTGCTTGCGGTACTCGTCCAGGGTGGTCGCGCCGATGGTCTGCAGCTCGCCGCGGGCCAGCATGGGCTTGAGGATGCTCGCCGCGTCGATCGCGCCCTCGGCGGCGCCCGCACCGACCAGGGTGTGGATCTCGTCGATGAACAGGATGATGTCGCCGCGGGTGCGGATCTCCTTGAGCACCTTCTTCAGGCGCTCCTCGAAGTCACCGCGGTAGCGGGAACCGGCGACCAGGGCGCCGAGGTCGAGCGTGTAGAGCTGCTTGTCCTTGAGCGTCTCGGGCACCTCGCCCTTGACGATGGACTGCGACAGCCCCTCGACGACGGCGGTCTTGCCGACGCCGGGCTCGCCGATCAGCACCGGGTTGTTCTTGGTGCGGCGGGACAGCACCTGCATGACCCGCTCGATCTCCTTCTCGCGCCCGATGACCGGGTCGAGCTTGCCCTCGCGGGCGGCCTGGGTCAGGTTGCGGCCGAACTGGTCGAGCACCAGGCTGGTCGACGGCGCGGCCTCGCCCGCCGCCGCGCCGGCCGCGGCCGGCTCCTTGCCCTGGTAGCCCGAGAGCAGCTGGATGACCTGCTGACGGACCCGGTTGAGGTCGGCCCCCAGCTTCACGAGGACCTGGGCGGCGACGCCCTCACCCTCGCGGATCAGGCCGAGCAGGATGTGCTCGGTGCCGATGTAGTTGTGGCCGAGCTGCAGCGCCTCACGCAGCGACAGCTCGAGAACCTTCTTGGCGCGGGGCGTGAACGGGATGTGCCCGCTCGGCGCCTGCTGACCCTGGCCGATGATCTCCTCGACCTGCTGCCGCACTCCCTCGAGAGAGATGCCGAGGCTCTCCAGAGCCTTGGCGGCGACGCCCTCACCCTCGTGGATCAGGCCGAGCAGGATGTGCTCGGTCCCGATGTAGTTGTGGTTGAGCATCCGGGCCTCTTCTTGGGCCAGGACGACAACCCGTCGCGCTCGGTCGGTGAACCGCTCGAACATGCCCTCGTGCTCCTCACGTGCCGTGCGCCAATGTGACTGGCGGGGCCAGCGCACTCGGCATCGGTGATGCCCGTGCTGTTACTACTCTATCGCCGCTGGGTGGTTCTGCTGGGTCCTCGCGGTCCCTTGAAACCGTCCGCAACGTTGATTTAGCCAACTTCGCACGCTCAGCGGCTGTTCCCCCAGCCGAACGACTACGCGGACAGCGAAATCCCCGGAAAGCTCTGTCCACAGCCTGTGGACAACACCCCTCGGCCTGTGGATAACTCTACGGACCCTCACCGAAGAACGACCGAAAGACGCGGAAGGCCCGCCGCGCACCGCGCGACGGGCCTCCCGAAGATCCATCAGGCCCTCCCGGGGCCCTTGCTGTGGAACTCGTCGACGATCTCCTGCGGGATCCGGCCCCGGTCGGAGATGTCCTTGCCGGCCTTCTTGGCCCAATCCCGGATCGCCTTGTTCTGCTCCCGGTCGGCCGTCGCGCCGCCGCGGCCACGAGCCGCCCGGCCACCGACGACCACGCCGCCCCGGGCGACCTTGGAACCGGCCGACAGGTACGGCTCGAAGAGCTCCCGCAATTTGGCGGCGTTCTTCTCCGAGAGATCGATCTCGTACTGAATGCCGTCGAGCGCGAACTTCACGGTCTCGTCGGCGTCACCTCCGCTGAGGTCATCGACCAGCTTGTGAATGATCTGCTTGGCCACGCGCCGCAATCCTCCCGAGCACAGGTTCTCCCCTTAAAGCAACGCACAGACAATAACGCCAGGGCGGCGCGGTGCGTCAATGGCGGTCAGAACATTTCGGCGACAGTCTTAGCCGGGCCGCCTTACTCGGGCCGCACGAGCGGGAAGAGGATCGTTTCCCGAATGCCGAGGCCGGTGAGCGCCATCAGAAGCCGGTCGATTCCCATTCCCATCCCGCCGGTCGGCGGCATTCCGTACTCCATGGCCCGCAGGAAATCCTCGTCGAGCTGCATGGCCTCGGCATCGCCGCCGGCCGCGAGCAACGACTGGGCGACCAGCCGCTCGCGCTGCACCACCGGGTCGACGAGCTCGGAATAGGCGGTGGCCAACTCGAAGCCCATGACATAGAGGTCCCACTTCTCGGTGAGACCGGGCGTTTCCCGGTGTGCGCGGGTCAGCGGAGCGGTCTCTTCGGGATAATCCCGTACAAAAGTCGGCTCCTGCAGGGTGTGCTGCACGAGGTGCTCGAACAGCTCCTCGGCGAGCTTGCCCGGGCCCCACTTCGGGTCGACGGAAAGGTCGTGCTTTTCCGCATACCGCTGGAGTTGCGCGAGATCGGTCTCGATGGTCACTTCTTCGCCGAGCGCGGCCGAGAGCGAACCGAAGAGCGTGACCGTCGCCCACTCGCCACCGAGATCCAACTCGCGACCGTCGAAGTGGGTCACCACGTGCGATCCGGTGATCGCCGCCGCGGCTTCCTGAATCCACTCGCGGACCTGCGTCTGCATCACGTTGTAGTCGGCGTAGGCCTGGTACGCCTCGAGCATCGCGAACTCCGGTGAGTGGGTGGAGTCCATACCCTCATTACGGAAGTTGCGGTTGATCTCGAAGACGCGGTCGATGCCACCGACGGCGGCGCGCTTCAAAAACAACTCCGGCGCGATCCGCAGATAGAGATCGGTATCCAGGGCGTTGCTGTGCGTCACAAAAGGCCGGGCCGCCGCGCCGCCGTGCAGCAACTGCAACATTGGCGTTTCCACCTCGAGATAATCGCGGCGGAACAGCGACTCGCGCAGGCTGCGAACAACCGTCGCGCGGGTCCGCACCGTTTCCCGGGCCTGGGGGCGCACGATCAGATCGACATAGCGCTGGCGGACCCGCGTCTCCTCGGAGAGCGGCTTGTGGGCCACCGGCAGGGGGCGCAGCGCCTTGGCGCTCATCTGCCACGTGCTCGCGAGCACGGACAGCTCACCGCGCCGGCTGGTGATCACCTCGCCGGTGATGGCGACCAGGTCACCGAGGTCGACCAGCTGCTTCCAGTTGGTCAGGGCCTGCTCGCCGACCTTGTCGAGCGAGAGCATGGCCTGCAGCTCGGTGCCGTCGCCGTCGCGCAGGGTGGCGAAGCACAGCTTTCCACCGTTACGAATGAAGATCACGCGGCCGGTGATCGAGACCTGGTCACCGGTGGCGTGGTCGATCGGCAGCTCCACGTACTTCTCGCGGAGCTCCTTGAGCGTCGCCGTCCGAGCAACGGTCACCGGGTAGGGCGCGATGCCCTCGGCGAGCAGCCGGTCCCGCTTCGACCGGCGGACCCGCATCTGCTCGGGTAGGTCCTCGGCGGGGTCAGTTGCGGGCACATTCTGCTCGGTCACGGCACGACTCTCTGTACGGCTGGCATGTGGGCCCTGAAAGCCTACTCAGCCGCTGTCAGACGTTCCTCTCATATACCATCCGCAGCCCGATCAGCGTGATCATCGGCTCGTGGGCGGTGATCGTCTTGCACTCGTCCTTGACCAGACCGGCCAGGCCACCGGTGGCGATCACGGCGCTCACCGGCCCGATCTCCTCGATCATCTTGGTGACGATGCCGTCGACCTGGCCGGCGAAGCCGAAGTACATGCCGGACTGCAGGCACTCGACGGTGTTCTTGCCGATCACCGACTTGGGCTTGGCCGGCTCCACCTTGCGGAGCTGGGCGGCCCGGGCGGCCAGGGCGTCGAAGGAGATCTCGATGCCGGGGGCGAAGGCGCCACCCAGGAACTCGCCCTTGGCGCTGATCACGTCGAAGTTGGTCGTGGTGCCGAAGTCGACCACGATCGACGGTCCGCCGTAGAGGGCATGGGCGGCGAGGGTGTTGACCACGCGGTCGGCCCCGACCTCCTTGGGGTTGTCGATCGCGAGCTGGACGCCGGTCTTCACCCCGGGCTCGACGATGACGTTGGGCAGGTCGCCGTAGTAGCGGGCCAGCATCGTCCGCAGGCTGCGCAGGGCGGCCGGCACGGTCGAGCAGGCGGCGACGCCGGTGATCTCCACCGCGTCACCGGCCAGCAGGCCGCGGAACATCAGGCCGAGCTCGTCGGCGGTGGAGCGGGCGTCGGTCTTGATCCGCCAGTTGTGCACGAGCTTGTCGCCGTCGAAGGTCGCCAGCACCGTGTTCGTGTTACCGATGTCAATACAGAGCAGCACGGTGCGGTCCCTTCCACAAACGGCTAGTGGGAATCATGGTCGCAGGTCCAGAGCGATGTCGAGGATGGGCGAGGAGTGCGTCAGGGCGCCCACCGAGAGATAGTCGACCCCGGTCGCCGCGTAGGCCTCGGCCGTCTGCAGCGTGAGGTTGCCGGTGGCCTCGAGCTCGGCCCGGTCGCCCACGGCCTCGACCACCTCGCGCAGGGCCTCGGGGGTCATGTTGTCGCAGAGCAGGAAGGTGGCGCCGGCGTCGACCGCCTCGTGGGCCTCGGCCAGGGTGGTGACCTCGACCTGGACGGGCACGTCGGGGAACCGCTCACGGACCAGGCGGTAGGCGGCGGTGATGCTGCCGGCGGCCAGCTTGTGATTGTCCTTGATCATGGCGACGTCGTAGAGGCCCATGCGTTTGTTGGTGCCCCCGCCGGCGCGGACCGCGTACTTCTCCAGGGCGCGCAGCCCGGGCGTGGTCTTGCGGGTGTCCAGGACGGTGGCCTTGGTGCCCTCGAGCAGGTCGGCCCAGCGGCGGGTGTGGGTGGCGACCCCGGACATGCGGCTGAGCAGGTTGAGCGCGGTGCGCTCGGCGGTCAGCAGGGAGCGGGTCGGGCCGCTGACCACGGCCAGGACGTCGCCGCGGGTGACCCGGGCCCCCTCCGCCACGAGCTGGTCGAAGGTGGCCGTGCCGCCCGAGGTCACGGCGAAGACCTGGGCCGCCACCGGCAGGCCGGCCACGACACCGTCGGCCCGGGCCACCAGCTCGGCCGTGTCGGTCTGGCCGCCGGGGATGGTGGCCTCGCTGGTCACGTCGCGCGGCGGGTCGCCGAGATCCTCGGCCAGCGCGGTGTAGACGACCCGCTCCACCTCGGCCAGGTCGAGTCCTTGGGTGATCACGGCATCTCCTCGAAGGTCTGGGTCAGCTGGGCCTTGCGGTCGAGGGTGTGGAGCAGATGACCGCGCCACTCGTCCTCGGCGACCGGGTGGTCCTCGCGCCAGTGGCAGCCCCGGGTCTCGCGGCGGGTGCGGGCGGCGGCGACCAGCACCGTGGCCACGGTCAACAGGTTGGTCGACTCCCAGGCCGCGTTGTGCGGGGTGGTGCGCTGCTCGGCGAGCCGGGCCAGCTCCTTGGCGGTGGCGGTCAGCGAGTCGGCCGAGCGCAGCACGCCGGCCCCGCGGGTCATGGCCCGCTGCAGCTCGGCGCGGACGGCCGGGTCGGCCACCCAGCCCGGGCCGGCCGCGGCGGGCGCCGGGTCGGCCTGGGCCGGCAGGTCGCGGGCGATGTCGTCGGCGATGCGGCGGGCGAAGACCAGGCCCTCGAGCAGGGAGTTGCTGGCCAGGCGGTTGGCGCCGTGGACGCCGGTGCAGGCCACCTCGCCGCACGCGTAGAGGCCCGGGATGCTGGTGCGGCCGTGGAGGTCGGTGCGGACGCCGCCGGAGGCGTAGTGGGCGGCGGGGGCGACCGGGATGAGCTCGGTGGCCGGGTCGATGCCGGCGGCCCGGGTGGAGGCCACGATGGTCGGGAAGCGGTGCTCCAAAAAGTCGTTGCCGAGGTGGCGGGCGTCCAGGTAGACGTGGTCGGCGCCGGTGGCCCGCAGCACCCGGTGGATGCCCTTGGCCACCACGTCGCGCGGGGCCAGCTCGGCCAGCTCGTGCTGGCCGACCATGAAACGCCGGCCGGTCTCGTCGACCAGGTGGGCGCCCTCGCCGCGCAGGGCCTCGGAGATCAGTGGGCGCTGGACCGAGGAGAGATCGGCGGTCACGAACGAGGTCGGGTGGAACTGGACGAACTCGACGTCGGTGACCACGGCCCCGGCCCGCAGGGCCAGGGCCACGCCGTCGCCGGTGGAGACCGACGGGTTGGTCGTCGAGGAGTAGATCTGGCCCATGCCGCCGGTGGCGAGCACGACCGCGCGGGCCAGGATGGCGCCGACACCGTCCTCGCTGCCCTCGCCGAGCACGTGCAGGGTGATGCCGCAGGCCCGGCCGTCGGGCGCGCGCAGCAGGTCGAGGACCAGGGCGTGCTCGACCAGCCGGATCCACGGGTCGCGGTGCACGGCCTCGTGCAGCGCGCGCTGCACCTCGGCCCCGGTGGCGTCGCCGCCGGCGTGCACGATGCGATCGGCGCGGTGGCCGCCCTCGCGGGTCAGCATGAGCGAGCCGTCGGCGTGGCGGTCGAAGGCGGCGCCCAGCCGCATCAGCTCACGGACCCGGGCCGGGCCCTCCTCGACCAGCACCCGCACCGCGGCCGGGTCGCACAGGCCGACGCCGGCGATCTCGGTGTCGTTGGCGTGGGCGGCCGGGGTGTCCAGCGGGTCGAGGACCGCGGCGATCCCGCCCTGGGCCCAGCGGGTGGAGCCGTCATCGATGTTGACCTTGGTGACGACGGTGACGTGCAGGCCCTGCTCGCGCAGGTGGAGCGCGGCGGTCAGGCCGGCGACGCCGGAGCCGACGACCAGCACGTCGGTGGTCTCGCTCCATCCTGGGTCGGCGGCGGCGAGCCGGCGCGGCAGCTCCGGGAGATCCGCGAGAGGTGACATCTGCTCAGTACACCCCGCGGGTACGACAGTTTCGCGGCGGGGGCGGCATCAGTGGCAACGGTTACTTGTACTGGATCGGCAGGCTCTTGACGCCCTTGCCGCGCAGCGACGTGGTGAGCTCGGAACCCTCGAGCCAGAGGTAGCAGCGCACCCCACGGTCGCCCAGCGCCCAGACGTCGGCGCCGCCGGGCAGCGAGACCACACCCGTACGGTATTGAAGGTCCTTGTCGTTGGGCACGCCGGCGTAATCGGCGATCAGCGCGCGGCAGCCGTCGTGGAACCGGGCCCAGCCCTTGGTGTCCTTGGGGTATTCCAGGTCCTGGGCGATCCACAGGCCGGCGAACTCGCCGTTGTGCTTGGCCGTGCAGTCGACGCCGGGCATGGTGGCGATCGAGCCGTTGCCGTCGAGCTGGATCGCGTAGCAGCCCAGCAGCAGCTCCGAGGTGCCGTCGGCGAGCTCGTCGCGCAGGCTGGTGTCGCGCTGCACCAGGCTCCCGTCGTCCTCGACCGAGCTCAGCTCCAGCACCTCACAGCGGTACCAGCGGGCGCCGCCGGACCAGGCGGCGGCGGTCGGGCGGGTGACGCCGATCCAGAGCCGGGCGCTGCGCCACGGGCCGCCGACATAGGTCGTCGTCTTCTGGTCGCAGACCTGGTAGGCGGAGCGGGCCCCGGCCGAGCCGTCGGCCGGGGGCTCGTCGGCGTCGGCCGCCGGTGACTCGAAGGTGCCCACGTAGACCGTCTCGGTCCGGTGCCGCAGCGAGCAGTCGATCTCCTCGTACGTGCTCCGGGCGCCGACGGCGCTGAAGTTGGCGCCGTGGCAGGCCCCCGCGGTCGGCTCGAAGCCGGTGGCCGGCGCCATCGCGCCCCACCCGTTGGTCAGGTCGCCGTCGACGCCGCTGGGGCGCCCGCACCCCGCGGTCAGCAGGATCGAGGTGACAACGGCGAGCCCGATGCCCAGCCGGTGTCGCATCTACCTCCGCCTTCCGAACGCGCCCATGCCCGGACCCGATCATATGGTGATCAACCGGGCATGGGATGGCGTTTCAGCCGAGGAGCGTCAGGTCACCCCGTACGAGACCATCGGCCATCCCGGGCACGGCGGCGGCCGGATCGGCGCCGAGTTCGATGATCCTGTTGGTGGCATCGACGTGCACCACGCGCGGCTGGTAGGAGCGCGCCTCGGCGTCGTCCATCTGGCCGTACGAGATGAGGATGACCAGGTCACCGGGGTGCACCAGATGGGCCGCGGCGCCGTTGATGCCGATCACGCCGCTGCCGCGCTCACCCGGGATGACGTACGTCTCGAGGCGGGCCCCGTTGGTGACGTCGACGATCGCGACCTGCTCACCGGGCAGCAGATCGGCCGCCTCGAGCAGGTCCAGGTCGACCGTCACAGAGCCGACGTAGTGCAGGTCGGCCTGGGTCACGGTGGCTCGGTGGATCTTGGACTTGAGCATGGTGCGGAACATCAGGCGGCCTTTTCCAGAGTCAGGGGCATGTTGTCGATCAGGCGGGTGGTGCCGACCCGGGCCGCCACGAGCAGGCGGGCCGGACCCTCGGCGGGCGCGGGGCCGAGGTCGGCGCCGGTCAGGGACAGGTAGTCGACGCGTACGGCCGGCTCGTCCTCAAGGATCTTGGTGGCGGCGGCCAGGGCGGAGCCGGCGTCGGCGTGCGCGGCGCCCTCCCGCAGGGCCCGGGAGAGCGCCAGGGCGGCCCGGCGCTCGTCGGCCGAGAGGTAGCGGTTGCGGCTCGACATGGCCAGGCCGTCCGGCTCACGCACGGTCGGCACGCCGACGATCTCGACGCTCAGCTCGAGGTCGTAAACCATGCGGCGGATCAGGGCGAGCTGCTGGAAGTCCTTCTCGCCGAAGAAGGCCACGTCGGCCCGGGTCAGCATGAGCAGCTTCTGGACGACCGTGAGCATGCCGGAGAAGTGGCCGGGACGGCTGGCGCCCTCGAGGATCTCGCCGAGCGGACCCGCGTTCATGGTGATCGCCGGCGCGCCGCCCGGGTACATCTCGTCGCGGCCGGGGGCGAAGACGACGTCGACGCCCTCGGCCCGGCAGGCCTCGACGTCGGCCTCCAGCGTGCGCGGGTACTTGTCGAAGTCCTCGTTCGGGCCGAACTGCAGCGGGTTCACGAAGATCGTGACGATGACGAACTGGGCCCGCTCGCGGGCCGCCCGCATGAGCTGCCGGTGCCCGTCGTGCAGGGCGCCCATGGTCATCACCACCGCGACCCGGCCGTTGGCGTGCGCGACGTCCTGGGCGAGCTCGGCCCGAGTGTGGATCAGATACGTCATGCTGAGCCTCCTTTGACATGCCCTCCTGGCCCTACGCCCCGCCCACTCGCTCCGGTGCAGTCGGTCATGCCGGGCTCCCCACCTGGACACGAGAGAGAACATCCAAGAGCAACGCGGCGTCCTGCGGCCTCAGGCGGCCGGCGGCGATGGCACGGTCGGCGGTCCGCCGGGCCAGAGCCAGATACGCCGGTACGGCCTCAGGCGGCATCCGGTCGAGATGCTTGCCCACGGTTCCGGCGTCACCCCGCGAGACCGGGCCGGTCAGCGCGGCGTCGCCCAGGCGCAGGGCGTTGTCCAGCGCGGCGTGCAGCAGCGGCGACAGGATCCGATCGGGGTGCTCGATGCCGGCCGTACGCAACAGGTCGGCGGCCTCGTTGACCAGCGTGACCAGGTGGTTCGCCCCGTGGGCGAGGGCCGCGTGGTAGACCGGCCGGGCATTCTCGGCGACCCACTCGGGCACCCCACCGAGGTCGGCCACGAGCCGGGTGGCGAACGCCCGGTCGTTCGTGGTGACGCCCCAGGCGATGCCGGGCAGGCGGTCGAGGTCGGTCGCGGCGCCGGTGAAGGTCATCGCGGGGTGCAGGGCCATGCCCTCTACATCGCCCAGAACGGCGACGCCATGAGCGCCGGACGTGTGGGCGACGACCTGGCCCGGGCGCAGCGCGCCGGTCGCGGCCAGGCCGGAGACGACGCCGGCCAGGGCGTCGTCGGGCACGGACAGCAGCAGAAGGTCGGTCGCGGCCCGGGCCACCTCGTCGGCCGGGCGGATCGCGGCCCCCGGCAGGAGGCGGGCGGCCCGCTCGCGGGAGGCGGCGGAGACGGCCGCGGCGGCTACGACGTCATGCCCGGCGGCGCTGAGGGCGGCACCGAGAACGGCGCCCACCCGCCCGGCGCCGACCACGCCGACGGTCAAGCGATATGTGCTCATGTACAAGATCCAGTCCACTAGTGCGGGTACCGGTCGTGGCGCCAGTATGCGCCGCTGTAACACGCGCGTGACAAGACCATGTGAAGAAGACCATCGGCGCTCAGGACCGGGTTTGCCGGGCCGCGCTTAGGGTGGCGGTATGACCGGGTGGCGGGCGGCGATGCAGACCGGGCTGTACGGGCCGGACGGGTTCTTCGTGCGCGACGGCGACGGGCCGGCCGGGCACTTCCGGACCAGCGTGCACGCGTCGCCGCTGTTCGCCGGGGCACTGCTGCGGTTGATCGAACGCGTCGACGCGGTTCTGGGCCGGCCCCAGGTGCTGGACCTGGTCGACGTGGGGGCCGGGCGCGGTGAGCTGCTCACCACGCTGGGCGCGATGCTGCCCGACGAGCTGGCCGGGCGCGTACGGCTGACCGGGGTGGAGGTGGCCTCGCGGCCGGAGCGGCTGGACGAGCGGATCGCCTGGCGACGCGACGTGCCGGACGGGATCGTGGGGCTGCTGATCGCCACCGAGTGGCTGGACAACGTGCCGCTCGACGTGGCCGATCTCGACGACTCCGGGCGGCTGCGCAAGGTGCTGGTCGACCCGGCCACCGGGGAGGAGTCGCTGGGCGGGCTCGTGGACGCGGCCGACCTGTTCTGGCTGCGGCGCTGGTGGCCCGGCGGCGGACGGGCCGAGATCGGCTGGCCGCGCGACGCCGCCTGGGCCGAGGCGGTCGAGCGGGTGCGCCACGGATACGCGCTGGCCGTGGACTACGGGCATCTGCGCTCGGAGCGGCCCTCGTTCGGGACGCTGACCGGATTCCGGGCTGGGCGGCAGGTGACCCCCGTACCGGACGGTTCCTGTGACGTGACGGCGCACGTCGCGGTGGACGCGGTGGCGGCAGCGGCCGGGGCTCCGTACCGCCTGGTCCGTCAGCGGGAGGCGCTGAAAGCGCTGGGCGTGGACGGCGCGCGGCCACCGATGGACCTGGCTCGGACGGACCCGGCGGGCTACGTCCGAGGCCTTGCCGCCGCCGGCGCGGCAGCCGAGCTGATCGAGCCGGCGGGCCTCGGGAGTCACTGGTGGCTGCTGCACAGCATCGGGGCTCAAGCACATGGGAGCATGCCACTGTGACCCCATCCGACCGCCCCGCCACCGCCCTTGACCAGACTGAAGGCCCGTCTGAACTCATCGTTGGAACGGGCGCGGGCCTAGAGACCGCCGACATGGTGCTCAACATCGGGCCGCAGCACCCCTCGACCCACGGCGTGCTGCGGTTGAAGCTCACGCTCGACGGCGAGCGCGTGGTCTCGTGCGAGCCGATCGTCGGCTACATGCACCGCGGCGCCGAGAAGCTGTTCGAGGTGCGCGACTACCGGCAGATCCTGGTGCTGGCCAACCGGCACGACTGGCTGTCGGCGTTCTCCAACGAGCTCGGAGTGGCCCTCGCCGTCGAACGGCTGATGGGCATCGAGGTGCCGGAACGGGCGACCTGGCTGCGGATGGCCCTGGCCGAGCTCAACCGGGTGCTCAACCACCTGATGTTCCTCGGGTCGTACCCGCTGGAGATCGGCGCGATCACGCCGATGTTCTACGCGTTCCGCGAGCGCGAGACGCTGCAGGCCGTCATGGAGGAGGTCTCCGGCGGCCGCATGCACTACATGTTCAACCGGGTCGGCGGCCTCAAGGAGGAAGTGCCGGCCGGCTGGACCGGACGGGCCCGCGAGGCGATCAAGACGGTCCGCTCGCGGATGCCCGACCTGGACAACATCATCCGGCGCAACGACATCTTCCTGGCCCGCACGGTCGGGGTCGGGGTGCTCAGCGCCGAACAGGCCGCCGCCTACGGGGCGTCCGGGCCGGTGGCGCGGGCCAGCGGGCTCGACCTCGACCTGCGGCGCGACGAGCCCTACCTGGCCTACGACCAGCTCGAGGTCCCGGTCGTCACCCGGACCGCGGGCGACTGCCACTCCCGCTTCGAGGTGCTGCTCGATCAGGTGTACGTGTCGCTCGACCTGGCCGAGGAATGCCTGGACCGGGTCGACCGCCTGGGCGGGCCGGTCAACGTGCGACTCCCCAAGGTGGTCAAGGCCCCCGAGGGACACACGTACGCGTGGACCGAGAACCCGCTCGGGATCAACGGCTACTACCTGGTCTCCCGCGGCGAGAAGACGCCGTGGCGGATGAAACTGCGCACGGCCTCCTACGCGAACGTGCAGGCGCTGGCCACGCTGATCCCGGGCTGCCTGGTCCCCGACCTGATCGCCATCCTGGGCTCGATGTTCTTCGTGGTCGGGGACATCGACAAGTAGGCCCTCAGTAGCCGCGCGGGCTGTGGTGGTGCTCGTCGCTGCCGGCCGGGTACGAGGCGAAGTCGGCCAGGCTGCCGATGTTCGTGTCGTTGGCCGACGGACGGTGCCGCTTGGCCCGGTACGTGGGGTCGCCGGTGGTCGCGCCGGGCTCGCGCGCCGGCTCGTCGTAGCCCCCGGGCGGCCCGTAGCCGGGCTGGTCGTAAACCGGCGCCGGGCCGTACTCGGCCGCCTGGTCGTATTCGGCCGGCCGGCCGTAGGTCGCGGACCGGCCGTACTCGCCGCTGTGGTCGTAGGCGGCGGCCTCGTCGTGGTCGGCGGGGCGGCCGTACTCGGTGGGGCCGCCGTAACCGGTCGCCTCCGGGTAGCCCTCGTCGTAGTAGCCCTGGTCGCCCTCGTAGCCGGGGGCGTACTGGTCCTGGGACGGCGCCGGTGCGCCGTAGGTGCTGCCGGCGGCCTGGGAGCCGTAGACACCGGTGGCCGGCGGCTGAGGGGCGTCTAGGTAGCCGTTGCTCGCCCCGAAGTCGTCCTCGATGTACTCGGGCGGCGGGCCGCCGTACTGGGTGCCCCGCGATGCCGGGCCGGTGGGCGGGGCGGGCGGCGGCACCGAGGCGGCGCCCCGCTGACGCGGCATCGGCGCGCCGGCGGGGACCCTCGCCGCGCCTGCGGGGACCTGGACCGCACCGGAGGGGACCGGGGCCGCGCCCGACGGGACTTGGGCGGCACCGGACGGGACTCTCGCCGCGCCTGCGGGAATCTGGGCGGCGCCGGCGGCCGGGGGCACCTGGACCGCGGCGGCGGCCGCGGCGGCCGGAGCGGGCATCTGGCGGCCGCCGGTGGTCATGCCGGGGCCGGTGCGGGCCGGCGGTCGCACCGCGCCGGACGCGCTCGCGACGACGGCCCGGCCGGGCGCCGGGGGCGCGGCGTAACCCTCGTCGGCGGGCATCGGCTCCGGCATCGGGTCGTCCGGCGTCATGGGATCGTCCGCGAAGAACGGGGAGTCGTCGTACTGCGCCTCTTCGAACGGCGGCGGCGGTGGCACGGCCGCACCGCGCATCGGGACACCGCCCTGCGCCATCGGGGGACCGAACGGCGCGTTGGCCGCGGCCTGGCCGAACTCGGCCCGCAGCTCGCGGCGCAGCACCGCGATCTCCTCGGCCACGCGATCCTCGACGTGCGCCCGCTGCAGCACCGTGTCGCCGCGGATCAGCACCGAGGCGCCGATCAGCGCGACGCTGGCCGCGATCAGCAGCACGGCGAAGCGCACGGAGCCCGAGTTGTCGCCGAGCAGCACGATCACCGCGGCCAGCGGCGCGAGCAGGACACCCGCCCACACGAGACCGCGGAGCAGACGCGCGCTGTGACCCGCGACAGGTTCCTCTTCCGGCATGGCCGCCGATATTACCCAGACCACGCGCGAGGGCAAATGTTCAACGCCGGGCGTCAGATAGCCGAAACCCGGCGTTGACCTCCTAAACGGTAGCTAAACAATCAAACCGGTCGACAGCTCTCGCTCATCCGGCGGCCAGCGAGCCGTCGGAGCTGAAGACCAGGCCGACGCTGATCTGACCCTGCTTGAGCGCGGTCTTGGTGAGCGGGCCGCCCGCGTCCAGGCTGGAGAACTTGCCGGCCTGGAGGTTGTAGACCTCGCTCAGGCCGAGCTGGCATTTCGGCCGCTGCGGGCACTCGGCCGGGCCACCGAGCACGGTGGCCGCGCCCGAGCACTTGCCGGCCAGGTCGGAGAGCGTCTTGAGGCCGTTCTTGTCGGCGAACGCGGTGGTCACGGCGAACGCGTTCTGGTCCTGGGCGGCGGCGGGCTTGCCGAAGACCAGGCCGACCTTCTCGCCGAGGGCGGTCAGGTTCTTCACCGTCGTGTCGAGCTCGTTGGAGGACGGGTCGGCGCCGTTCTTGTCGACCTTGCCCTGCAGGAAGGTGGCCAGGGTGGCGGCGTACTCCGGGACGACGGCGACGGTGCCCTTCTCGAGGGCGGGCTCGTAGAGCTCCCGGTTGCCGATCTGCTGGACGGTGACCGTGTAGCCGGCCGCGGTCAGGGCGAGCCCGTAGAGCTCGCCGAGGGTGGCGCTCTCGGTGAAGTTGCCGGCGCCCACGGTGATCTTGCCGCCGGAGCCCTTGGCCAGGCCGGCGGCGATGTTGTTGGCCGTGAAGAATTCCTGCGCGGCCGCCTTGGACGACTTGCGGTCGATGTCGACCGCCTTGTTGAGCGCGATCAGCTTGGTCGTGTCGAGCGCGGCCGAGACCTTGTCGAGGGCGGCGATCAGCTGCGGCGACGAGGCCTTCTTGTTGATCGCCGGGATCACGTTGTCGGTGTTCTGGAGCTTCTTGTCGTCCTCGAGGACGACGAGCGCGTCACCGGCCACGGGCGCGCACCCGGCGCCCACGGCTGCGGAGGGGGGCGCCTCGGTGCCGGAGGAGCCCGCGTCGCCGCACGCGGCGAGCGAGACGATGGCGACCGTCGCGGTGGCGGCCGCCAGGAAGAGGTTTCGACGCATACTGCCGCCTTCTGTGTCCCGGCGCGATCAAGGGTCGCGCCGCGTGTCCGGACGGGCAGCCGCTGCGCGTTGCCCGTTTCCCTGCTCTAGAAGGTCTACCCGGTGGGTGTGACAACTTCTGCCAAAGATGCGGCTCTGTTACCCGGTCGGGTCGGTCGCGGCCACTTTCCGGCGGCCTACCGACCGCAGCGGACGCGGCGTGACCAGGCGTTCCACGATAGCGAAGAGGCCCTCGACCAAAAGTGCGAGGACCACCACAGCGATGCCGCCGGCCACGATCTGACCGCCGCCGACGCTGATGCCGAGCCCGAAACCGGCCGTGATGATCTGCCCGAGCCCGCCGCCGTTCACAAATGTTGCGAGCGTGGCCGTCGCCACCACCTGCACCGCGGCCGTCCGCAGACCGGCGGCCAGGTAGGGCACGGAGAGCGGCAGCTCGACCCGGCGCAACAATTGCCCGCCGGAGAGCCCCATCCCCTTCGCCGCGTCCTTGGTCTCCGGATCGACCGACTGCAGCCCGGTGTACGCGTTGGCCAGCAGCGGGGGCACCGCGAAGACGGCCAGCGCGACGATCACGGGGAGCTTGCCGAAGCCGAGCGCGGTCAGCGGCAGGATGGTGAGCAGGGCGAGCGTGGGAACGGCCCGGGTCAGGTTGGCCACCGTGATCACGAAGCCGCCGCCCTTGCCCCGGTGGCCGAGCCAGATGCCGAGCGGGAGGGCGATCACGCAGCCGATCAGCACCGCCCAGAAGCTGATGACCAGATGCTCCCGGAGCCGGTCGAACAGGCCGCCGGGGTTCGTCCAGTTCAGCGGGTCGTTGAGCCAGGTGATGCCGTCCTGGAAGTAGCTCACGAGGCCCTCCTCCGGCCCCACGGCGTCAGCAGCCGGCCCAGGCCGGCCAGCGCCAGGTCGAGGACCAGGGCGAGGGCGACGCAGAGGACGGTGCCGGTGAGGATCTCCGCCTTGTAGAAGTTGTTCGCGAAGCCGCCCAGGATCAGGTCACCCAGGCCGCCGTTGCCGATGATCGAGCCGATCGTGACCAACGCCACGGTCGAGACGGTGGCCAGCCGCAGACCGGTGACGATGCCGGGCAGTGCCAGCGGCAGCTCGACCCGCCACAGCCGGCCGAACCGGCCGTAGCCCATGCCGGCCGCGGCGTCCCTGACCTCGCCCGGGACCTGGGTGAGCCCCGTCAGGGCGTTGCGGATCACGATGAGCAGCGCGTACAGCACCAGGGCGATCAGCACGGGCACGCGGCTGGTGGCACCGAGCAGCGGGGCCAGCAGGGCCAGCAGGGCCAGCGAGGGAATCGTGTAGAGGATGCCCGACAGTGCGAGAATCGGCCCGGTCAGCGGTTTGATCCAGTACGCGAGGACGGCGAGCGGGACGGCCACGACCAAGGCGATGATCACGGTTTCGATCGTGATGCCGACGTGAAATCCTAGCTTGTCCAGGATGATGTCGGAGTTGTCTCGGACGTACTGCCAGGAGAACCACGGATTCCCCGGCCCGTCGTCGGCGGGTGCGGCCAGCGGCGGGGCGCCCGCCGGGGCCCACGACAGGAAGGACATACGTGGACGCTACCGCGATCACTGAGCCCGGGCCCGCCCGGAGCGCAGCCTCGATCACCCTCCAGGACGTGGGCAAGACCTACCCCGACGGTACGGTCGCGGTCGGCGACTTCAGCCTCGACGTGCGCGCCGGTGAGCTGACCGTTCTGATCGGCCCGTCCGGCTGCGGCAAGTCGACCATCCTGCGGATGATCAACCGGTTGATCGAGCCGACCAGGGGCAAGATCCTGCTCGACGGGCAGAACATCCTCGAGCGCAACCCGGTCGAGCTGCGCCGGCACATCGGGTACGTGATCCAGAACGTCGGTCTTTTCCCGCATCAGAAGATCGGCGCCAACATCGGCACCGTGCCCAAGCTGCTCGGCTGGGACAAGGCCCGGGTCAAGGCCCGCGCCGACGAGCTGCTGGAGCTGGTCGGTCTCGACCCGGCCCGCTATCGCGACCGCTACCCGCACGAGCTCTCCGGCGGCCAGCGGCAGCGGGTCGGCGTGGCCCGCGCGCTCGCCGCGGACCCGCTGGTGCTGCTGATGGACGAGCCGTTCTCGGCGGTCGACCCGATCGCCCGCGGCCGCCTGCAGGAGGAGTTCCTGAAGCTGCAGGCCGAGGTCCGTAAGACGATCGTCATGGTCACCCATGACATCGACGAGGCGGTACGCCTCGGCGACCGGATCGCGGTGCTGGCCGAGGGCGGCAAGCTGCAGCAGTTCGCGCCGCCGGCCGAGCTGCTGAGCCGGCCGAGCTCGCCCGCGGTGGCCGCCTTCGTCGGCGCCGACCGGGGCATCCGGCGGCTCGCGGTCACGCCCGTGCGCGACGCGCTGCAGCCGGCGTCCGGCCTGGAGGCCGGCGATCGGCCCACCGTGGAGCTCGACGGCACGCTCTACGACGCGCTGGCCGCGATGCTCACGGTGGACTCGACCGAGGTCGTGGTGGTCGAGGACGGCCGGCCGGTCGGCACGGTCTCCCGGTCGGCCATCTTCGACACGCCCGCCAAGGAGCCGGCCTGACTACCGTGTGCCGCGGTAACCGCCCAGCGCGGCCAGCCCGATGATCCAGCCCACGAACAGGCCGTAGGCGGCGCCGTTGGCGGCGGCCCGGAAGGCGGTGATCAGCGACGGGTTGGCCAGGAACAGGGTGGTGAGCAGGGCGGCGAAGCCACCCGCGAAGACGTACGCGGCCCAGCCGGAGAACAGCTGGCTGATGGTGCCGCGGGCCCGGGACAGCTGCGAGCCGGGCAGCAGATAGAGGAAGAGGGCGGTCAGCACGACCAGCAGGATCGCCTTGAGGTCGGTGACGATGATGTCGCGCAGCGAGTCGCTGGTGTCGAACGACCAGCGCGGCCAGGCGAGCAGATTGAGGAACCAGCCGCCGGCGGTTTCCGGGTTGGCGTTCTTGACCGCCCACTCGGCGTACCAGGGGCTGCCGAAGACGAGCACGAGTATGAGCGCGGCGAGAGTGCCCGCACCAGGCGCAGACTTGTAACGGTTACCGAGAGCCATGCGCGGCTAATTCCCAGCGCGGTTCACGTTTCAAACGATGGGCGTGGATGCCCAGGTGGGGCTCAGTCTTCAGTCGAATTGAGGGTGGCGGGCGGGGCGGTTGGATGGTTCTGGAGGTAGTCGATGAAGGCGGCGCGGAGCAGGGGCTCCTGCTCTCCGTAGGCGATGTGACCCTCGAACTCGCGCCACAGGGCGACGGCCTCGTCGACGATCGGGCCGATCGAGTTGGGCGCGCCGTCCAGCTCGGCCGCCTCGTCGGCGTCCGGCAGGTTCTTGAAGACCGTCCAGAAGAACTTGATGTCGTGCCGCTCCCGGGCCAGGGCGAAGGCGCGCTCGCGCAGCTCCTCGGTGGGCAGGGCGTCCAGCTCGGCGAAGCTCGGAGAGGTCATACCGGCAAGCATAAAGCGATCATCTGGTGGTGCCCCACGGACCCGCGTCCCAGCGGTCGGTGCGCCCGGTCGAGGTGCTCGTGGTGGACCAGGTCTCCGGCAGATCGGGCGACCAGTTGGCCCCGGTGGTGGCGGGCGCCGCGTTCCAATCAGGCTCCCCGGTCACCGGCAGGGGCTTGCCGTACGTCTCGACGAGCCGGGTGACGATCAGCCCGCCGCCGAAGACCGCGGCCGCGATCGCGAACAGCGCGATGTCGAATTTCTCCCGCGCCTGGTAGTCGAGGAACAGGGTCAGGGCGACGACCGCGAACAGCGACCCGAAGATGCCGCCGCGGCGGCCGTAGGCGCTGGTGCCGGCGAGCATGGCCAGACCGAGCGCGATGCCCGTCCACTCCAGCCCGGTGCCGGGCACGAGCGGGCCGGCCGACTGCGCGGCGAACAGCACGCCGGCCGCCACCGCGAAGACCGAGGAGAGCAGCAGCGTGCCGATCACCGGCGCCGCCACGGCCAGGCCGCGGCGGGTGGCCGGGTCGCCGGCCGGGCGCAGGCGGCCCAGCCAGCGGCGCACCGGGCCGACCGTGCCCAGGGCGCCGCCGATCACGGCCAGCAGGGCGAAGCCGCCGAACAGGAAGAAGGCCTGGTTGGTCGGGTCGTAGTCGCCCTGCACGGCGACCGGCGCGACGCGCAGCTGGTCGTAGACGATCACGCCGAGGCCGGCCGCGAGGGTGGCCGCCCAGCCCGGCACGTGCAGCACGAGGATCAGCACGCCGATCACCAGGGCGCCCGCGGCCGCGATCACCAGCGCCGGGACGACGGCCTTGACCAGGCCCTGGTCGCCCTGCTCGGCGTACTGCAGGGCGGCCGCGAGCGCGATCGGTCCCAGGGCCAGGTTGGGCACGCCGGCCCGCAGGGTCAGCCCCGCGCCCAGCGTGAGAAGGCCGATCGCCGCGCCCGAGACGAGCAGATTGTCGAGACCGGGCCGCTGCAGGGCCGCCGAGTCGGCCCGCCAGAGCATGTAGCCGATGGCCGCCGCGGCCACCAGGAGCACGACCTCCCAGCCGAGGTGGATGCCGAGCCGGTCGCGACCGTCCTCGTCGGCCTCGACCCGGCGCATCACATCGGTCGTCGTGGTGTCGCCCGGATCGTCGAGCTGCTCGGCCCGGCGGCGCTGCTCGGCGGCGGCCAGGGTGTTGGCCCGGTAGGCGGCGGGGTCGCTCGGCTGGTCGCCGGCCGGCCGACGGTAGGTCGTCTCGTCGTACGCCATGGCCGCGCCTCCTCCACTACGACCTCGCGCGCGGGCGCGCGGAGATCCGCCGGGTCCTGGCCCCGCGCCCAGAGCATACGGAAACGAGTCGGGCTCAGTTCAAGCCCGAAACCCCCCGGTTTTCGCGGTATCAGCGCAGTCCGGAATCTTCCTCGTCCTTGGAGTCGGGGCGCTCGGGGACCCGGCACGAGCGCTCGAGCCAGAGAGCCGCCCCGACCAGGGCGAGGGCGGTCACCACGCCGCCCGCCGCCTTGGGGATGTCGTCGTGCGCGGCCTGGGTCGGCTCCATGGCCAGCCAGGCCAGCAGGCCGGCCGAGAAGCCGGCCGAGATCGCGCCGACCAGTGAGGACGCCTTGGCCAGGGCGACGTAGCGGGCGACGGCCAGCGGATCGACCGGCATCGTGCCCGGCTTGCGCTGGATGCGGGCCGTCGTGTTCTGCGCGAGCAGGCCCTCGGCCACCGCCAGCACGGCCAGCACGATCACCGGCGACCACGGCAGCTCGGGCAGGGCCGAATAGGAGAAGCTGAGCAGCAGCCAGCCCACGGCGGCCGCGGCCAGCCCGGCCACGATCAGCACCGAGATGCTGGTCGGGCGCATGGACGGGTCCGACTTGGGCGCCTGCGGGTTGCTGCTCACGCGTCCGACTCTAGTGGGAGATCGGGCCGGGGGCTCAGCCCGGCGAGGTCACCCGCGAGGGCCGGGTCGTTCAGCAGATCGGTGAGCCGGCCGTGCCCGGGCAGCTGTCCGTAGGGCTCGATGTCGATCCACGGGCGCAGCACGAAGGCCCGCTGGTGGGCCCGCGGGTGCGGCAGCGTGAGCTCGGGGTCGTCGCTGATCACGGGCCGGTCGTCGGTGTCCCAGACCGCGATGACGTCGACGTCGAGCGTGCGCGGGCCGAACCGGCGCTCCGGGTCACGGACCCGCCCGGCGGCGGCCTCGGCGGCCCGGGCCTGCTCCAGCCAGTCGTGCGGTGCGGCCCTGGGATCGACGGCCAGGACCACGGCATTGAGGTACGGAGGCTGGTCGGCGTCGCCCCACGGTGGTGTCTCGTAGATGCCGGACGCCACCGCGACACTGTCGCCCAACAGGCGTACAGCCAGTTGAAGGTTTTTCTGGCGATCACCGAGGTTGCTGCCGAGGGAGAGGACCGCGCGGGTCACGACCGGCTCCGGCGTACGGTGACGGCGACGTCGGCGAACTCCAGCGGGATCGGCGCTTGGGGCTTGTGGACGGTGACCTCGGCGGCGGCCACGCGGTGGTCCTCCAGGCAGGCGTCGAGTAGCCGGTCGGCCAGGGTCTCGATCAGATTGACCGTTTCCCCGGCGACGATCGCGGCCAGACGCTCGGCCAGCTCGCCGTAGTGCACTGTGTCGGTCACGTCGTCGCTCGCCGCGGCCGGCCCCAGGTCGAGGTCGAGCCGCACGTCGACGACGAAGTCCTGGCCCTGCTCGCGCTCGAAGTCGAAGACGCCGTGCCGGCCGCGGACCCGCAGCCCGCTGAGCGAGATCCGCCCCAGTTCGTCGGTCATGATCGTCAGCTTGCCGTACGGAGCCGAGGAGATCCGGTGGCGCGCCAGACCGCCAGCGCGTCCGCCGTGGATCGCACGTCGTGGACCCGGACGCCCCAGGCGCCGGCCGCGACGGCCAGCACGGACGTGGCCAGCGTGGCCGCCTCCCGGCCCTCGACCGGGCGCGGGGCGCCGCCGGGACCGGCCAGCAGACGGCCCAGATAGGTCTTGCGGCTCGCGGCGAACAGCACCGGGAAGCCGAGGGCGATCAGCACGTCCAGGTGGGCGCTCAGCGCCCAGTTGTGCTCGGCCGTCTTGGCGAAGCCGAGCCCGGGGTCGAGAATGATCTGTCCGGGCGCGACCCCGGCCGCCAGCGCCTCGTCCACCCGCTGACGGAGCTCGTCGCGAACCTCGGTCACGACATCGGAGTAGACGGCCAATTCATTCATGTGCCGCGAGTGGCCCCGCCAGTGCATGAGAACGAGCGGACAGCCGGCCTCGGCGGCGACCCGGGTCATGTCCGGATCGGCCAGCCCGCCCGACACGTCGTTAATCACGCTCGCCCCGGCCTCCAGGGCGGCCGCCGCCACCGCGGCCCGCGTCGTGTCGATGCTCATCGGCACCCCGGCCCCGGCCAGGGCCTTGATCACCGGCACCACGCGGGCGATCTCGGTCGGCGCGTCCACGCGCTCGGCACCCGGGCGGGTGGACTCCCCACCGATGTCTACGATGTCCGCGCCGGCTCTCCGGAGATCCAACGCGTGCGCAACTGCGAACTCCTCGTCCGTGTATTTCCCACCGTCCGAGAACGAGTCCGGCGTGACATTGAGGACCCCCATCACGACCGGATGATCTTCATGCATCAGGCGGTGGGCCGCGACCTGCGATTCCGTCGGCTGAGTCGTCACGGAACGAGGGTACGGCGGTCCGAGTTGTCGCACGTGCGTACGATGGCTCGTGACTCATTTTCACGCACGCCATCACCTTGAGTAACGTTTGAGACGCTTGTAGCCAAGAAGTACGAGCCGTACTCTTCGGAACTGGGCATCATTGAAGGACCGAAGAGAGCAGACGAGCATGGCACTGCCCGAAACGCTCACTCGACGCATCGAGTGGGAGGTAGCACGATATGGGCGTTGCCGTGAGGCTTCACCACTGCAGCGTGCCCGGAACCCCCTAACCGGGCGCGGGGAGGTTTACCGATGATCGCCACTGAGCTCGCCACACAGGCCGCGGCCGTGCTCCAGCAGATTACGCCGCTCGCCGCCGAACCCAAGGGCATCGACACCAATGGCGTCGTCAAGTTCTTCGCCAGCAACATCGCGCCGATCCTGCTCGCGGTGCTCGGCGTGATCTTCATTGGACGGGCCAGCCGCGGTGAGATCTCCAAGGTGCTCACCAGCTCGGCCATCGCCATCGTGGGCCTGGCCTTCATCGCCGGCGCGGCGACCCTGTTCTTCGTCGGCGACTTCCTCATCGATCTGATCTTCAGCTGAGATGCGGCTTCGCACCGACGACGACATCTACCGGGCGCGGCTGCTCTACCTCGGCCCCCCGGGATACACCCTGCCCATCCACCTGCCCTACGCCCAGTACGGCATGTTCGTGGCGCTGGTGCCCCTATTCATGGTCCTGCACTACCTGATGACGTTCGAGTTCGACGCGTTCCCCGCCTGGGAGATCGCGCTCGCGATGGTCACCACGTCGTACGTGTTCCGCCACGTCGACCCCGACCGTCCGGCCCGGGTCGTCATCCGCACCGCGCTCACCGACTGGCGCCGCACCCGCGAGCCGGCCGACGAGCGGCGCGATCCCCGCCTTGTCGCCACTCGCATCCGGGTTCGGGAGGAGTTGGTATGACCAGTTCCATCGCGTACTCCCTCGGAGCGGGCGCATGACCGGACCAGTTCCGCCCGGGCATCCCCGCGCGGATTCCTCGCGGCCGGGCTTGCAGAGTAACGGTGTGCGTTCGGACAACTACGTTTCGTCGGATTCCGGCGACGAGGAGCTCGTCGCCGCGCCCGGGCACGGTGGGGTCGGCGTCTTCCAGCCACCCCAGCCGGTACGCCCGCGGGGCGCGGCGGTCGACACGTCGCTGGACATCGATTCGCCGTTCCTCGATCTGTTCGGCGGAGTCGCGGCCCCGGCCCCGGCGACGCCGCCGGGTGAATCGCGCGCGGTTCCCGACGACGGGGCCGACTTCGACTTCGGGTTCGACTTCGACGACCGGCCGGCCGTGGGCAACGGGTTCGGGCCGCCGCCGGCCGACCCGGCGCCACCCGCTGACCCAGCGCCGCCGGTTGATCAAGCCGCGCCGGTGGTTGCTCCGCGGCCGATCTCTTCGCCGCCCGCCTCGCCGCCTGCTTCGCGGCCCGTTTCCGCGCAGCCCGCCGCCGCCCGGCCGGTGTCCTCGCCGCCGATGGCGTCGCCCCCGATGTCGTCGCCCCCGGCCGCGCGTCCGGTGTCGCCGCCGCCTACGTCGCGGCCCGTCTCATCGCCGCCTACGTCGCGGCCCGTCTCATCGCCGCCTACGTCGCGGCCCATCTCATCGCCGCCTACGTCGCAGCCTGTTTCGTCTTCGCCTGCGTCGCGGCCCGTTTCCGCGCAGCCGGTCTCGGCGCAGCCGCTGCCGTCGGCCGAGCCCCCCGCGCCGCCGGTGGCCGGTCCGCCGATGGCGGTGCCGGCGTCCGATTTCGATCAGGGCTTTGACCGCGATCCCGACCATGGGCTCGATCAGGGCGAGGCCGGGGCGTGGGGCGTGCCGGAACCGGTGTCGCCGTTCAGCCGGGCCCCGGTCGGTCCGCAGGCCGACTTCTTCCAGGCGACGGGCGACCCGAGCCTGGAGGAGTGGCCCGACTTCGACGACTGGCCGGCCTCCCCGCAGGTCGGCGCGGCCAGCCCGCCGGCGCCCGGCCCGGTTTCGGCGCCACCCGTCTCGACGCCGCCGCTGTGGCAGACCGTGGGCAGTTCCGGTCTGCCGCCCGTGCGCGACCGGCAAGAGCGGGATGCTCTTGTTGATCCGTACACCCAAGGCGCCCCGCAGGCGCAAGAGGCCGCACTGCCCGTGCCCGCGCCGGAGAAGGCTCCGGCCAAGCGCAAGGAGAAAGCGCCGGCCAAGCGCAAGAAGGAGCCGCGGAACCTGCCCGTCCGGCAGGACAAGAAGAAAGAGGCGCGCCCGGCGCCGCTGCGGCCGCACAAGCTGAAGTTCAACGACCGGGACCCGGCCATGGAGCTGGAGATCAGCGAGATCGCCGGCCACCTGACCTTCACCCAGAGCACGGTCACCGCCTGGTACTCGCTGCCCGAGGTGCGGTGGGCCTTCCGTCCCGACGCCGAGCGTGAGGCCCTGCTCAGCGCCATCTCCGAGCAGTACGCGGGCCTGGCCGGCTTCCGGCTCCACCTGCGCCGCACCAACCGGCCGTTCCCGGCCGACGAGTGGGCCCGCACGGTCGACTCGTTCACCGCCAAGCCGCTGCCCGACGTGCGCGGCGGCACCTCGTGGTCCGACCACCTCGTGGCCGCCCAGCGGCACCTGCTCTCGGTCAACCACGCCGAGGGGCAGACCTACCTGGGCGTGACGTTCGCGCGACGGTCGCTGGGCGATACGTTCTCCGAGCGCATCCTGCGGATCTTCGGCCGCGGCACGTCGGACAGCGAGCGGCGCAAACTCGGCCGCACGGTCGAGCAGTTCGACGAGGTCCTCAATGCATTCGGCATGCGCGGGCGGCGGGTCACCCCGCAGGAGCTGGAATGGCTGCTGTTCCGCTCGGTCGCGCTGTGCATGTCGCCACCCGGGCCGCTCTCGCCGGTCACCAACGGGCAGTGGGACACCGGTGACCTGCTGGCGCTGACCGAGCAGGTGGAGCGCTACCGGACCCCGTACGGCTCGACGGTGAAGCTGGTCAACCGGATGACCGGCGAGGAAAGGCACGTCGCGGTCCTGTCCGTCGGACGGATGGAGCCGCTGGAGATCCCCGAGAAGCACGAGCCGTGGCTGCACTTCCACGAGCGGCTGCCGTGGCCCATGGAGATCTCCTCACGCATCGACATCCTCGGCTCCGGCAGCTCGTTCAAGAACCTCGAGCATCGGCTCCGCATGATCCGGTCGCAGCAGCTCGACTACGCCGAGCACGGCATCGACGCCCCACCCGAGCTGGAACGCCTGGCCAAGCGGGCCCTGGTCATCGGCGACGAGATGACCACCGGCCTGCCGGTCGAGTCGGCCCGCGCGCACGGCTGGCACCGGATAGCCGTCGGCGGCGCCACCCGCGAGGAGTGCCTGGAGCGGGCCCGCCGGCTCATCCAGCTCTACAGCCGCGAGATGCGGATCTCGCTGCAGCACCCGAAGAACCAGGACCAGCTGGCCCGCGAGTTCATCCCGGGCGAGCCGATCGCCAACACCGGCTACGTGCGCCGGATGCCGGTCAAACTGCTGGCCGCGGCCCTGCCGCAGGCGGCCTCGACCGTCGGCGACCGGCGCGGCGACCTGATCGGGCGCACCGCCGGCACCTGCCGCCGGCCGGTCTTCCTCGACCTGCACTTCCCGATGGAGGTCCGGGAACGCTCCGGCCTCGGCGTCTTCGTGGCCGAGCCCGGCGGTGGAAAGTCGACCCTGATGGGCGCGCTCGGCTACCTGAACGCCCGCCGCGGCGTCCAGGTGACCCTGCTCGACCCGTCCGGCCCGCTGGCCCGGCTGTGCCAGATGCCAGAGCTGCGGCCCTACTCGCGGGTGCTCAACCTGACCGGTTCTGAACAGGGCACACTGGCGCCGTACGCGCTGATCCCGACCCCGGTGCGCTCCGAGTTCGCCACCGGCCCGGGCGGCGACCGCGAGTACGAGATCGCGGTCTCCAACGCCCGCGCCGAACGCCGCATGCTCGTCCAGGACATCTGCTCGATGCTGGTCCCGCCCCAGGTGGCCAAGGAGGCGTCCACGGCGACGCTGCTGCGGCACGCGGTACGCCAGGTGCCGGCCGAGGAGACGTCCACCCTCGACGACGTGGTCCGCACCCTGCAGGGCCTGGACGACGACGAGGGCAAGGAGCTGGCCAACCTGCTCCTGGACACGGCCGAGATGCCGCTCGCGCTGCTGTTCTTCGGCTCCCCGCCACAACACCTGCTCGGCGCGGACGCCGCCCTGACGGTCATCACGATGGCCGGCCTGCGCCTGCCCGACCTGAAGATCGAACGCGAGTACTGGTCGGCCGAGGAATCCCTCGCCCTGCCGATGCTGCACACCGCCCACCGGCTCGCGGTCCGCCGCTGCTACGGCGGGTCCATGTCCAGCCGCAAGATGGTCGGGCTGGACGAGGCGCACTTCATGGAAGGCTGGCGCTCCGGCCGGTCCTTCCTGGTCCGGCTCGCCCGCGACTCCCGGAAGTGGAACCTGGCCGCCCTGGTCGCCTCGCAGAACCCGCGCGACATCCTCGGCCTCGACGTGCAGAACCTGGTGTCGACGGTCTTCGTCGGCCGCATCGCGGAGGACCAGGAGATCGCGTCGGAGGCGCTGCGGCTGCTCCGGGTCCCGGTCCACGACGGGTACGAAGCCACGCTGGCCTCGCTGTCCCAGGTGGACACCTCCTCGTCGACCCGGCTCGGGTTCCGCGAGTTCGTGATGCGGGACGTGGACGGTCGCGTGCAGAAGGTCCGCGTCGACGTGTCGTACGTTGACGGTCTGCTCGAACACCTCGACACGACGCCGGCGGCCGCGAAGGCGCCGCCCACGGCGATTCCGATGTCACCGTCCGACCTGGAGGTATGAGATGGTGCGGCGGGGGTTGGCGCTGCTGATGACGATGTTCGTCGTCGTCGTGGCGTCGATCGTGTGGGCGGTCGCCCCGGCGTCGGCCGCTCCGGCGGGGGTTCCACTCAAAGTTCCAGGCGGCGCATGCAGCGTTGAGGAGTGGCAGCAGGACATCCAAGGATGCGTGGGCCGGCTCACCAAGGTGGCTGCTGACCGCGCGGATTGCCTCAAAGCACCCACCCCGAGCACGCCTGACTCAGGGCTCGCCGGCTGGTTCGCGGAGCGGCCCAAGACCGAGGATTCGAAGACCAGCTTCCCCGGCCTCTACAGTGACTACGGATACGCCGGGTACAACTACACGACCTACGACCTGGAAAGCGGTTGTGCTGCCGCAGTGGTCGACACGGACTACAAAGTCGAGACCACCATCGCCAACGGCGAATTCATGATCGCCACAGCGGTCATCGGAGCGTCCAATGCCCTGCGCGAGCGCGCTTGGGATCCGCAGGCGCTCTGGGGTTGGGCCGACCCGCTCGTCGATCAGGCCACCAAGGCCGTTTACGAGAAGGTCTTCAGCGTCTTCGGCGTCATCACTCTGGCCATCGTGGGGGTCTATCTCATCTGGCGATCGAGGCAAGCCGAAATGGGAGCCGCTACGACCACGGCCGGCTGGGCGATCCTCGTGATGGTCGCCGTGACGGCGATCGCGGCATGGCCGGTGCGCTCGGCCAACATCGCCGACGGCACATTGATCAACACCCTCGGCGTCGTGCACGATGCGGTTGGTCCACGACCGGACGATCCGCCCGCGGGCTGTGCACTCGGTGGCGACGCCTGTAAGGACAACCGCCCGCCGGCCGTCCGAGCCAGCGACACGGTTACCGAGACCATGCTTTACCGAAATTGGCTACGTGGGCTCCTCGGATCGGCCGACAGCGAAACGGCCAAGAAGTACGGCGCGGCTCTTTACGACGCCCGATCGTTGACGTGGGACGAAGCGGAGCGGATCCGCGAGAATCCGGCCACACGTCCGGGCGTCCTGGACGGCAAGAAAGAACAGTGGCAGCGAGTTGCCGAGCAGATCAAGACCGAAGACCCGGAAGCATACGAGTATCTGCAGGGCGTCAACGGCATGGATCGGATCGGCGCCGGATTCATCGCGGTCCTGGCGGCGATCCTGTTCGCGATGTTCGACCTCACTGCTTCCGTGCTGGTCCTTCTGGGCTTCCTTATCTTCCGGTGGGCGGTGATCGCGGCGCCGATCCTGGGCACCATCGGTTTGCTCCGACCGGCGAGCGCGGGAATCAAGCGTCTGGGCAACGCCGTCGTGGCCGCGGTATTCAACATCCTCATCTTCGGCACGGGCGCGGCGATCTATCTGTTCGCCGTCGACATGATTATGAGTACGGCCAGCCTTGCCGGTTGGCTTCAGGTAGTACTGGTTTGGCTCTGCGGCGTCGCGGGCTGGATTCTGCTTCGTCCCTACCGACGCATCACACAGCTAGGCGGCAAGGACGGCGCGCGCACTATCGCCACCGGTTCCTGGACCCGAAACTTCTTCCGCGACATGCGGGAGGCGGCGAAGACCGAGTCCGCCGACACCGACAGCCGTCAGGTCGTGGGCAAGGACGGTCGCACGGTCTACGTCGACCAGGGTAATCTCCGGCCCGAGGCCCGGCTTGAGGACCCGTCGCACTCAGCGACGGCTCGTGGCAGCCTGGAACCGGTGACCGCCGGATCCGGCCGACGCGGCGGCGGCTCCGGGCCGACGCGACCTGACGGCACAGAATCGGTTCGCGACACTGCGGACACACCGGCGCCCGAGAAGGACTCCGCCGGGCAGAGGGAGAAGGCCGCCCCCTCGCGGGCGCGGGCGACGTCCACCTGGACCGAGCCGGACGAGGCAGAGCGGCCGGCGTCCTTCGCGATCTACCGGCCAGAAACCGGTACTACCGCGCCGGAGCCGGCGCCACCGGCTACTCCGCGGGTGCGCACCGAGGCGAAGTGATCCGATGGCCCGCTCACTTGAACTCGGACTGAACCGGATCTTCCGGTCCCGGTGGGGCGTCGCCATCGTCCTCGCCGTCATCGTGCTGGCCATCGTCGGGCTCGGCCGGCTCTTCTCCAGCGGGGATGACGCGGCGACGCCGTCTGTGGGCGCCGGGTCACCTGCGCCAGCGGTGAGCATCGACCCTTCCGAGGACGACAGCGTCATCGACACGGCCCCGCCGCCGAGCCCATCCACCAGCGCCGGGCGGGCGCAACCCGAGGCTGTTGCCTACGCCTTCGCGTCCGCCTGGGCCGACCATCAGAGCATCACCCCGAAGGCCTGGCGCGACCGGCTGCTACCGAATTCCACGAAGAAACTGGCCAACGAGCTGGACGGGGTTGATCCGGCCGGCGTTCCGGCCGACCGGGTGGTCGGTCGGCCGAGCCTGGTACCGGTCACCGCGACCGTGGTCAACGCGGTCGTCACTATGGACTCCGGCAAGCTCAGCCTCCGCTTGATATCTCCCAGCGGCCATTGGCTGGTGGACGGCATCGACTGGGAAGCGGCGTGAGCGTTCCGCGGCGCCGGAAGATCGTCCTGCTTGTCGCCCTCGTGGCGACGCTTGCCCTGCTCTGCTGCGGTGGGAGCATCACTGCCCTGCTCGTCGGCGGGCTCACCGACGAAAACCCCAAACTGAATCTGGCGATGGGTTGCGGAAAGGGCGGCCCGGTCGATCCTGATTCGAAGATGCCGCGGATCCGGTCCTATGGCGCGACGCAGATGCGCAATGCGGCGGTCATCATCAACGTGGGCGCGGACTTGAAGATGCCGCCACGCGCTTGGGTTATCGCCGTCGCCACAGCGATGCAGGAATCCCGTCTGACCAACCTGGGCAACCTCGGCAAGCGTAACGATCACGATTCGCTGGGTCTTTTCCAACAGCGGCCGAGCTCCGGCTGGGGCACGCCGGCACAGGTCATGGATCCGGCCTACGCGGCGACGAAGTTCTACGAGAAGCTCAAGACCGTTCCCGGCTGGGAGACGATGGCGCTTACCGAGGCCGCCCAGAAGGTTCAGATCAGCGCCTATCCCGACGCGTACGCCAAGCACGAGCCGACCGCTACACAGATCGTGAACCAGCTGGCCGACGGCGCGGCGAACGCGGTGGGTAGCTCGGTCGCCATGGTCTGCGCTTCAGCCGGCCAGATCGCCGCCTCGGGGTGGACCAACCCGGTCAATGCCGTCGTCGGATCCGGCTTCCGCACCCGCGAACGCTCCAACCACCAAGGTGTCGACCTGATCATCGGGCGTTACACGCCCATCGCGGCTGCCGCGAGCGGCATCGTCTCGAAGGTCAAATGCGACGAGGACCACAGTGGACGGCGCACCTGTAACGTCGACGGCTACCCGGGTAAGGGCGGCTGCGGCTGGATGGTGGAGATCCAGCATGCCGGCAACGTCATGACCCGGTACTGCCACATGGTGCAGCGGCCCTTCGTCAAGGAAGGCCAGGAGGTGACCGCGGGCGAAATCATCGGCCGGGTCGGCACGAGTGGCAACTCCTCAGGTCCCCATCTGCACTTCGAGGTGCACCTCAACAACGATCGGTCGAGCGCGGGCGCCATCGACCCCGTAACGTTCATGCGGACGCAAGGAGCACCGTTGGGAGGTGCGGGATGATCGGCGGACCGGTGCCGGACCCCTTCGCAATGTCGGACGGAGCCCTGGAGGCGCCGCGGCCGATCGTACCCACGCCCGCCGCCATGACGGGCACGCTCCGGGGCCGACGGGTCCTGATCGGCTTGCCGGGGCACGGCTGGCGAGGCGATCTGCGCGCCGACGAAAAGGTCGTGCAGGGCAGCCGTACCTACGTCCCGGTCATGCCCGAGGGTGAGTGGTACCGGGCGGAGTCCGAGCAGACCGAGGTGTTCGCCCCTCTGATTCCGGTCGAACGGGTGTGGGTCGAGGACTACGGCATCAGCGGGTTGACCATCGAGTCGGCCGATCTGACCTCGCGGCTGGTGTCGCTGGACGAACCATCCCGGCGCAGCCCGGTCAAGACCCTCGACGCGGCCCGGCTGACCGGCCTCCGGGTGGTGCAGATGCTCGAGTCGGGTAACGAGCAACGTGACCTGCGAGCCGTCACCGAGATGCACACAAACAACGACGGTGACATCTGCGTCCGGGTGGCTACCGAATTGGAGTGGTATCGCTGGGCCTGGAGCGGTCGCACCCCGCGAACCCTTGAAGTGCCGGTGCACATGCTCTGGCTGGAGTAAGTTCAGCCGATCTTGGTAGTGCTGCAGACACGCCACCCACTGTCGTCGACCACCCCGAAGCTCCATGACTCGCTCACACGGCCCGATTGATCCGTTGCCGTCTTGATCAGGTCCGTGGTCACTTCGCCCTCGGCCCCGTTCTTCTGGACCGTGAACGTCGACCAGTTGACACGAATGCCGACCGAGAACTGCTTCTCCCGGGCGACGATGTCAGCCCGGTAGTCGGCGATCGCTTGGAAGTCCCCGCCGGATTTGCACTGGTACAGCGAGGCTCTCTGGTCGTCCCGGTTGATGAGGTAAGCCCGAAGGAAGCTGTCCACGACGGCGTCGGGCTCGGCGCGGTCGATCTTGGTCTCCTTGTCGTAGAGGAGAACGAACACGCCAATCCCCCCGATGCACAGCAGGGCGAAGATCCCCGCACCCACCGCCAACCACAACCGCCGCCGGGGGTTGCGCCCCTTCGCCGGCTTCTCCACGGGCTCCGGCGTCACTCCCCCGTCCGGCTGGCGGGGCAGCTCGGGCTGGGTTGGTGCTCCGGTCACGGGCTCCTGCGGCTGCACACATACGACAGTAGTGCCTCGTCACTCGTAATCGCCCGGGCGGCTACCCAGGGGCACAACCCTCGCGACTCGGGCGGGGACGGTGCACCGGGAACGCGATGGCGGTCCGGCTCTGGGATAGGTTTTATCCGCACACACAGGAGGTGAGAGCGGTGGCGGATTCGGCCGAGCGGGTCCATCAGGCTGCCGCTTTGCATCGGCAGGCGGCGGCGATCGCCGAGGCCGCAACCTCCGTGCTCGAGGGGGACGGGGCGGCCCAGCCCGATCCGCTCGAGCAGCATCGGCTGGTCGAGGAGTTGCGGATCGCCGCGGCCGCGCTGGCTCCGGGCTGGCTGGGCGCTGATCTCGATGCGCAGTCGCTCAACACTCCGCTGGGTGGGGTCTATCCGCCGCAGTTCGTGCGGCTGGGTGCGGCTCAGCCGTTGGACGACGCCCAGTTCCCGGCCCTGGTGCCGCTGCTGGGGACCGGGCATCTGACGATCGACGCCACCGCCACTGACTCCCGGGTGTTCGGGCTTCTGCGATCTTTGCTGGTGCGTCTGCTGGCCGCCGCGCCGGCCGGTTCTCTTCTTGTGCGGGCCGTGGACGGGGTCGGCGCCGGTGAGGTCTTCGCCCCGTTCGCCGGGCTGCAGGATGCCGGCTTGATGTCGCCGCCGGCCACCGATCGGCAGGGTTTGCGGGATGTGCTGGCCGAGGCCGAGAAGTGGTTGCGCCCGGGCCGCGGTGTCGCGCCCCGGCGGAGCCGCCGCGACCGGATGATGCTGGTGGTCATCGCCAGCCTGCCCGAGTTGACTGAGGGTGAGGAGCTGCGCCGCATCGCCGCGCTGGCCCAGCAGGGGCCCGATTCGGGGCTGCATCTGATCGTGGCCGGCTGGCCGCCGCCACCGTTGACGGCCGAGACCACTCAGGCGCCGTTGCCGCGTACGACGATGATCTCGGTGCGTAATCCCTATGCGGTGATCGGGGATCCGCCCGGGGCCACGTACGGCTCGATCCCGAGTGTGTCCTGGCTGAACGCCCCGGTCTTCCTCGACGAGGATCCGCCGCCGCATCTTCTCGAGGCGGTCTGCCGGGAGCTGGCCGCCCACTCGGCCGCCGCCTCCCACGTCACGCTGGCCGATCTGCTGCCCGAGCCGGGTGATCAGCTGTGGGCCGGTGACGCCGCCGAGGGTCTGAGCACGGTTGTCGGGCACGACGGGGAGATCCCGCTGGCCCTGCGCTTCAACGATCTGACTCCGCACTGGATGGTCGGCGGCCGGTCCGGCGCCGGCAAGACCGCTTTCCTGGTGAATGTGCTTTACGGGCTGGGGGCTCGTTACAGCCCGGCCGAGCTGTCGCTTTACCTGCTCGACTTCAAGGAGGGCGTGACCTTCGCCGAGTTCGTGCCGACCCGGCGCGACCGCACGTGGCTGCCGCACGCCCGGGCCGTCGGGGTCGAGGCCGACCGGGAGTACGGCCTGGCCGTGCTGCGGGAGCTGGACGCGGAGATGGCGCGGCGCTCCGTGGCGTACGAGCGGGCGGGCGTGTCGCGTTTTCCCGAGCTGCGGGCCGCGGCCGCCGACCGGCCGCTGCCGCGCATCCTCTGTGTCATCGACGAGTTCCCGGTGCTGCTGGCCGGGGCCGACCCGGTGGCCACCGAGGCCGCCGCGCTGCTCGACTCGCTGGCCCGGACGGGTCGCTCGTGCGGCATCCATCTGATCCTGGCCAGCCAGAATGTGCAGGTCACGCGGGACTTCTTCGGCCAGTTCCCGGTGCGTATAGCGCTGCCGGGCGGCGGCGACGTGCTGGAGCCGGCCAACGACGCGGCGGCCGGGCTGCCGCTGGGCACGGCCGTGGTCAACACGGCCGGTGGGCTGGGTGGCCCGCGCGGCGCGACCCGCGGTCACGAGCGGATGGTCCGGTTCCCCGATCCGCACGCGGACGACGAGCTGCTCAGCGACCTGCGGCACAAGCTGTGGGGCGCGCGCGATCCGGAGGCCCAGCCGCCGCGCGTGTTCGCCGGTTACGCGGCTCAGCATCTGGCCGACGACCCGACGTATCGGGCCGCGCTGGCTGGTCGTGGGGCCAGGCCGGCCGCGCTGGTGGGCCGGGTCCTCGACGTGAACCTGTCCACCGCGGCATTCCCGCTGGAAGCGTCGCCAGGCCGGCATCTGGCCGTTTTCGGCACACAGGCGGCCGGGTCGGAGGTGCTCGACGCGGCGGCTCGCAGTGTCGCCGCGTACCACCAACCCCGTACCGCCCGGTTTGTCATTGCCTCCCTGGTCGCCGAGGGTGACCGGCTCGCCGAGGCCCTCGCCGCCGAGATCGGCCATCGGCAGGAGGTCGTCGTGGTCGACGCGGCCGGGCTGGCCGCGGAGCTGGATCCGGAGCGGCCCGGCTACCGGGTGGTGTTCGGCATGGACGCGACGCCGCGCGGTGGCCTGCCGGGGCTGCCCGCGCTGCTGAGTGACGGACCGGGCCGGGGCGCTCACCTGCTCTCCTGGTGGCGTGATCCGCGCCGGTTCGCCGAGGAGACCGATGGTCAGGACGTGGCCGGCCTGCTGTTCCTGAACGTTCCGGCGGCCGAGGTGGCAGCGATGATCGGCCGCCCGCTGGAGTGGCAGCCGCGGCCCAACCGCGCGCTGCTGCACGACCGGCAGGCCGACCGTACGGTGACGCTGGTGCCTTTCCTCGAGCCGGACGGGGACGAGTCGTGACCGATCAGCAGACCAACGCGATCCCGGCCCAGACCGGTCCGCCGGCGCCGGGCCCCTGGGCCGATTACCTTGCCGCCGCGCAACGGCTCGACGCGGTTCGCCGGGCCGCGAGCTCGGTGGCGGGCGAGCAGCAGGCCGCGACCGCGGCGGCCGGGCAAGAGCTTTCGGCCGTACGCTCGCAGCTCGCCCACCAGGAGGCACGCCTGGGCGGGGAGCTGGGGATCCCGGTGACCGAGCTCCGGCCGACCCAGGCCGACCTGGATGTGGCGGCCCGGGCCGTGGCCGGTGGCCCGGCGGCCGCCCTGGCCGCGCTGCAGCAGGCCCGGCGGACCGCCGACACCGCGGACGCCCTGCTGACCGGTCCGTCGGCGAGCCGCACCTGGCGCCCGTGGGCGCGCAACCTGCTGGTTTACGGCCCGTTCGCGGTGGTCGTGCTGATCGTGCAGATCGCGCTCTACCTGGTGGCTTCGCCCGGCTCGGTGCCGACCTACGCGCTGCTGTGCGGGCTGAGCATGCCGCTGGTGGCGTTCGGGCTGGGCTGGGCGACGATCGGTTTCGTCTGGGGTGGCGAGCCCGGGACCGTCGACCGTACGCCCATTGTGGGTGCCCTGGCCTGCCTGACTCCCGTCCTGCTGACCTGCATGGGCGTCGGGCTGGCGTCGTTCTTCAACTGAGCCAGCCGGGCACGTCGACCGGGAAGACCGGACCGCGGACGACGGTGCGCAGCGACGATTCGATGAGTTCGACCCGGTCCGGTCCCAGCTCGGCCGTCCATCGATCGCGCAGCAGCTCGAAGATCTCGGCCGCCTGGTGGAGCGAGTCGATGCCGCGGTCGGTGAGCCGGATCAGTTTGCGCCGGGCGTCGGCCGGGTCGTCCACCCGCTCGATGTAGCCGAGCGCCTCGAGCCGGTCGATCGTCTTGCCGGCGGCCTGCTTGGAGACGCCGAGCCGGCGCCCGACGTCGCTGGCCGAGGCGCCGTGGACCCCGATCGCCTGCATGGCGAAGCCGTAGGCGGGGCGCACATGGGGGTGGCCGCGCCGGGCGAGTTCCTCGTGCAGCTCGTCGATCAGGGTGCGGAAGCCGGCGAACAGCAGCAACGGCAGCTCGTAGGCCTCACCCATTGGCAAACTCGACAACCTGGTTTACGGTTTCGACAACCACGTTGTCGATCCTATCGGAGCCATGATGTTCACTCAGCACACCCTCGACTCCGCCCCGGCCGCCTCGCGCCCGCTGATGGAGAAAACCGTCGCCCATCTGGGCCACCTGCCGTCGGAGGTGGCCCGGCTGGCCGAGTCCCCCGAGATGCTCGGCGGCTTCCTGCACGTCAACGGCCTCTTCGAGGCGAGCACGCTCGATCCGCTGGCCCGGGAGGTGGTGGTCATGGTCATCGCGACCCGCAACGGCTGCCGGACCTGCATCGCCCTGCACACCGGCCGGCTACGGCAGCTCGACGCCAGGTCGGAGCTGATCACGGCCCTGCGCGAGCAGCGGGAGCTGGCCGATCCCCGGCTGGAGGCGTTGCGAAGGTTCACGCTGGAGGTGCTCGCCACGACCGGGGACACGCCTGTCGAGGGCTTTCTCGCCGCCGGTTACACGCGGCGCAACGCGCTGGAGGTCGTGCTCGGCATCGGGACGTACACGATGTCGACCCTGGCCAACCGGATGGTCAGCGCGCGTTGATCAGGGCCATGGCCTCGGCCCGGATCTTGGCGTCGGTCTGGAACGCGCCGCGGACGGCCGAGGTGACCGTGCGGGCGCCCACCTTACGGATGCCCCGCATCTCCATGCAGAGGTGCTCGCACTCGAGAACGACTATCGCCCCGCGAGCCTCGAGCTTCTCCATCAGCAGATCGGCTATCTGCGACGTGAGGCGCTCCTGCACCTGCGGGCGGCGGGCGTAGACCTCGACCAGGCGGGCCAGCTTGGAGAGCCCGGTGATCCGGCCGTGCGTGCCGGGGACGTAGCCGATGTGCGCCACGCCCTTGAAGGGGAGCAGGTGGTGCTCGCACATGCTCATCACTTCGATGTCGCGGACCAGCACCAGCTCTTCGTGGTCGGCCTCGAAGGTGGTTTTCAGAACCTGGGCCGGGTCGACTCGCAGGCCGGCGAAGAGCTCGGCGTAGGCACGGGCGACCCGGGCCGGGGTGCGCTCCAGCCCGTCCCGGTCCGGGTCCTCACCGATCGCGATGAGGATCTCCCGGACCGCCTTCTCGATCCGCCCGAGGTCGACGGACTGCTCAACCGGGGTACCGGTGAGCTTTCCGTCGACCAGGCGGGCGGCGAGATAGTCGAGGGCGTCGTCGTCGGAAATCAGTTGCTGCCTTCCGGGCCGCTGCCGTTCGGGTTCGATCCGATGGCAGCCTGGCCGTCAGCCACCGCCTGCGCCTTGAGCTTCTCGCGCTCGGCCGGGGTGAGCACCGGGGGCGCCTCGGACGGCATGCGCTTGCCGAAGCCGTTGAACGGCGACATCGGCGGGCGCTTGACGACCCGGGCACAGATCCGGTCCATGTCCTCGCGGGTGATGGTCTCCTTCTCCATCAGCTCGAGGACCATGCTGTCGAGCACGTCGCGGTACTCGACCAGGATCTCCCACGCCTCGTCGTGCGCCAGCTCGATGAGCGCGCGCACCTCGGCGTCGATGTCGGCCGCGACCGAGTCCGAGTAGTCCCGCTCGTGGCCCATGTTGCGGCCCATGAACGGCTCGTCGCCGCTCGTGCCGTACTTGACGGCGCCCAGCTTGGAGCTCATGCCGTACTGCGTGACCATGGCCCGGGCCAGACCGGACGCCTTCTCGATGTCGTTGCCGGCGCCCGTGGTGGGCTCGTGGAAGACGAGCTCCTCGGCGGCCCGGCCACCCAGCGCGTAGGCCAGGGTGTCGATCATCTCGGCGCGGGTCTGGGTGTACTTGTCCTCGGTCGGCAGGACCAGCGTGTGACCGAGCGAGCGGCCCCGCGGAAGGATCGTCACCTTGTGCACCGGGGCGGAGTGCGGCAGCGCGTACGCCACCAGCGCGTGACCGCCCTCGTGGTACGCGGTGATCTTCTTCTCGTTGTCGCTCATGGCCCGGGTGCGCCGCTCGGGACCGGCGATGACCCGGTCGATCGACTCCTCGAGGAACTCGTTGGAGATCGCCCGCTTCTCGTTCCGGGCGGTCAGCAGCGCGGCCTCGTTGATCACGTTGGCCAGGTCGGCGCCGGAGAAACCGGGCGTCCGGCGGGCCACCGAGTCGAGGTCGACGTCGGGCGTGAACGGCTTGCCCTTGGCGTGCACGCGGAGGATCTGCTTGCGACCCTCCATGTCCGGGTTGTCGACCGCGATCTGCCGGTCGAAGCGGCCCGGGCGCAGCAGCGCCGGGTCGAGGATGTCGGGCCGGTTGGTGGCAGCGATCAGGATGACGCCGCCCTTGGTGTCGAAGCCGTCCATCTCGACGAGCAGCTGGTTGAGCGTCTGCTCGCGCTCGTCGTGACCGCCGCCCATGCCGGCGCCGCGGTGGCGGCCGACGGCGTCGATCTCGTCGACGAAGACGATCGCCGGCGCGTTCGACTTGGCCTGCTCGAACAGGTCGCGGACACGGCTGGCGCCGACACCGACGAACATCTCGACGAAGTCCGAACCGGAGATCGAGTAGAACGGCACTCCGGCCTCACCGGCGACGGCGCGGGCGAGCAGCGTCTTACCCGTTCCGGGCGGGCCGAACAGCAGCACGCCCTTCGGGATCTTGGCGCCGAGCGCCTGGTACTTCGCCGGGTTCTGGAGGAAGTCCTTGATCTCGTGGAGCTCCTGGACCGCTTCCTCGGCGCCGGCGACGTCGGCGAAGGTGGTCTTCGGGGTGTCCTTGGTGATCATCTTCGCCTTGGACTTGCCGAAGTTCAGCACCCGCGAGCCGCCACCCTGCATCTGCGACATGAACAGCAGCAGCAGGATCACCAGGATGGCGATCGGCAGCAGGTTGATCAGCAGACTGAAGAGGATGTTGTCGCCCGAGACCGTGGCGTCGACCGTGCCGGTGATCCGGCCGGCCGTCTTGGCCTCGTTGACCTCGTTCCAGATCGTCTGCGTGACCTCGTACGGGTACTGGGTCTCGATCTTGTCAGTGGTCTTGCCGTCGAATCGTTCCGGCGAAGCAAGGTCGATCTGGAGCGTCTGCTCCTTGTCCTTCTGGACGACCTTCTTGATGCCGGGCTGATTGAGGCGCTCGAGCGCCACCGAGGTATCTACGCGCTGGTAGCTCGGACCACTGGTGAAGAACGAGCTCAGCGCAATCACGCCGATGATCACCAGAATGATCCAGACCACCGGGCGGCGGAAGAAACGCGTACGTTCCATACTGTTGTCGGGCGCCAAGCGCCCGGACCCTCCTGATCGGCGTCCTGGTCACCTCAACGGTGCCGCCCACCGGCGGCTTGCCGGTCCGATACCCCGCCCAGTGACTTTCGAAATCCAGCGACGGTGAATCGTCCCGGCCCTCCGGCGCAAGGTGTGACTGCGCCGTCGGTCACTCGACGGTACACCGTGGGTGCCGGTCGCGAACCCGTGAGCCCGCTGGCCGGACACCTCGTGGCCCCCGCCCGTTCAGCGAGCTTTCGGAGCAAAACCGCCCATAAAGACGGATTTCTGAGAAGAGGCTGAGAAACGGTTCAGCTACGGGCGTACACCTCGGGCTTGAGTACCCCGACGTACGGCAACTCGCGGTAGCGCTCGGCGAAGTCCAGACCGTAGCCGACCACGAACTCGTTCGGGATGTCGAAGCCCACGTACTTCACCGGGACCTGCACCTTGACCGCGTCCGGCTTGCGGAACAGCGCGACCACCTCGACGCTGGCCGCCGAGCGCGACTGCAGGTATTTCATCAGCCACGACAGCGTCAGACCGGAGTCGACGATGTCCTCGACCACGACCACGTGGCGGCCGGTGATGTCCCGGTCGAGGTCCTTGAGGATGCGCACCACGCCGGAGGTGGTGGTGCCCTGCCCGTAGGAGGAGACCGCCATGAACTCCATCTCGGTGGACGGACCATGGTGGCCCAGCGCCCGCGCGAAGTCAGCCATGAACATGACAGCGCCCTTGAGCACGCAGACGAGCAGGATGCCGCCCTCCGCGTCCGCGTGGTCCGCGGAGACCTGCTTCGCCAGCTCGCCGATCTTTTCCCGGATCTGCTCCTCAGAGATGATCACGTGGTCGATGTCGGCGTCGTACCAGGAGCCATCAGCCATGGCACCAGCGTGCCGCATGCAGGTTGCCGGCCGGCGCACGGGGCGGCCGCCAAGTCGGCTCTAACCGCAGGAAAACCCCCGGTTCGGGGCAGTAGGACCGACGAATCGGACATGCCTAGTGATGACTCTCACAGACTGTCAGGACACCCGAACGAGTGCTCCCCGGTCACGAGCCACCTGTATTCCGCCCGGTAGATACACCGGGCCCTGCCCGCGCCAGGCCGTGACAAGGGCGTCCAGCGCCTCCACGTGACGATGCGACAACGCTCCGCCGGGCGCGCCTAGTCGCAGCGCCCAGGAGTGCAGCACCCTTTTCCGGATGGCCGGCCTCAGCCCGGCCAGCGCTTCCACGGTCATCTCGCCCGAGAAATCCCCCGCGAGGGCATCCAGCGCCTCGTTGTCCTGCCCGATCTGCCCGGCGGACCGGGCCAGATTGGCCACCACGGCCGGCCCCAGCGCCTCCACCAGGGCGGGCAGAGCCGACCCGCGCACCCGGGAGCGCGCGAAAGACGGATCCGAATTGTGCGGGTCCTCCCAGGGAGCCAGCCCCAGCTCCACACAAGCCTTTCGGGTGTCGGCCCGGGCGACATCCAGCAAAGGCCGGCGGAAGAGGCCCTTCACGGCCGGCATTCCGGACAGCCCTCGCGTGCCGGCGCCGCGCGCGAGCGCCAACAGAACAGTCTCGGCCTGGTCGTCGCGCGTATGACCCAACAGCACCGCCACGGCCCCATGGCGCTCGGCCGCCGCGGTCAGCGCCTCATAACGAGCCGCCCGGGCCGCCGCCTCAGGACCACCCGGCCGTCCCGCCACCGAGACAGTGGCCACCTCGACTGGGGTGAACCCCGACCTCTCCGCCCATAGAGCGACGTCGGACGCCCGCCCGGCCGAGCCGTCCTGCAGCCCGTGATCAACCGTCACGAGCCCCACGGCGCGGCCGACAAACCGGGCGGCCGCCGCCAGGGCCAGTGAATCGGCCCCACCCGAGCAGGCCACGAGGACCAGGCCGGAGGCCGGAAGAGCCCGCCGCACGGCCAGCCGCACCGCGGCCACCGATGGCGGGATCCGCGCCACCTACCCCCCGATCGCCGGCTGCGAGCCGTGCACGCGGGTCACCCACGCGTCCGGGTCGCCGAGCTCGTCGAGCCGGGGCAGGGTCAGCGGCGAGTCGAAGATCTTGTTGAAGCCGTCCATGCCGACCCGCTCGACCACGCCGTGCACGAACTTGCGGCCCTCCGCGTACTGCCGCATCTTGACCTCGATGCCGAGCAGCCGGCGGATCGCCTTCTCCAACGGGTTGCCCGTCTCGCGGCGACGGTTGAACTTGGCCCGGATCGCCTCCACGCTCGGAATGACCTCGGGGCCGACGCCGTCCATGACGAACTCGGCGTGCCCCTCGAGCAGCGTCATCAACGCGGTCAGCCGGTCGAGCACGGCCTTCTGCCCCGGGGTCTGCACGATGTCGAGCACCGACGAACGCGACTCCGGATCGCGCAGCGCGTCCGACAGGGTGGCCACGCCGCGGCGCAGCCGCTCCAGGATGTGCTCGCTGCTCTGCGACGCGTCGACGAAGGCCTGCACCTCACCGAGGAAGTAGCCGCGCATCCACGGGACCGCGGTGAACTGGGTGCGGTGGGTGACCTCGTGCAGGCAGACCCAGAGCCGGAAGTCGCGGGGGTCGGCGCCGAGCTTGCGCTCGACCTCGACGATGTTCGGCGCGTTCAGCAGCAGCTGGCCCGGGTTGCCGGAGAAGACCTCGTACTGCCCCAGCACACGGCCGGAAAGATAAGCGAGGATGGTGCCGGCCTGAACGCCGGTGACCCGCGAGCCGATCGCGTCGGCCAGCCCACCCGGCTGCTTGTCACCGGAGAGCCGGGTGACCAGCGGGATGATCACCTGTTTGAGACCCTCGATGTTGACGGCCGCCCAGTCCTTGCGGTCGACCACCCGGACCGGCGGGACCTCGACCTGCGAGCTCAGACCGGTGTACGCGGCGACGTGGCCGGCCGCCTCGTCGGTGAGCGCCCGCAGCTCGGAGACCACCGCCATCGCATCGTCGTAGGAGACCGCGGGCCCGGATTTCGACAGCGCGCCAGCGGTCGCGGCGGCCAGATCCCAATCAACGAACTGCGCCATGCACCCCACCGTACCCGCGGATTTCCAGCACCCACCTCAGGTAAAACCCCGAGATCAGCACCCGCAGGTAACAAGCCGCGCGGGTACCTTGTCGAGCGCCGCCCGCGCCGTCACCGCGTTCCCCGACCCGCTCGCCATGATCGCGAAGACCAGCAGCCGCCCGTCCCGGGTGGTGACCACCCCGGCCATCGTGTTCACCCCGCTCAGCGTGCCGGTCTTGGCCCGTACGACGCCCTGGCCGATCTGGTTGGCCTGGGGCGCCACGAAGCGCTTGGTCATCGTCCCCGACCACCCCGCCACCGGCAGCCCGCCGAACATCGAGCTGACCGACGGCTCCCGCCCACTGGCCGCGAGCGCCAGCAGCTGGGTCAACATCGTCGGGCTGATCCCGTTCTTCCGGGACAGCCCGCTCGCGTCGTACAGATCGGCCTCGTCCGACGGCAGCCCCATCTCCTGCATCTTCTTCACGATGGCATCGGTCGCCCCGTCGAAGGTGGCAGGCTGCCCCGCCGCGAGCGCCACCTGCCGCCCGAGCACGTCGGCCATGGTGTTGTCGCTCTGCTCAAGCATCCAGTCGGTGAGCTGCACCATCGGCGGCGACTGAACCACACCGAGCGCCGCCCCCGCCGCCGGCGCTTTGCCCCTCTTGACGGTGGAAACCGGCACCCCGAGCAGCTTCGCGAAGGACCTGCCGGCCGCGATCGCCGGATCCGGAGACCGCGGATCCCCGCCGAACTCGTTGTGCACCGGCTTGATCCGCCCGGCGTTGGTCATCAGCGGCTGGATCCGCGACACCTGCCCACCCGGCGAGATGTCGGAGGGATCCCACCCCACGGCGGTCTCCGGGCCACTGAACAGCGACGTATCGACGGTCACCTTCGTCGCCGTGGCCGCCCCCAGCGCCTTCTTGACCTGCGCCGCCAGCTGATCGAGCCGGGCCGCCCCCGGGAACTGCCCCTTCGCGTCGACCGACAGCGACGGATCCCCACCCCCGACCAGCACCACCTCGCCCGGCGCGCTCCCCGCCACCGCCCGCGTGCTCAGCCGGTAGGCCGCCCCCCGAGCCGACAGCACAGCCGCCGCCGTCAACAGCTTGGTCGTGGAGGCCGGCGTCGTCATGGTGTCCGCGTTGCGGGCATAGAGCACTTCATCCGAGGCCACATCCAGCACCCGGACGTGCACCTTGGTCCCCAGCGCCGCCGACCCCACCAGCGGATCGAGCGCCTTCTTGACCCCCGCCGCCGTCAGCGCCGTCCCACCCCCGGCCGCCGCCGCCAGCACGGGCGTCGGCGCCGCCTCAGGCGTAGGCCCAGCCGTGGTCGGCGCCGCACTCGGCTCCGCCCCCAGCCACCCCTCGACCGGCCCCGGCCGCACCACAGCGACAACGCCGACCACCGCCATCAGCGCGACAACCAAGGCGACAACCCATGCCGTACGCGTCCTCCGGCGCCCACCCGGCTGCTCAGGGCCCCCTCCGTCGCCGCTCACGGCCGCCGGGCGCGCTACCGCCCGAAGAGCCGGCTCGAACCCTTTCGCCTCCGCCGGCGGCTCACCACCGGCAAGCTCGCCCCCGCGCGCCACATGCGCCGCAAGATCAACGGTCTCCCCGCCCACGACCTGCGTAAGGTCTCCGGCCCCGCCCGGCTCCGAGCCCGGCGATCTGCCGCCATACACGCCACCGGCCGCCGGCCCTGACTCCTGCGGCTTCCCGCCATAGACATTGCCGCCCGGCCCAGCACCGGCATCGCCGGCCACCGAAGCCCGATCCTCGACCCCCGGCCCCGATCCCCGCGTGGACCCCGATCCCCCGGCCGCCGACGCCGCGGCACCGGCCGTCGACGCCGCGGCACCGGCCGTCGAGGCCGGGACACCGGCCGTTGACGCCGGGACACCGTAAACACCCGACTCCAACGCCCGCGCCGGCCCGCTGGAACCAGCGCCACCCTGCTGAGGGCCGTGACCCGCGCTGCCCTGCTGAGGGCCGTGACCCGCGCTGCCGGCCGCTTGCCTCTGGTCCGCCTGCGCCGTCCCACCATCGCCACCCGCACCGGGCGCCGATCCGGCGAAGGCCCGCGGCGATCCGCCGTAGACAACACCCTGCTGGACGCCTTGGCCCGAACCCCCAGTGCCTGCCTTCGGCCCCTCGCCATCGCCCACGCGCGGGGGCTGCCCTGACGAGCTCGGGGGCGCCTGACCGCTGTCCGCCCGCGCCGGCCCGCCATGACCCACACCCGGCGGCTGCACTGACAGGTCCCGGGGCGCCTGACCGCTGTCCGCCCGCGCCGGCCCGCCATAGACGCCCGCACCAGACGGCCGTTCCCCGGCGGCCTGCTGACCATCAGGCCGCGCCTTCCCGCCACGGGGCCCGTCATTGGAGATCAAGTCCCCGAGCGCCTGCGCCGCACTGCCGAAAACCCCGGCGCTTGCCGACGACCCAGCCGAACTCGAGCCACTACCAACCGGCCCAGCCGAAGCCGAGCCACCACCAACCGGCCCAGCCGAAGCCAAGCCACCACCAACCGGCTGAGTGGGCCCGCCGTAGACACCCCCGCCCCCAGGCGCGGATGGAGTCGGTCCGACCTGGGCCGGTTTCTGCCCCTCGGCTCGGTCCGGCCCGCCCGCGTGATCGCTTTGACTACCGCCTGCGCTCACCGGCCGCCCATAAACGCCCGCTCCCGGCGCCGTCTGACCGACCGCCGCGGAGCCAGCCGCATTGCCGCCCGGTGCCGTCTGACCGATCGCCGCGGAGCCATCCGCGTTACCGCCCGGCGCCGTCTGGCCGGCGGACGAGAGCTGGGACTGCTCCGCGAGGCTCTGCGATGCCGCCGAGCCAACCGGGGCAGACGGGGCAGACGGGGCCGGGACGCCATGGACGCCGGATCCGGGGACTTGGCTTTCGGGCCCTCCCGACGATTCTTTCGCCGCCCGCGCCAGTTGCCCGGTCCGGGAGTGACTTCCTGCCTTTTGCCCGGTTTCCGCGGCGGCGGAAGTTGTCTGCCCGCCGGCGCCACTCGCCGCACCGGCGGACGATCCCTGCGCCCCGAAATCACCTGCCGCATCAGGCCGTCGAACGGCTTTCGCCGGCGTTTCCGGTCCAGCCACGTTCGACGTGGCCGCCGGCTGCCCATATGTCCCGCCGCCCGGCGAGCCGGGCCTCGACGAATTGCCCGGGGCCGTGGCCCACGGCCCTTGTGCTCGCTCCGCCGAGCCCGCGACCGCCCGCCCGACGTTCCCAGCCGACCCCGACCCGCCGGGATGCGAGGTCGCAGCGCGATCATCCGCCGCCGGCTGATCGAACCCACGAGCCGCGGAGCCCGCGACCGCCCGCCCGACGTTCCCAGCCTGCTCCGACCCGCCGTGATGTGAGATCGCGGCGCGATCATCCGATACCGCCGGCTGGTCGAACCAACCACGATCCGCAGAGCCTGACCCAGAACCGGACGCGAAGCCACCCCCCTGCCCAGCCAGAGACCCACCGGGCGGCCGAGCAGCGGAAATGCCGGGCTCCCCAGCCGCCCCACCCGCCTGTCCAGGCGCGGAGCCACTCGCCGGCACAGACGCAGAACCACCCGTCACCGTAGGGGCGGAACTACCTGCCTGGCCGGAAGGGGAAAGGCCCCGCTCACCGGACGGGGAAGCGGCGGGCCGCTCGGGCGCGGAATCGTCCTCAACCATCGGAGAGCCCGCCGCGCGTTCGGCGGCGGGCCGGGCGGCGGAGGTCAGGTCCGTGGCGGGTTCGGGGGCCTGGTCATGCGGCTGCACCTGTCGATCTTCCGACTCGGTGGGCGCGGTGGGCGCTTCTTGTCGCATATCCGGCGTCGGCTCCGCTCGTACCGGTGACGGCACTGCGGGGGATAAATGCGGATTAGAGAGTCTATTGGGGTGGTCGATATCGCCATTGTCCGGCGGAGTGGGCGAAGTGACGTTGCCGCCCTCCGCCGGCGGGTTACCGTTTTTGGGGTCGTTCTGCGACTCGGACACGCCGTCGTACCCGGGTCCGTCGTGTGAATCTTGCCTCCCCACGAGGCCCTCCTAGTACGCGGCGTCGGACTTAGGGGAGACTAGCGACATCCGGCACACCGTCGCGCGCGGATCCTGTCGGCCCGTTCCGGCCGCAGTTCACCGCCCGCCGGACCGGTCTTCTCTTCAGCGGGCGAACAAGGGAGCAGATAGATGGATTTCGACGTATTGGTTGAGATCCCCAAGGGCCAGCGCAACAAGTACGAGGTCGACCACAAGACGGGTCGCATCCGGCTGGACCGGACGCTCTTCACCGCGACGCAGTACCCGGCCGACTACGGCTTCATCGAGGGCACCCTGGGCCAGGACGGTGACCCCCTGGACGCGCTCGTGCTGGTGCAGGAGCCGACCTTCCCCGGCTGCCTGATCCGGGCCCGGGCGATCGGCATGTACCGGATGACCGACGAGAAGGGCCGCGACGACAAGGTCCTCTGCGTCCCGTTCGAGGACCCGCGTCAGGAGCACCTGCGCGACATCCACCACCTGGGCGAGTTCGACCGGATGGAGATCCAGCACTTCTTCACGGTCTACAAGGACCTGGAGCCCGGCAAGTCGGTCGAGGGCGCCACCTGGACCGGCCGGGTCGAGGCCGAGGAGGAGATCCGGGCCTCGTTCAAGCGGGCCGAGGCCGCGGAGGCCGAGGGCCTCGAGCACTGAAGCGCCTGATGATCGCCCGTTGATGGGTGGCCGCTCAAAGGCGGCCGCCCATCAAGCTTTCAGAGGCTGATATTTCCGACGGCGTCGTACAAACCGACGACCGCGCAGGCCACCGGGATCACCGACACCACGACAAGGGTGTCCAGCAGATCGGCGGCGCGGCCGAGATAGGGCGACGGCGGCTTGCGCGAATAGGTCGCCCCAGCCACCACGGTGATCAGCGCGAGCGCCAGCGCGGCCGCGGTCAGTCCGAGCAGCACCGCCGGGCTCGCCCCGCGCAGCAGGTCAAACCCGAGCGCCGCCGCGCCGGCCAGCCCGCCCACGACCAGCGGCACCCGCTGGCGCAGCGTCACGAACAGCCGCGACCTCAGCAACAGCGCCGCGGCCGAGACGATGATCAGGATCCGGGCCGAGAGCGTGCCCGCCACGGCCAGCACGCCGAACGCCGCCACCGCGAGGACCGCGTGCCCGAGCAGCATGCCGGCCAGCAGTTCCTCGGTCCGGGTCACGGCCGCGAACACCGTCGCCCGGTCGGGCCGGTCCCGAGCCGCATCCAGCGAGCGCGAGCTCGCCGTCGCCCCGGTGAACCCCTCGGCGGCGTCGGCGCCGGTCGGCAGCGTGACCGGCGGGGTCGGCATCTTGCCGAACCGGATCGCCAGCAGCGGCAGCACACCGATGCCGCAGACCAGGGCCGAGATCAGCACGGCGGCCGCGCCGGACGCGGTGGTGACCATGGCGACCAGCGCGGTCAGCGCGCCGAACAGCCCGATCACGCCGCCGGCCGTGAACAGGCGCAGCGACGCCGCCACCCCGACCCCGCCCAGCGCCGCGACCAGCAGCAGCGCCACCGAGCCGGCCAGCAGCTCGGAGCCGCCGAGCCAGGGCAGCAGTCCGAAGACACCGACCCGGTCGTCGGTCGCCACGAGCACCGCTCCGCCCGCGAAGGCGTACGGCATCGCGTAGGCCCCCAGGGCGGCGCCGGCGCGCGCGTCCCCGTACGCCCGGGAAGCCGTGACCCCGGCCAGGGCGAGCACGACGGCCAGCCCGAGACCGGCGTAGGCCGCCCCCGGCCAGCCGGGACCGGCCGCGAGGACGGCGATCAACCCGACCGCCAGCAGGATCCCGGCCGCGACCAGGGTGGCGGTGCGGGTGGAGGCCGGCGTCCAGGCGCTGCCCCGGCGGCGGGCGCCCTCGGCGATGGCCTCGACCACGTCGTCGTACTCGAGCTCGGGCCACTCGTCGTGGGCCGGCACGAGGTGGAGCACCTCACCGTCGCGTACGCCCTGGGGGAAAAGGCCCTGGCTGGTCGCGAGCGCGACCCCGTCGGTGCGGCGGAGCACCCACCCGCCGTGTTTCTCCCCGTCGTCGGCGAGGCCCTCGCCGGCGTGCCGCAGCACCTCGGGCAGCAGTTCGGCCAGCGCCACGTGCTCGGGCAGCGCGACATCGATGCGGCGTTGCGGCGCACTGATGGTGACGCGAGCCAGCCCGATACTCATGGGTTTGACCCTTTTCCATAGGTGAATGCGGTGGCTAGCCGACTTTACCTACGATGGGCCACAACGGGGACAGCCACGCTTGTGGATGAAAGGGTTACATAGCGGCATGAGTACGGTGGTGATCAAACGGTCGGCTCGGCGTCCGGCGCCGGAGATTCCGACCGGGGAGATCGCTGTCGAGCCGCCGCCGGAGATCCCGCAGCAGGCCGGCGGGCGCTGGCAGCAGGCCATGATGGCGCTGCCGATGCTGGGCGGCTCGGTCGCCATGGCCATGATGATGGGCCAGGGGCGCGGCGGCGCGTACTCCTATGTGATCGGTGGCCTGTTCGGCATCTCCTCGATCGCCATGCTGACCACGAGTTTCGGCGCGAGCGGCTCGCCCAAGAAGGCCGAGATGATGGCGGCCCGCCGCGAATACCTGCGCCACCTGTCGGGCCTGCGCAAGCGCGTCCGGGAAACCGCCGACAAGCAGCGGATCGGCCTGCTCTACCGCCATCCCGACCCGACCAAACTGTGGTCCACGGCGAACAGTCACCGGGTCTGGGAGCGCCGCACCAACGACCCCGACTTCGGTGTCGTACGCCTTGCCGTCGGCCCGCAGACCCTCGCCACACCCCTGATCCCGCCGGTCACGCGGCCGCTCGACGAGCTGGAGCCGATGACCGCGGGCGCGCTGCGGCGCTTCCTCGACGCGTACTCCGTGGTGCCCGATCTGCCGGTGGCCGCCTCGCTGCGCGGCTTCGCCCGCGTCTTCATCCGGGGAGAGAAGCACGACCTCATCCGGGGCGAGAAGCACGACCTGACCCGCGCGATCGTCTGTCAGCTGGCCACCTTCCACGCGCCGGACGACCTGATCGTCGCGGTCTGCGCCGGCCCCGAGCGGCGGGCCGACTGGGAGTGGATCAAGTGGCTGCCGCACAACCTGCACCCGGCGCGCACCGACGCGCTCGGCCATGTGCGGCTGGTCGCCAGCTCCGGGCCCGACCTGGAGAAGCTGCTCGAGGACGTGATCGGCAACCGGCCCCGGTTCAACCCGATGGGCGCGAGCGTCAGCACCCCGCACGTGGTGATCGTGCTCGACGGGGCCGACCTGCGCGGCGCGACCCAGCTCGACGACGGCATCGACGGCGTGACCGTGCTCGACCTCGACGAGCAGCCGCCGCGCCTGCTCGACCGGTCGCTGCTGGTGCTCGAGGTCGCCCACGCGGGCGGCCGGCGGGTCCTGAACACCTACTCGATGGAGCACGAGGCGGAGGTCGGTACGCCCGACCGGCTCACCGTCGAGCAGGCCGAGGCGGTCGCCCGGCGGCTGTCGCCGCTGCGGCTGGCCGCGATGTCGAAGTCGTCCGACACCCCGCTCTCGGCCGAGATGGGGCTGGCCGACCTGCTCGGGATCGGCGACCCGGAGACGTTCAGCGTGGCCCAGGCCTGGATGCCGCGGCCCAACCGGGACAAGCTGCGGGTGCCGATCGGCGTGGGGGCCGACGGCAGCCCGATCGAGCTCGACCTCAAGGAGTCGGCCCAGGACGGCATGGGCCCGCACGGCCTGCTGATCGGCGCCACCGGCTCGGGCAAGTCGGAACTGCTGCGCACGCTGGTGCTGGCGCTGGCCACCACGCACTCGTCGGAGACGCTGAACTTCGTCCTGATCGACTTCAAGGGCGGCGCGACCTTCGCCTCGCTCGACCGCCTGCCGCACACCGCCGCCGTGATCACCAACCTGGCCGACGAGCTGCCGCTGGTCGACCGCATGGTCGACGCGATCGACGGCGAGATGATCCGGCGGCAGGAGGTGCTGCGCAAGGCGGGCAACTACGCGAGCCTGCGCGACTACGAGAAGGCCCGGGCCGGTGGGGCCGCGTTGCCGCCGCTGCCGTCGTTGCTGGTCATCTGTGACGAGTTTTCCGAGCTGCTCTCGGCCAAGCCCGACTTCATCGACCTGTTCGTCCAGATCGGACGGCTGGGCCGCTCGCTCGGCGTGCATCTGCTGCTGGCCAGCCAGCGGTTGGAGGAGGGCCGGCTGCGCGGGCTCGACACCCACCTGTCGTACCGGGTCGGCCTGCGGACCTTCTCGGCGCTGGAGTCACGCGCGGTGCTGGGTGTTCCGGACGCGTACGAGCTGCCGCGCTCACCCGGTCACGGCTATCTCAAGTTCGGCACGGAGCCTCTGTTGCGCTTCAAGGCGGCGTACGTCTCGGGGCCGTTGCGCAAGGCCGGCACGCGCGCCGCCACCGGTGGCGCCGGGGCCGACCCGCAGGTCCTGGCGTACTCGACCCGCTATGTCCCGGCCCCCAAGCCGGTGAAGCCGGTCGAGCCGCCGCCCGAGTCCATCCCGGCCGGCGAGAGCGTGCTCGACGTGATGGTCGACCGCCTCGGCGGTCAGGGCCCGCCGGCCCACCAGGTGTGGCTGCCCCCGCTGACCCAGTCGGCGGCGCTGGACGAGCTGCTCGGCCCGGTCGTGGCCGACCCGGCCCGCGGCCTGGCCTTCGCCAACCCCGAGCTGCACGGCGCCCTGCAGGTGCCGATCGCGCTGGTCGACCGGCCGCGCGAGCAGATCCGGGACGTGATGTGGCTGCAGCTGGCCGGCGCGGCCGGTCACGTGGCCGTGGTGGGTTCGACGCTGAGCGGCAAGTCGACCGCGCTGCGCTCGATGATCTGCGGCCTGGCCCTGACCCACACGCCGGCCGAGGTGCAGGTCTACTGCCTCGACTTCGGCGGCGGTTCGCTCGGCACGTTGCGCGACCTGCCGCATGTGGGCGGGGTGGCGAGCCGTCTGGACACGGTCGGCGTCCGGCGCACGGTCGGCGAGATGTCCACTTTGCTCAACGAGCGTGAGGCCCGGTTCGCCGCGATGGGCATCGACTCGATGGCCTCCTACCGGCGCCGCCGGGCCAACCCGGCCAACCCGGCCGCCGACGACGACCCGTTCGGCGACGTGTTCCTGGTCATCGACGGCTGGTCGACCCTGCGCAAGGAGTTTGAGGAGCTCGATCCCGTCATCACCGACCTCGCGACGCGTGGCCTGTCCTACGGCATCCACGTGGTGGCCGCGAGCTCACGGTGGATGGACTTCCGCCCCGGCATCCGCGACCTGTTCGGCTCGCGGCTCGAGCTGCGCCTCGGCGACCCCAGCGACTCCTCGATCAACCGGCGGGCCGCGATGACCGTGCCCGAGAAGCCGGGCCGCGGCATCAAGGAGCACCCGACCGACAAGAACAAGGCGCTGCACCTTCTCACCGTGCGGCCCGAGCTCTCCACGATGGCCGACACCAGCGACCTGGTGAAGGAGATCGCCACCAACTGGCACGGGGCGAGCGCGCCCAAGGTGCGCCTGCTGCCGGCCGTCGTGCCGTACGCCGATCTGCACGTGGAGAGCGGCGCCGGCCTGCGCATGCCGATCGGCATCTCGGAGGCCGACCTGCAGCCGGTCGAGATCGACTTCGCCTCGGACCCGCACTTCCTGCTCTTCGGCGACGCCGAGTGCGGCAAGTCGACGTTCCTGCGCACGATGGCCACGACGATCACCAAGCGGTTCGCGCCGGAGGAGGCCCGGATCATCCTGGTCGACTACCGGCGCAGCCTGATGGATCTCCCCGAGTCGGAGCACCGCATCGGCTACGGCATCCAGGCGCCCAAGACGCTGGAGCTGATGCAGTCGGTCGCGGGCTACATGGAGCGCCGCCTGCCCGGCCCCGACGTCACCGCCCAGCAGCTGCGCGACCGGTCCTGGTGGACCGGGCCCGAGTTGTTCGTGCTGGTCGACGACTACGACCTGGTGGTGGCCGGGCCGACCAACCCGCTCACCCCGCTGCTCGAGTACCTGCCCCAGGCCCGCGACGTCGGCCTGCACCTGATCCTGACCCGCCGGGCCGGTGGCGCCGGCCGTTCGCTGTACGAGCCGGTGATCCAGCGCCTGCGCGAGTTGTCGGCGCCGGGTCTGGTGATGTCCGGGCCGTCCGACGAGGGGCCGCTGATCGGGCCGATCCGGCCGGCCCTGATGCCGCCGGGGCGTGGGCGGTTGCTCACCCGGCGTGAGGGCGTCCGCCTGATTCAGCTGGCGCACCTGCCCCCGCACTGAGTCGACCAAGGGAATTAACAGACTGTGGGTGCGACTGGCATAGACCGATCACGACAAACGGGCGCGGTTTCGGAGTAATCTGCATCGACCGTTCCGGACCCAGAATGGCGATGCGATCCGTGAGTGTTGCGAGCCTGAAGTCTCCGCGTGCCCGCCGGCTGCTGGCCGCCGCCGTGGCTGGTGTCTTCGCGCTGGGTGTGGTGCCCGCCTCGCCGGCCTTCGCCGAGCCTGCCCCCTTGTTGTCGGATTCCGTGCGCGACGACGAGTGGCAGCTGGAGACGCTCGACGTCCCCGACGCCTGGACCTATGCCGACGGCGCCGGGGTGACGGTCGCGGTCATCGACTCCGGCGTCGACGCGACCCATCCCGATCTGCAGGGCCAGGTGCTGCCGGGCCGCGATCTGGTCGACCCCGAGGGCGACGGCGACACCGACCTGGTCGGTCATGGCACCACGGTCTCGGCCATCATCGCCGGCCGCAACGACGATCAGAACGGCGTCGTCGGCATCGCCCCCAAGGCCAAGATCCTGCCCGTACGGGTGCTCGACGAGCAGAACCGCTACGACGACGCCCTGATCGTCGCCCGCGGGGTGCGCTGGGCGGTCGACCACGGGGCCCGGGTCATCAACCTGTCGCTGGGCGGCAACGGCAGCAGCGCCGCCCTGGCCGCGGCCCTCGACTACGCGTTCGCCAAGGACGTCGTGGTCGTCGCCTGCACCGGCAACACGAGCGCCTCGTCCGGCACGGATGTGTGGTACCCGGCGCGGGAGCCCGGCGTGCTGGCCGTGGCCGGCACCGAGCGCGACGGCACGTCCCTCTGGTCGGGCTCCATCACCGGCAAGGAAACGGTGGTCACCGCCCCGGCGACCCAGCTCGTGGGGGCCCGGGCCGGCGGCACCTATTGGAAGGTGCAGGGCACCAGCTTCGCCGCCCCGATGGTCTCGGCCACCGCCGCCCTGATCCGTTCCCGCTGGCCCACGATGCCGGCCGGCGAGGTCATCAACCGGATCGTCCGCACCGCGAAGGATCTGGGCACGCCCGGCCGCGACGCCACCTTCGGCTTCGGCATGGTCAACCCGGTGGCCGCCCTGACCCAGCAGGTCCCGGCGGTGCTGGACAACCCGCTGGACACCAATCCGTCGCCCGGCATCGCCCGCTTCGGCAGCGCCCCGGTCCCCGGTCAGGCCCAGTCGGCGCCCGACGCGCTGACCCCGCTGACCCCGCGGGCCGAGGGCGTCGAGTCCGGCGGCGGCGCCGCCCCGATCGTGGCCACCCCGATCAGCTCCCACCGCAACTGGTGGGTCGCCGCCATCCTCTTCCTCGTCTCGGCGGTCGCCGCCCTGTTGACGATCCGCCGCTTCGCCGGCACCACCTGAGGGCTCAGGCGCACTCGCCGGTCTTCACGCCGCGGGTACGGGTGACGCCGGCCGAGGCGACCGGGGCCGCCTCGGCCGCGGTCAGGGCGAAGCCCGTGTTCTTGTCGTCGGCCGCGGCGGCGAAGATGACGCCGACGACCTGGCCGCTCGGGTTGACCAGCGGGCCGCCCGAGTTGCCGCTGCGGACGAGCGACCGGATCGTGTAGATCTCCCGGGTCACGTCGCGGGACTCGTAGATGTCGGGGCCGGTGATGTCGCCGACGTCGCGCACCCGGGCCGACTGGGCGTCGTACGGCCCGTCCTGCGGGTAGCCGAGGACGATGGCGCTGGCGCCGGTGGCCGCCTGCTTCTTGACGAACGGCATCACCGGCGACGTCAGCCCGGGCACGTAGAGCACGGCCAGGTCGCGCTGGGGGTCGTAGACGACCACGGTCGCGTCCTCGCGGCGGCCGTTGACCTCGACCGAGACGTCACGGGTGCCGGCCACCACGTGCGCGTTGGTCATCACCCGCTCGTCGGAGTAGACGAAGCCGGAGCCCTCGATGCGCCGCGAGCAGCTCGGTGCGGTGCCCAGCACCTTGATGACCGAGCGCTTGCTCTTCTGCACCACGGCCGAGTTCTTCAGCGCCGGGTCGGGCGCCGCCACCTGGCGGGCCTGGGTGCGGGCGAGGCCGCCGAACACGTCGGGGAAGCCGTTGGTGTTGAGGGTCTCGCTCAGCGCCGAGGACAGGTCCTGCACCTGCTCGGGCATCAGGTCGTTGACGCCGCGCAGGATGGCGCTGTTGCGGACCTCCCGGTTGAGACCCTCGAACGGGGTGGTGCTCAGCGGCACCGCGATCAGCCAGGCCACCACCAGCACCGACAGCAGCGAGATGACCGCCCCGCCGGCGTCGTCGATCATCTGCAGCGGCTTGTTGGTGATGGCCTGCCGCAGCCTTATCCCGACCCAGCCGGCCAGGGTCAGGCCGAGTACGGCCAGCGCGAAGATGACCACCAGCGAGACCACGAGGCGGGCCCAGTCGTCGGTGAACCGGTCGGCGATCAGCGGGCCGAGCTGGAGACCGATCAGCATGCCGCTGAAGAAGCCGCCGAGCGAGAGCGCGCCGATCACGAAACCCTGGCGGTAACCGCTGATCGCGAAGATCAGCATGAGCACGATCAGGAGGACATCGACCACTGGCACTCACTCAGAGTAGAGGCGCGAGGCCAGCCGGAATTCACGGAAGAACCTCGTCCGGTCCGCCGGCCCGGGTGGCCGGCACCGGCGCGGCCGCGTCCGGCAACTCGAGGAGAGCGCCCGGCTCCCACGGTTTGGTCCAGCCACCCATGTCGAGCAACGTCGAGATCACCCCTGCCGTGAAGCCCCAGACCAGCATCCCCCTGACCTGGAAGGCCGGGCCGACCCAGCCGCTGGGATGCCGCACCCGGATACGGTTCGCGGGGTCGACCAGTTCACCGATCGGCAGTCTTGCCACATGCGCCACCTCGGCCGGCTCCCGCGGGCACACCTCGTGCGGGTGGCGCCACCAGGCCAGGACCGGGGTCACCACGAAGCCGCTGACCGGGATGTAGAGCTCGGGCAGCAGGCCCAGCACCTCGGCGCTGGCCGGGTCGAGCCCGACCTCCTCGTTGGCCTCACGCAGGGCGGTGGCGGGCGGGTCGGCGTCCTCGGGGTCGGTGCCGCCGCCGGGGAAGGCGACCTGGCCGGCGTGGTTGCGCATGGTGGCCGCCCGCTGCAGCACGAGCAGGTCGGGGCCGTCGTCGCCCTCGCCGAACAGCACGAGGACCGCGCTGGGCCGCCCGGCGCCCGCCGGCGCGCGCAGGGGCGTGAAGTCCTCGATCCGGGCCTCGGCGGCCCGGGTCAGCAACGGCTCGAACCAGGACGGCAGATCGGCCGGGCGGCTCACAGCGTCACCTTCAGGCCGAGACGCTTGTCGACTTGCTCGGTGAGCGAGGTGGCGTCCAGCGGCAGGATGTGCACGTACGACTTCCCGTCCGAGTCGAGGAAGACAGTGACCGGCAGGTTGATGCGCGACAGCGCGTGCGGCAGCGAGAGGTCGGCGTCGAAGAGGGTCGGCATGGTGACGCCCTTGTCGGCGGCGAAAGAAGCGCCGTTCTCCCGCTTGTCACCGGCGTCGACGCCGATCACGGTCACCTTCCCGGTCTCGGACAGCTTCTGCATGACCGGCAGCTCGGCCCGGCACGGCCCGCACCAGGACGCCCACATGTTGATCACCGCAGGCCCCTTCAGCGAGCGCAACGACACCGAGGAGTCCCCGGTGAAGCAGGGAAGGGTCAGGTCGGGCAGATCGTTGGGGGCCGTGGCACCCGTCAGGTCGGCACAGCCGCCGAACGGGGAAGCCGAGGCCGAGGAGTCGCCGCAGGCCGCGGTGACAGCCAGCAGCAGCACGATCAGCGGCGCCGCGAGCAGGCGCTTGACCCTCACGGGGCGTCCGGCGCGGTCACCGCGGCGGCCGGGACCAGATCGGGGTCGACACCGGCGGCCACCGCCAGCTCCCGGGCGCGGGGCCCCTTGAGCAGCTTGGCCGCGGGGGCGGCCTCGGTCGGGCCGGTGCCGTAGGACGGGCACATCGCGGCCAGGGTGCAGGCGCCGCAGGCCGGCTTACGGGCGTGACAGACGCGGCGGCCGTGGAAGATCACCCGGTGCGACAGCATGGTCCAGTCGCGCTTCTCGATCAGATCGGCCACCTGGAACTCGATCTTGACCGGATCCTCCTCCCGCACCCAGCCGAAGCGGTTGGTGAGCCGGCGGAAGTGGGTGTCGACCGTGATGCCGGGGATGCCGAACGCGTTGCCCAGGATCACGTTGGCCGTCTTGCGGCCGATGCCGGGCAGCGCCACGAGCTGGTCGAGCTTGTCGGGCAGGACGCCACCGTGATTTTCCACGAGCGCGTTGCCCAGCTTGATCAGCGAGTCGGTCTTGGCCCGGAAGAAGCCCGTCGGGCGGAGCGTGGCCTCGAGCTCGGCCCGGTCGGCGGCCGCGTAGTCGGCCGCCGTGCGGTACTGCTTGAACAGCCCCGGCGTCACCTGGTTGACCCGGACGTCGGTGGTCTGCGCGGAGAGCACGGTCGCCACCGCGAGCTCGAGCGGATTGGTGAAGTCGAGCTCGCAGTGCGCGTCGGGATGCGTCTCGGTCAGGACCCGGGCCATCTTGCGAGCCCGCCTCTTGCGCCCGATGGGCGTCTCCGCCGCGAACCGTTTGCCCGACCGCACCACCAGATCCACCGCTACAGAGTACGTCGCTGCTCACCCGGCCGGCTTGATCGCACCATCCGCACCGATGCGGGCCCCGGTCGACGGGAAGTCGGCCGTGCTGAGCTGCGCCATGATCTTCCGGCTCTGCTCGTTCTTGCTGTCCCGGGTCGGCAGGCCGAGGTCGTTCATGTACGTCGAGAAGAGCTTCCCGCCCGCGTACGACCCGTCCTTGCCCAGCGTGACCTGAAGGATCGCGCCGTACTTGAGCACGCCGGTGCGGCTGAGCGTCTTGCCGCCGCCGGCGAAGTTGCCCAGGCTGTAGGCGATCAGCTTGCCCTTGTAGAACTCCAGGCCGCGGGCCACGTGCGGGCCGTGCCCGACGACCAGATCGGCCCCGGCGTCGATGACCGCGTGGCTGAACTTGATCGGGTCGCCCCGGCTCTCGCCGAAGAACGTCTCGGTGCCCGGCTTGACGTGCTGCTTCTCGGCACCCTCGGCCCCCAGGTGGGCCTGCACGACGACCAGGTCGGCCTCGGCCTTGGCCTGCTCGACCAGGGCGGCCGCCGCGTCGACGTCGTTCAGGTTGTTCAGGCCGGTGTACGGCGCGAAGCCCACCACCGCGACCTTGACGCCCTTGACGTCGACGACGGTGATCTCCTCGGAGTTGCCGGTCGCCTTGATGCCGGCCCCGTCGAGGGCGGCCCGGGTGTTGGCCGCGCCCTTGGCCCCGAAGTCCTTGGCGTGGTTGTTGGCCGTGTTCATCAGCTCGAAGCCGGCGTCCTTGAGGTGCTTGACGTAGGACGGCGGCGAGCGGAAGGCGAAGCAGTTGCCCGACCCGGGCCCGCACTTGGAGGTGCCGGTGTCGTCGGTCAGCGGCTGCTCGAGGTTGCCCATGACGAGGTCGGACTTCAGGCTCGCCTTGACCGAGTCGAAGAAGCCATCGCCATTGTTCGGCGGCATCTTGCTGGGCGCGTTGCTCATCATGATGTCGCCGGTGGCCGACAAGGTGATCGTGTCGGAGGCGGGCGCGACCTCGCCGGATTCTGTGGTCGGCGCCGGTTTCTCCACCGGAGTGCCGGGCTGTTGCCACGCCGTCTCGGAGGAGGACGAAGAGGAGCGGTCGCGGTTCGCAAAAGCGACACCGGCGGCGCCTATACCGGCCAGAGCCGCCAGGACAATCGTGATTGTCAGGACAGGGCGGCCGAAAAGACCCTGCCTTCGATGCGGGGGGTGGGAATTCATCGACCGCGACGATACCGTCGGGCTGCTACGCGGACGACCCGTCGAAAGGCTTGTCGTCGCCCACCTGAAGCGGCGAAAAGCACAGCCTGTCACGGTCGGAACGGTTACCCTGCGGTATTCAGATCGAGGGGTGCCCGCCCGATTCCCGCCCGCGTGCGCCTAGACTGATCGAGCGCAGGCGTTGCGCGTGTTCGGAGGTGCGCAGATGGATGAGGTACTGGCGCGCAGCGGAATCTTCCAGGGTGTAGACCCGGAGGCGGCCGAGGCGCTCGCCAAGGAGATGGACACGGTCGAAGTCCGTAAGGGCGACGTCCTGTTCAACGAGGGCGAGGCCGGTGACAGCCTGTACATCGTGCTGTCCGGCAAGATCAAGTTGGGACGCCGCGCCGCGGACGGCCGGCAGAACCTGGTTTCGATCATGGGACCCTCCGACATGGTCGGCGAGCTCTCCCTGTTCGACCCCGGCCCCCGGACGGCGACCGCGACCGCGGTGACCGACGCCCGGCTGGCCCGGCTCAAGAAGACGTCGCTGCGCCCGTGGCTCAACAACCGCCCGGAGATCGCCGAGCAGCTCCTGCGGGTGCTGGCCCGGCGCCTGCGGCGGACCAACGACGCGCTGGCCGATCTGATCTTCACCGACGTGCCCGGCCGCGTCGCGAAGAACCTGCTGCAGATGGCCGGCCGGTTCGGCACCCGCGACGGTGGTGTGCTGCGGGTCACGCACGACCTGACCCAGGAGGAGCTGGCCCAGCTCGTCGGCGCCTCGCGCGAGACGGTGAACAAGGCGCTGGCCGACTTCGCGTCCCGGGCGTGGCTGCGGCTCGACGGCAAGAGCGTGATCATCCTCGACCCGGAGCGCCTCGCTCGCCGGGCTCGGGTTTAGTGCCCCTGGGCGAAAGCCTCTAACCCCCTGAAAAGGCGACAAAGCCGCGCCTTTCGCATCCGTGTCGCACCTGCTTGACCACTCGTTGTGGAGGTGGTCGAGAGGCACCGGCGGATACGAGAGGCGCGGCTTTGAACATGGCAGGGGTTCCATCGTGAGCGTGCTGGACACTGCCCTCGATCCGCGTACCCCCGGCTATCTCGAAGGTTGCGCCACCGCCATGGATCGGCTGGCCCGGCTCGAGGCCGCGCTGGAGGAAGCCCGGGCCGGCGGCGGCGAACGGGCCGTCACCCGCCATCACGCCCGCGGCAAGCTGCTGCCCCGCGAGCGCATCGAGATGCTGCTCGACCAGGACGGCCCGTTCCTCGAGCTCTCACCGGTGGCCGGCTGGGGCACCGAGTTCCCGGTCGGGGCCGGGGTGGTCACCGGCATCGGCGCCGTCGAGGGTGTCGAGTGCATGATCATCGCGACCGACCCCACCGTGGACGGTGGGCCCGTCAACCCGTACGCGGTGGAGAAGATCCGCCGGGCCGCCCGGATCGCCTCCTGCAACCGGCTGCCGCTGGTGAACCTGGTCGAATCGGCCGCCGACACCGCGCCCGGCGGCCCGCAACCGCGCGGCGGCATCGCCCGCGACCTGAGCCGCCTCGCCGCCGACCGGGTGCCCGCGATCTGCGTGGTCTTCGGGCCGGCCGAGGGCATCGCGGCCTATCTGCCCGCGCTCTCCGACTACACGATCACGGTCAAGCCGCAGCCGGCCCGGGCCACCAAGGACGTCGCCGACCAGCTGGCCGAGGACGAGCGGGACGGGCTGCGCCTGGCCCGCCAGTGCGTGCGCCGGCTCAACTGGCGCAAGCGCGGGCCCCAGCCGCGCACCAGCTCGCCGATCGGCCCCAAGTACGACGCCGAGGACCTGCTCGCGCTGACCGCGCTCCACGACCCGCGGGAGCTGCTGGCCCGCGTGCTCGACGGCAGCGACTTCGACGAGTTCAAGCCCGCGGTCGGCCCGGCCCTGCTGGCCGGCTGGGGTGAGCTGCACGGCTACCCCGTCGGCGTCCTGGCCGCCTCGGGGGCCCCGCACACCCCGGCCGAGACCCAGAAGGCCGTGCACTTCATCCAGCTGGCCAACGCCACCGACACGTCGCTGCTGCTGATCCAGCACGACGAGACCGCCGAGTCGTTCGGCCCGGGCGAGATCGACGCGCTCGCGCACTCCACCGTCCCCCTGTTCGCGCTCAACAGCGGCCGCACCGGCGATCCCCGCTTCGCCTTCAGCTGGCCCGCCGACGGTCCGGTCGCCAACGGCGACGACGACGGCACCATCGACCCCCGTGACACGCGTACCGTCCTCGGACTCTGCCTGTCCGCCGCACACAGCGCGGCCGTCGAGGGCGCCGGGCACATCGGCGTGTTCCGGCCCGGAAAGGTAGACCAGTGATCCGACGCATTCTGGTGGCCGACCGTGGCGAGATCGCCCGCCGGGTGTTCGCCACCTGCCGCCTCGTCGGCATCGAGACGGTCGCCGTCTACTCCGACGCCGACTCCGACGCGCCGCACGTCGGGGAGGCGGACTACGCCGTACGCCTCGACGGCGGCACCCCCCGCTCGTCGTACCTGCGCGGCGACCTGATCATCACGGCCGCCCAGCGCTCGGGGGCGAACGCCATCCACCCGGGCAACGGCGAGCTCGCCGAGGATCCGGATTTCGCCGCGGCCGTGGCCGACGCCGGGATGATCTGGGTCGGCGCGCCGGCCAAGACGCTCAGCATCCTGCGCAGCAAGACCGAGACGAAGACGCTGGTGGCCGAGGCCCGGGTGCCGGTGCTGCCGAGCTACACCGACCCGGCCCAGGTGCCCGGCTTCCCGGTGCTGATCAAGCCGGACACCGGGAACGGCGGCACCGGCCTGCGCGTGGTCCGCGACGTGACGACCCTGGCCGAGGCGATCGCCTCGACCCGGCGGGAGGTGGGCAGCGAGGTCTACTGCGAGCCCTACGTCGAGGACGTACGCCACATCGAGGTGCCCATCCTGGCCGACGAGCACGGCGCGGTGGTGCCGTTCGGCGAGCGCGAGTGCTCGATCCAGCGCCGCTACCAGAAGATCGTCGAGGAGACGCCGTCGCCGGCCGTCGACCCGGGGCTGCGGGAGGAGCTGTGCCGGGCCGCGATCGTCACCGTCCGGGCGCTCGGCTACGTCGGCGCGGGCGCGGTCGAGTTCCTGCTCGACGCCCGCGGCGACTTCTGGTTCATGGAGCTCACCCCGACCCTGCAGGCCGACCACGCGGTGACCGAGTGCGTCTCCGGTTACGACCTGGTGCGCCTGCAGCTGCTGGTCTCCGAGGGCGGGAGCCTGCCGATGCCGGGGCCGCCGCCGATCCGCGGGCACGCCATCGAGGTGCGCGTCTGCGCCGAGGACCCGGCCTACGCCTGGCTGCCGGCCACCGGCACGCTGCACCGTTTCGCCGTGCCGGACGTGGCCAGCCGGTTCCGCCCGCTGCCGGCGCCGGGCCTGCGGCTGGACGCCGGGGTCGAGGACGGCTCGGTGATCTCCGCCCATCAGGACTCCACCCTGGCCAAGCTGGTCGCCTGGGCGCCGACGCGGCAGGAGGCGGCGCGGATGCTGGCCTCGGCCCTCACCCGGTCGCAGATCCACGGCGTGGCCACCAACCGGGACCTTCTCGTCCGGGCCCTGCGGCACCACGCGTTCCGTACCGGTGACGTGGACACCGGCTTCCTCGACCGCCGCCCGGAGGTGTTCGCCCCGCTCCTGTCGGCGGTCGACGCCGTACGCCTGTCATGTCTGGCCGCCGCCCTGGCCGGGGCCGCCGCCCGCCGGGCCGAGGCCGCCGTGCTCGCGGCCGTGCCGTCGGGCTGGCGCAACGTGCCCTCGGGCTCGCAGACGGCCGTCTACGACGGCCCGGCCGGCCCGGTCGAGGTCGGCTACCGGATGAACCGGCACGGCGAGCTGGCCGGCTGGTGGGTCCGGACCGTGGACCCGGAGGAGCTGGACCTGGCCGGGCTGGGCCAGGCCCCGGTGGTCGACGACTACCCGGAGACGGTGGTGGTGCGGGCCGGCGACGGTCAGGTGGTGCTGGACGTCAACGGCATCCGGCTGACCTTCAACGTGCACCGGGTGGGCGAGGTGTCGTACGTGGACAGCCCGGAGGGCTCGGTCGCGCTGCGCGAGCTGTCACGGTTCCCGATGCCGGCCCCCGAGGCGGTCGAGGGCTCGCTGATCGCCCCGCTGCCCGGCGCCGTCCGCCGGGTTCTGGTCGTGCCGGGCCAGCGCGTCCGGGCCGGGGAGCTGCTGCTCACCCTGGAGGCGATGAAGCTGGAGCACCCGGTGCACGCGCCGAGCGCCGGGGTGGTGGCCTCGCTGCCGGTGCACCCGGGCACCGAGGTGGACACCGGCGAGCTGCTAGCGGTCCTCGATCCCGAGTAGGCCGAACAGCCACTTCTTCTTGGTCTGCTTGGCCGTGCGCACGGTCGGCGTCTCGTCGCCGTGCGACCAGCGCTGCGGCGGGACCGGTGGCGGCGCTCCACCACCCAGCTGCACGCCCGTGAGCAGCTCACGCAGCTGTTTGGCGGTCGGCCGGGCGTTGGGGTCGTTGGCCATGCCGTACCGCAGCACCTGGGTCAGCTGCGGCGGCACCCCGGGCAGATCGGGGATGGGCTGGTTGAACAGGTCCATCAGGGTGATCAGGCTGGGGCTGCGGTCGCCGTCCCAGCGGGGTGGGCGGCCGCGCATCACCGCGTACAGCGTGGCGCAGAGCGCGTAGACGTCGACCGCGTCCGAGGGGTCGTCGTGGCGGAACATCTCCGGCGGCGCGTAGGCCGGGGTGAGCACCTCGAGGGTGACCGACGAGTCGCGCATCTCGCCCAGCACGGCCAGGCCGAAGTCGGCCAGCACGGCCGAGTTGAACTCGGAGTAGAGGATGTTGGCCGGTTTCACGTCGCGGTGCAGCACGCCGTTGGCGTGCGAGTGGACCAGGGCGTCGGCGATCTTGATGCCGAGGTCGCGGGCCTCCTCGGCGCCGAGCGGGGCCCGGCGCATCCGGTCCAGGTACGACCCGTCGCAGAGCTCCATGATGAGGTACGGATGCTGGTCGACCGTGACGCCGACGTCGAACAGGTCGACCACGTGCGGATGGGACGACATCTTGCCCGCGGCCCGCGCCTCGCGCAAAAACCGGGCCTGGTCACGGTCGCTCTCGAGGCGGCGGTTCTCCACCTTGATGGCGACCTCGCGGCCGACCGAATCCTGCATCGCCCGGTACACGGTCGCGTATCCACCCCTGGCCATGACCGACAGTCCGGACATGCCGGGCACGTACGGGACCGGTAGGGCTCCGCGCGGCGTCTCGGTCATGGGTTTGAAAATATCCCAGAGGGCGCGGAGATCATCCGGGCACGTCGGACGCGTACGCGACAGTTTCCGGCGGAGGCGGCTCCGAGCCCGCCGAGGCGAGCGCGTCCCGCAGGTCCTCGGCCGCACAGCGCTCGCTGGTCTGCTCGGTGGCCGACGCCAGCCGGACCGCTTCCTCGGCCGCCTCGCGCGACTCGTCGTAGCGCTGAGCGGCCGCCAGCACCCGCGCGTGCACCATCGCGGCCAGCACGCCACTGCGTACGTCCTCGGCCGGCACCTCGCGGGCCCGCTCGATCCACGTCGTCGCGGTGTCGACCCGGCCGTCGGCCAGCAGCGCCCCCGCGTACGAGGCCAGGGCGTGCCGCCGCGAGAACAGCAGCGACGGCGTGCCGGTGTCGGTGGCGATCGGCGCCAGCAGCCCGATCGCGGTCGCCGCGTCACCCGCCCGCAGCCGCGCCTCGGCCAGCAGCACCCGCGGGCCGACCTGGGCCGGGGCCAGCGGGTTGTGCGGCTCGACGGCGGTCATCACCCGGCGCGCGTCGGCCTCGGCCTGCGGCAGGTCGCCGCGGTGGAGGGCGACGAACCCCCGCAGCGTGCCGGCCATCCCCAGCAGCAGCGGGTGGCCGGTCTTGTCGGCATAGCCGAGGGCGTCGGTCAGCAGGTCGAAGGCGTGGTCGAACTCGCCCAGCCCGCGGGCGATCGCACCCCGCACGACCAGCGCCAGCCCGCGGCCCCAGTCGTCGGCCACGGCGTTGAAGTCCCGGTACGCCCGGCGGGCCTCGCCGTCGGCCTCGGCCAGCTCGCCCAGCTCGGCCGCCGCGTACGCCTCCACGGCCCGCAGCGTGCCCACCGCCCAGCCCTCGCCGACCCGGTCGCCGAAGGGCAGGAAGACCCGGGCCAGGCGCCGTGACTCCTGCAGGCGACCGGCCAGCAGCCGGGCGAACGCCGTGGTGCCGCGCAGCCAGGAGCGGCCCACCGGGTCACCCAGCTCGGCGAAGAGCCGGGCCGCCCGGCCCAGCACCGCGTCGGTGCCGGCGAAGTCGCCCCGGGTCGTGGTCACCCAGGCCAGGTTCTGCAGCGCCCAGGCCTGCCCGTGCCGGTCGCCGGCGGCCAGTGTGACCTGGTAGGCCGCGGCGAACCGGCTGCTGGCCTGGCTCAGCCGGCCGGCCAGGAAGTCGGCCATGCCGAGCCGGCGCATCGCGTTGGCCCGCTCCGGCAGCAGCTCGGCCTCGGTGGCGATCTCGAGCGCGTCCTGCCAGACCGCGACCGCCTTGTTCGTGTCGCCGAGCGCCTCGTGCGCGCGGCCGACCAGGATCAGCGCCTCGGCCTTGCTGACCGGCTCATCGTCGGCGCTGACGGTGATCTTCTCGCCGTGCTCCAGCGCCTCCTCGGCCCGGCCCAGCCGCAGCAGCGCCCGGGCGTGGACGAGCTGGTCGGGAAGGGGCAGCACGCCGTCGGGGGCCATCGTGGCGGCCCGCTCGGCATATTCGATCGAGGCGCCGGGCTCGATGTTGGCCAGCGCCCGCCGGGCCATCCGGCCCAGCGCGGCCACGCCCAGCGGCGCCACGTCGCGGACCGCCGCGTCCGGCCGCAGGCGCACGGCGTTGGCCAGCTCGACCGCGCACTCGGCGTGGGTGGCCACGAACGCGTCCCGCTCGTTCTCGCTCAGGCTCAGCCGGCTCGCGCTGTCGTAGCCGAGCCGGTCGATCGCCTCCGGGGCGGCCCAGTTGGCCAGGTAGGCGTGCCGGTCGGCCAGGTCGGCCTTGCCGATGCCGGAGTACGCGGCCTCGCGCATCAGCGGGGTGGTGAAGGCGTACCCGCCCCGGACCCGGTGGATCATGCGACGCTGCAGCAGCTCGTCGACCGAGCGTTCCAGCTCGACCGCCGCCACCGCGCCGGGCCGGGCGTCGCTGGCCGCCCGCCGCTCGCGGAGGGCCTCGATGACGCCCGAGGGCACGGTGTCGCCGACGACAGCGGCGTCACGCAGCACCGAGCGCGGCTCCGGCGGGAGCGCGTCGATGCGGGCCGCGAGCACCGCGGCCAGGTCGCGGGAGAGCAGCTGCCGGCCCAGCGAGCCGTCGGCCAGCATCCACTTGCCGGCCGCGTTGGCCCCGACGGCCGGGGTGAGCGCGCCCCGCTCCATCAGCAGCGTGACCATCTCGGCCAGGTAGAACGGGTTGCCCTGGGCGGTCGCGAGCAGCCGGTCGGTGTCCGGCTGGGGCAGCTTGCCGCCGTTGAGATAGGAGGTGAGCAGCCGCGACGCGTCGGCCCCGCGCAGCGGGGGGAGCGTGTGCACCTCGGCGTCGGCCAGCCGGGTCAGCGCGCCGGCCGTGCGCACCAGCTCGGGCCGGCCCAGCAGCAGCACCACGGCCGGGCCGTCGAGCATCGACAGGGTGCGCCCGAGCGCGTCCACGGTCGAGGCCGTCGCGTCGTGCAGGTCGTCGACGATGACCACCAGCGGGGTCTCGGTGGCCAGCGCGGTCAGCAGCTCGGCGACCGCGGTCGAGATCGCGTCCGGGTCGAGCCGCTTGCTGGGCTGCCAGTCGGCGCCGGCCGCGGGGCCGACCGGGTTGGCCGGGGCCTCGCCGTAGCCGAGCAGGGCCAGCAGCCGGTCGATGTCCAGCCGGGCCGGGCCGAGCCGGCTCGCGAGCTTGCGCAGACGCTCCTCGACGACCGTCCGGCCGACGGTGGAGACCACGTCCTTGGGCAGGCCGACCGACTTGCGCACCAGGTCGGCCAGGGGGGCGAACCGGCGGCGCTCGCCGAACGCGCGGCACCGCACCCGCAGCACCCGGGCCCCGGTGTGCGCCGCGTACCGCCCGTTGCCGACGTCGTAGCCGGCGGCCAGCCGCTTGACCTCGCCCGCGAAGCGGGACTTGCCGATGCCGGCCTCGGCCGTCATCACCATGACCCGGGGCGTGCCGGCGTCGATCGCCTCGGCCAGCCGGCCGGCCACCCGCCCGAGCTCGGTCTCGCGGCCCACGAAGGGCGCCTCGTCACCCAGGCCGGACCGGGTGCCGGGGGCGTCGTGCAGGCCGAGCAGCTCGAAGGCGGGGACCGGCTCGCGCTTGCCCTTGAGCCGCAGCGGGCGCAGCTGCCGCCAGGAGGCGATGTGCCGGGTGCCGCCACTGGTGCGCGAGCCGGCGTAGACGGCGCCGACCGCGGCCGCGTCGGCCAGCCGGGCCGCCGTGTTCACGGTGTCGCCGATGACGGTGTACTCGATGCCGGCCTGCATGCCGGCCACGACCTCGCCGGTGTTGAGGCCGACCCGCAGGCCGAGGGGAGCTCCACCACCGCGTTCGTCGTCCAGCACCCGGCGCACGGCCCGCTGCATGCTCAGCGCGGCCCGCACGGCCCGCTCGGCGTCGTCCTCGTGGGCCACGGGAGCGCCGAAGACCGCCATGATGCCGTCGCCGGTGAGCTTGTCGACGTGACCGCCGAACGTCTTCACCGCGCCGGCCAGGGCGGCCAGCACCCGGTCGGTGACCGCACCCACCCGCTCGGGGTCGAGGTCCTCCGACCAGGAGGTGAAGTCGGACAGGTCGCCGAAGAGCACGGTGACGATGCGCCGCTCGGCCGCCGGCAGGGTCGCCGCGGCCGGCAGGGCGGCGCCGCAGTTGTGGCAGAAACGGGCGCCGGGAACGGCGACGGTTCCACACACGGGACAGGTCACAGCCGATCCAACCCGCTCGCGCCTGTTCCTGATTCCCGGTTTTTGTGATTGAGGTAATCAAGTTGGGCGGCGGCCGACCAGATCGCGGCGAACCGGACGGCCGGATCGATGTCGGGGTAGACGATGTCGACGACTTGCTCGGCCGTCTCCGCGCCGGCCGCCATGGCCGCCGTGACCTGCGCCAACCGCTCCTCGCGGTGGGCGAGGTACTCCTTCGCCACGGCCGCCGTGTCGGCGCGCGCCGGGCCGTGGCCCGGCAACATCAAGACCCCGTCGTACCCGCTGAGGCGTCGGAGACTCGACAGATACCGGCCCAGATCGCCGTCCGGGTGGGCGACCACGGTCGTGCCCCGGCCCAGGATCGTGTCGCCGGTGAACACCGCGGCGTCGTTCACCACGAAGCTGACCGAGTCGCCGGTGTGCCCCGGAGTCGCCACCACCTCGACCTTGAGGCCGTCGACGGCGATCAGCCCGTCCGGCGTCATCGGCTGCGCGGGGATCGCGTGCGCCGGGTCGGCGGCGAGAACCGGCGTGCCGCCGAGAAGCCCGGAGAGGCGGGCCGCACCCTCGACATGGTCATGGTGACCGTGAGTAATCAGAATCGCTTGGAACGGACCGTGACCGGCGATGCGGGACAGGTGCCCCTCATCGAGCGGGCCGGGATCGATCACGACACCCCGGCTCTGGCCCGGCGTCCGCAAGATCCACGTATTCGTGCCGTCCAGCGTCATCGGGCCCGGGTTGGGGGCGCGCAGCAGCGTCACCCAATCCGGCAGCTCCTTCGGCTCAGCACCCCCCATGCGCGAAATCCTACGTCGCGCATGGGGTGAACGGAGAGGACCGGATGTGCGATCTCAGTGCCTGCTCAGGTTACGGATAGCAACCAGAAAGGCTGAAAGATCAGGTTAAGTTAACCGGTACAGCTACTCGGCCAACTCGACGATGACCTCGACCTCGACCGGGGCGTTGAGCGGAAGCTCGGCCACCCCGACCGCGCTGCGGGCGTGCCGCCCCTGCTCGCCGAAGACGTCGCCGAACAGATTCGAGGCGCCGTTGACGACACCCGGCTGACCAGTGAATCCAGGGGCCGAGGCGACGAAACCGGTCACCTTGACGACCTTGCCGACCCGGCCCAGGCCGACCAGCGACTCGATCGCGGCCAGGGCGTTGAGGGCGCACAGGCGCGCGAGCTCGGCGCCCTGCTCCGGCGTGACCTCGGCGCCGAGCTTGCCCTCGTACGGCAACTTGCCCTCGACCAGCGGAAGTTGCCCGGAAACATAGACGTAGTTGCCCGTTTGCACGGCCGGGACGTAGGACGCCAGCGGCGGCACCACGGTCGGCAGGGTCAGACCCAGTTCGGCGAGCTTGGCGTACGCGTCGACGCCGCCCTCACCGGCGATCGGCAGCGTCACGATTTCGCCCGCTTCATGTAGGCCACCAGCTGGTCGGGGTTCGGGCCCGGCACGACCTGAACCAACTCCCACCCGTCCTCGCCCCAGTTGTCGAGGATCTGCTTGGTCGCGTGGACCAGCAGGGGCACGGTCACGTACTCCCATTTCTGCATCGCTATTACTCCCCTGAAGAGTCGGTACCGCGCCCAGCTTAGGGCCCACGATCGGGCCGATTTGACTAGGCTGAGCAAGCCGGACACGTCACATCACGGAGGGCGACATGACGCACCCGCAGGCCGGCCGGCCGGGGTTTCCCGAGCCAGGCCATCCCGAGCCGGCGCCGGTGCCGACGCCCGACCCTGAGCCGCCTCTGCCGATCCCGCCCGAGGAGCCGATCCCCGCGCCGGAGCCGCCGCACGCCGACTTCATCGACGCCGCCCCGGACGCTCCCGCTCTCCAGTGGCCGCCGCCCGGTGCCTTCTCGGACGAGCGGCACACCGACTCCATCCCCGTCGTGCCGGCCGCCGCACCGGAGGAGACCCAGGTCATCCCGCCCGATGCGGGCTGGCAGGCACCGCCCCCGACCGCGCCCTGGCACGCCCAGCACGAGGCGCCCGGCCAGTGGCAGACCACCCCGCCCGAGCATCTGGCCTATCAGCACTCGACCGCGCCGCCCCTGGTCCCGCCGGAGCCGATCTGGGCCGGCCCCCAGCAACAGCCGAAATCGCGCCGTAGCGCCCTCTGGGTCTCGGCCGCCCTGATCGGCACGCTCCTGCTCTGCGGCGGCGGCGCCACCTCGGCCTATTTCCTGCTGCGCAACGCCGACAACCCGGGCTCGCCCGACGCCGCGACCGCGGTCGACCGCTTCCTGACCGCCGTCTACACCCAGCAGGACGCGGCCGCGGCCGACGATCTGGTCTGCCGCGAGGCCCGGGACAAGCAGAAGATCTCGGAACGGGTCGACGAGATCAAGGCGTACGCCCAGGGTTATCAGGATCCGGTCTTCCGCTGGGCCGAGCCGGTCGTCTCCGGCGCCGAGGAGGATCGCGCCACGGTTGCGGCGCAGGTCACCATGTCGACCACGGACGAGAAGACCGCCGCCCAGGACCTGCAGTTCACTGTCATCCGCAAGACCGGCTGGCTGGTCTGCGAGGTCACCGGCTGAGTCGCCCCGGTTACCGTTGAGCCCATGGGCGAGCAAGTGAACCGGTGGCCAGCACGGCTGCACGTGGTGACCGGCAAGGGCGGCACCGGCAAGACCAGCGTGGCCGCGTCCCTGGCGCTCGGCCTGGCCGCCGGCGGCAAGCGGACGCTGCTGGTCGAGGTCGAGGGCCGCCAGGGCATCGCCCAGCTCTTCGAGACCGAGCCGCTGCCCTACAAGGAGCTGCGGATCGCCAAGGTCGCGGGGGGCGGCGAGGTGCGCGCGCTGGCCGTCGACCCCGAGGAGGCCCTGCTCGAGTACCTCGACATGTTCTACCACCTGGGCGCGGCCGGCCGGGCCCTGCGCAAGGTGGGCGCGATCGACTTCGCCACCACCATCGCGCCGGGCCTGCGTGACGTGCTGCTCACCGGCAAGGTCAAGGAGGCCACGACCCGTTCTCAGGACGGCAAGCGGGCGTACGACGCCGTGGTGCTCGACGCCCCGCCCACCGGCCGGATCGGCCGCTTCCTGAACGTCACGGCCGAGACGGCCAAGCTGGCCAAGATGGGCCCGATCAAGACGCAGAGCGACAGCGTGGCCGCGCTGCTGCGCTCGCCGATCACCTCGGTGCACGTGGTCACGCTGCTCGAGGAGATGCCGGTCCAGGAGACGCTGGACGCGATCGCCGAGCTCACCGCCCTGCACATCCCGGTCGGCCGGATCATCCTCAACGCCACCCGCCCGGCCCTGGTCACCGCGGGCCGGGTGACCAAGGCCGAGCTCAAGCGCGGCCTGGCCGAGGCCGGCCTGCCCAGCGACCCGGCCACGGTGACCGGCCTGGCCGGCGAGGTGAAGGACTACCTGACCCGCCAGGAGCTGGAGGAGACGCTGCGCACCGAGCTCACCGAGACCGGGTTGCCGCTGGTCGAGCTCCCCCTGCTGCCCCGCGGGGTCGATCAGGGCGGGCTCGACGAGCTGGCCGCGGCGCTGATGCGCGCGTGAACGGGATCAACTGCGGACTACTCTGGAGTAGTGGGTGACGTGACCGCTTCCGAACGGCTCGACGTCGACGGTCTGCTCGCCGATCCGGCCACCCGGATCGTGGTCTGCTGCGGGGCCGGCGGGGTGGGCAAGACGACCACCGCGGCCGCCATCGGCCTGCGGGCGGCCGAGGTGCACGGCCGGCGCACGGTCGTGCTCACCATCGACCCGGCCCGGCGGCTGGCCCAGTCGATGGGCCTCAGCGAGCTCGACAACACGCCGCGCCAGGTCAAGGGCATCGACACCGAGAGCGGCGGCGAGCTGCACGCGATGATGCTCGACATGAAGCGCACCTTCGACGAGGTGGTGCAGCAGCACACCACGCCGCAGCGCGCCGCCGAGATCTTCGCCAACCCCTTCTACCAGGCCATGAGCTCGACCTTCGCCGGCACCCAGGAGTACATGGCGATGGAGAAGCTGGGCCAGCTGCGGGCCACCGACGAGTGGGATCTGATCGTCGTCGACACCCCGCCCTCGCGCTCCGCGCTCGACTTCCTGGACGCTCCGGCCCGGCTCTCGCGGTTCCTCGACGGCCGCATGCTGCGGATGCTGCTGGCCCCGGCCCGTAGCGGCGGGCGCAGCATGTTCAGCCTGGTCACGGCGTCGTTCGGGCTCTTCTCCCGTACGGTGCAGAAGGTCCTCGGCGCCCAGTTGCTGACCGACCTGTCGGGGTTCGTGGCCGCGCTCGACTCGATGTTCGGCGGTTTCCGGCAGCGGGCCGACGAGACGTACCGCATCCTGCAGGACCCGCAGACGGCCTTTCTCCTGGTGGCGGCCCCGGAAAGGGACGCCGTGCGCGAGGCCGCCTATTTCGCCGAGCGCCTGGTGGCCGAGCGGATGCCGCTGGCCGGGCTGGTGCTCAACCGGATGCACCGCTCCGAGGCGCCCGAGCTCGGCGCCGACCGCAGCGAGGAGGCGGCCGCGGGTCTCGATGAGAGCAGCCTCACCGCCGGCGCGCTGCGGATCCACGCGAACCTGGTGCGGCAGACCGAGCGGGAGCAGAAGGTCGCGGCGACCTTCACCGACGCCTTTCCGGACGTCCCGGCGGTCGCCGTCACGGCGCAGCCCGCCGACGTTCATGACGTCGACGGGCTGCGGACGATCGGCGCGCTTCTCGCCTAGCGGGTCGGGACGAGCACCTTGTCGGCGCCCTTGTCCTTCATCGCGGCCTCGAACATCTTGCGCCAACTCGCCACGTGCGGGTGGCGGCGCAGCAGCGCGCGCCGCTCCCGTTCGGTCATTCCTCCCCAGACGCCGAACTCGATCCGGTTGTCCAGGGCATCGGCGAGGCACTCATAGCGAACCGGGCAGCTGCGGCAGATCCTCTTCGCCACGTTCTGCTCGGCGCCCTGCACGAAAAGCGCGTCAGGGTCGCCACTCTGACACGCCGCCATGCTCGGCCAGTCGCTGATCATCCCCATCTGTAAACGTCCCCCCTAGCGTTACCCCCTGACGCCCGCGGGGCGTGTGTCCCCCCGAACCACGCGGACGTCGTGCGATTGGCTCGCCGGACCATCATGCTCTGTAGTTGGGCGATTACGCAACGTTGTCCCTCAAATACGTACAGCCCGGCTCTTCCGGGCAAAGGCCGCGAAGCCTACTTCACAAAAGCCCACGAAAAATCCTCCGTTAGGGCAGGCTGATTCTGGGCGAACCGTGACTCTCTCGACGCGCGTCGACGTGCGGTCCTCGCGTACCCTGCTCGGGTGACCTCCTGGATGCGCAGACGCGATCACAACATCTTCGCCAATGCGACCTCGTTGCTGATCTGCGGTTTACTCGCCGGCGTCGTCGTCGCGGCGGCCGCCTTCCCGGCCGCGGCCATGTCCGGTCTGGCCGCCAAGGCCGGCGGCGAGACCTTCGCGCAGCTGCCCAGTGAGCTCAAGGACTTCAGCTCCCCGCAGATCACCCGCATCTTCGCCGCCGACGGCCGCACGCAGATCTCGCAGTTCTACGACGAATTCCGCAGCGATGTCCCGATCAAGGACATCTCGAAATACATGCGCGACGCGATCGTGGCCGCCGAGGACCGGGAGTTCTACCACCACAACGGCGTCGACCTCAAGGGCGTGGCCCGCGCGTTCGTCAACAACAGCGGCAAGTCCGAGTCCAAGCAGGGCGCGTCGACCATCACCATGCAGTACGTGCGGCTCTCGCTGGCCTACTCGGCGACCAACCCGCAGGAGGTCGTCGACGCGACCAAGGACACCCCGAAGCGCAAGGTCACGGAGATGAAGTACGCGCTTCAGGTGGAGAAGGAACTCTCCAAGGACCAGATCCTGGAGCGCTACCTCAACATCGCCCCCTTCGGCAACCAGGCGTACGGGGTCTACGCGGCCAGCCAGGTCTACTTCAACAAGAAGCCCAAGGACCTGACGATCGGCGACGCGGCGATGCTGGCCGGCATGGTCAAGGCCCCGACCAGCTTCAACCCCACGACCTCCGAGGGTTACCCGCAGATCCGCGACCGCCGCAACAACTACATCATCCCCGGCATGGTCGAGGCCGGCTCGATCACCCAGGCCCAGGCCGACAAGGCGGTCAAGGAGTCCATCCCGCGCAAGGTCAAGCCGATCAGCAACGGCTGCGTCTCGGTGGCCAAGAACGACTGGGGCTTCTTCTGCGACTACTTCTACCGCTGGTGGATGAGCCAGGAGGCGTTCGGCGCGACGACGTACGACCGTGAGCGCCGGCTCAAGAGCGGCGGCTACCGCATCATCACGACGATGGACGTCAAGGGCACCGCGGCCGCCCGCAAGCGCATCAACGACCAGGTCTCGGTCAACAACAAGAACGCGCTGCTGCTCTCCGGCATCGAGCCGGGCGACGGCAAGGTCCGCTTCCTGTCGGCCAACCGGCGCTTCAAGCTCGACGACCCGTCGAACCCGCAGAACCCGCTCTCCTCGGACAAGCGGAAGGCCAAGGCCGGCGTCCACGCGACGTACCCGAACACGACCAACCCGCTGCTCTCCGGCGGCGGCGACATCAGCGGCTACCAGGCCGGCTCGGTGTTCAAGATGTTCACGATGGTGGCCGCCCTCGAGAAGGGCTACCCGCTGGCGTACCCGATCAAGGCGGAGAAGCGCTACAAATCCGGATACATCATCTCGTCGAGCAGCGAGTCCGCCTGTCCCGGCACCCACTTCTGGTGCCCCAGCAACTCGGGCGGCGGCGGCGAGGGCGTCTACAACATGTGGAGCGCCTTCGGTAAGTCGATCAACACCTACTTCGTACCGCTGGAAGAGCGAGTCGGCGCGGAGAACGTGGTCGCCGTGGCCAAGCGGTTCGGCGTGCAGTTCCGGGTGAAGCAGGACGCCGACTTCGCCAACAACACCGTCGCGGCCAACCAGTGGGGCGCCTTCACCCTGGGGGTGTCGGCCTCGACCCCGCTCGACATGGCCAACGCGTACGCGACCCTGGCCGGCGACGGCATGTACTGCGAGCCCACCCCGATCGAGCAGATCACCACCCAGAACGGCGAGAAACTCGACATCGGCAAGCCCCGCTGCATCCGCGCCACCAGCTCCGACGTCGCCCGGGCCACGCTCGACGCGACCCGCTGCCCGGTCGGCGACTCGGCCCAGCTCGGCAACTGCAACGGCGCCACCGCCCGCGCGGTCCGCTCCACGGTCAAGCACCCGGTGTTCGGCAAGACCGGCACCACCGACAACGACAAGACCGCGGCCCTGATCGCCGGCACGACCAAGCTGGTCGTCGCGGGCTACCTGGTCAACCCGGACTGGCCGCAGCACACCGACCGGATGAGCCACGACAAGGTCAACCCGGCCGTCTACGAGACGCTCGCCGACTACATGAAGGGCAAGCCCAAGGAGCAGTTCAAGGTCCCCGGCAGCAAGAAGATCGCCGAGGGCGACCAGCGCTCCATCCCCCGCGTCGCCTGCCAGTCGATCAACGACGCCCGCGACGAGATCGAGGGCGCCGGCTTCGACGCCGTCGTCGGCAACGAGGTCGACTCCGACTGCCCCAAGGGCACCGCGGCCGGCACCGACCCCGGCGGCAAGACCATCAAGGGCGGCGTCGTCGTCATCCAGGTGAGCCGGGGCAAGGCCGCGACCCCGCCGAGCAAGACCCCACCCGGCAACGGCCCCAAGCCGCCTCCGGGCCGCTGACGTCACGGGAAGCGGGCGGGACATCCACGGATGTCCCGCCCGCTTTTTACCACGTCCGGTGCACTTTTACCCCGCTCCGGTGTACTATTACCCCGGATCCAAATATCCAGGAGGAATCATGCGTCGCTTCAACAGCTCACTCCGGCAGCCGACTAGAGGAGAAAGACATGCCGAACGAGGATCACCAGGCGTCGAGCAAGGTCGTCGAGATGCTCGACCGGGCCGAGCAATCCGGCCTGCTGGTGTACCGGCTTCACGAGTGGGCCGAATTGACTTGCATGCGGTGCGGCGACAGTCGTGACCTGCAGCTGACCTCCAGCCGACCTGAGATTCAGATTCGGCAGATCGACCGCTTCATCCACAACCACAGCCACTGAGGGGGAAGGGGTAGGCCATTTTGAACAGTTACGCGTTCACCATCGTGATGAATCGCCGGCCTACCGATGACGAGCTCAAGTCCTTGTTCGCCCACGGGCGGGACGACGCAGCGTACGGCGTCGAGAACGGCCTCCCGATCGCTGAGTTCGATCGGGAGGCTCCCACCATGGCTGAAGCGATCGCCTCAGCCGTCAAGGAACTGGACGCCGTCGGTATCAGAGCGCTACGGCTCATCGACCAGGATCTGCTGACCCTGGCCGATCTGGCCGACAAGCTCGGCCTCAGTCGCGAGGCCGTGCGCCGTTATTCCACCGGAGAACGCGGGCCCGGCGGCTTCCCGCCGCCCGTCAGCCCGACCCGCTCCGGCACGACGTTCTACCGGTGGAGCGAGGTGGCTCCTTGGGCCCGGCAGAGGTTGGATCTCGATGTTCCTGACGTCGATGCGGCTCTCGTCGTAGCGAACCTGCTGCTGCAAGCGAGGCAGCATCGCGATCAAGTACCTAATCTGGTGGCCTTGACCGACCTACTGACAAGTTGAGCATTCGGCGGGCGGGGGATAACCCGCCCGCCGACGGCCGTGTGCAGGAGGCTTTATGCCGCGCGTTCTGGTCACTGGGATGTCGGGTACCGGCAAGTCGACTGCCCTGCAACTGCTGGCCGCCCGGGGGCACCACACTGTCGATACCGACACGGACGAGTGGAGCGAGTGGGCCAGCAACGACTGGGTGTGGCGGCCAGAGCCGATCACCGCGCTGCTGACCACCCACGCGCACGTGTTCGTGGCCGGCTGCAAATCGAACCAGGGTCGCTTCTACCCGCTGTTCGACCACATCGTGCTGCTCAGCGCCCCCGCCGACGTCCTGCTGGCCCGCATCGAGGCGAGAACCACCAACGCGTACGGCAAAACCCCAGCCGAACGCGCCGAGATCCTCCACAACCTCGCCGTCATCGAGCCTCTCCTGCGGGCGACAGCCACCACCGAACTCGACGCCACCCTGCCCGCCGCCGAGGTCGCGCGGCAATTGGAGGCCCTGACCGCTACTCCACGATGAGGGCCTCGTCGAAGAACACGTCCTCGTGGCCGGGGGCCAGAACCACTCCCCAGCCCGGCGGCAGGGCCAGATACGGGATCAGCTCCGGGGCCGAGCCGGACAGGTGCTCGACATGGTCGGCGCTGAAGAAATCGTCGCCGACCGGATCGGCCTCCCCACGCCACACGTACCAGCCATTGGTCCGACCCGCCGGAAGGTGCCGCACGGCGTTGAGCGGCAACAGCTCCAGACCTTGCGACAGGGCGATCCCGATCATCGACCGCCGGGCCGGAGCCACCCCGCGAACGCCGAATCGCCGGCACACTCGGCGCTGTTCCCAGGAGATCCGCACGGCGCATCTTTGCAGACAGGATCCGCTGGTCGATGCAGGCCAACGCCTATCTATCCCTTGGCGGCTACGAACGTGGTGCCGGCCGGATAGGTCTCAATCTTCCCGTCGGCGCGAGTGATCGTCACGGCTGTCGTCGAGGTCGCGCTGTCGCCAGGGCGAAGCTCCACTCGGCCAGGTGCCTCCACGACAAACGTGCCGTGCCCGTGTCGGACCTCGACCAAGCCCTCATTGCGCAGGATCGCCAGGGCGCGGCGTACGGTCTCCCTGGCGAAGCCGAATTCGTCGTGCAGGTCCTTTTCGGACGGCATTCGCTGACCGACGGCCAGCTCTCCGCTACGAATTCGCTCACGCAGCACCGCGGCCAGCTGCCGGTATGCAGCACCCTCGCGATCTGGCGTGATCATACGGATACGCTACGTCCAGTGGAATAGCCCGGTAGCCGTATATGCGTCTAGACGTGTAGACCAGAGACGAGTACCGTCGGAAATGACAGCGAGGCCGACGGAACAGTCGGCACGTGGTCAAGACGGTGGCCCGGAGCAACTGTGATGCTCCGGGCCACCGTCTTTGTTCACCGCGTTATCGGCCGGAGAAACAATGAGGGCCGATCTCCCTCTTCGGAAGACCGGCCCTCACATGCACTGCTCTTGGTCGGGGTGGCCGGATTTGAACCGACGGCCTCTTCGTCCCGAACGAAGCGCGCTACCAAGCTGCGCCACACCCCGAGCTGCCAGGAAATACTATCCGACGCCTCGCCGGACGCGAAATCGGTATCCCCGGAAGCGTAAAACCGCAGGTCAGCGAGGTATCAGGGTGAGCACCGAGGCCTCGGGGCGGCAGGCGAAGCGGATCGGGGCGGTGGGGTGGGTGCCCAGGCCGGCCGAGACGTGCAGCCAGCTGTCCGAGCCGGGCCAGCGGTGCAGGCCCTTCGCCATCGAGGTGGGCAGGTCGCAGTTGGTGGTCAGCGCGCCGTAGAACGGGACGCAGACCTGGCCGCCGTGGGTGTGGCCGGCCAGCAGCAGCTCGAAGCCGTCGGCCGCCATCGCGTCGAGGACGTGCGAGGCCGGCGTGTGGGTGACGCCCAGGTGCAGGTCGGCGCCGCCGGAGATGGGGCCGGCGACGGACGGGTAGTCGTCGCGCTCCACGTGCGGGTCGTCCACGCCGACCAGTTCGATCGAGCGGCCACCGGCTTTCAGTATGGTGCGGGCGTTGTTCAGGTCGGCCCAGCCGGCGTCGATCAGGGCGGCCCGCAGGTCCTCGGTCGGCAGGTCGACGCCCTGCACGTACTCGCGCTCGGGCAGCAGGTACTGCAGCGGGTTCTTCCAGCGGGGGCCGCGGTAGTCGTTGGAGCCGAAGACGAACGCGCCGGGCACCGACAGCAGCGGGTCGAGCGCGCGCAGGACGCCGGGAACAGACGCCGGGTCGGCCATGTTGTCGCCGGTGACGATGACCAGGTCGGGGTCGGTGCCGCCGAGCGCGGCCACCCATGCCTGCTTGCGTCGCTGGTCGGGCATCATGTGCATGTCCGAGATGTGCAGGATCCGCAGTGGTTCGGCGTCCGGCTCGAGCACCGGCACGTCGAAGCGCCGCAGGGCGAACATGTTGCGTTCGATCAGCGAGGCATAGGCGAAGGTCGCGCCGCCCGCGGCGGCCACCCCGGCCCCCAGGGCGATAAAGGAGCGCTTACGCATGACCGAAAGAGTAGTTTCTCCGTCCATGGGAACGCTGAAGGACCGCCTGAACGACGACCTGCACGCCGCGATGAAGGGCCGCGACGAGCTGACCACCTCCACGCTGCGCATGGCCCTCGCCGCCGTCCGCAACGCCGAGGTCGCCGGCGCCGAGGCCCGTGCCCTCACCGACGACGAGGTCCTCGCTGTCCTGACCCGCGAGACCAAGAAGCGCCGCGAGGCCGCCACCGCGTTCGCCGACGCGGGCCGGGCCGAGCAGGCCGCCAAGGAGCGCTCCGAGGGCGAGGTGCTCGAGCAGTACCTGCCCAAACAGCTCACCGACGAGGAGATCGCGGGCCTGGTCCGCGACGCCCTGGCCGCGGGCGGCTTCAGCGGCAAGGCCCAGATGGGGCCGGCGATGAAGGCCGCGCAGGCCGCCGTCGCCGGCCGCGCCGAGGGCGGCCGGGTGGCGGCCGAGGTCCGCCGCCAGCTCGGCTGAGACCCAGACGTACGCGTCGTACGGGCCCCCAACCGCCAGCGCCCCACCGGGCGCCGCGGGTGGGGGCCCGTCCCGCATCCGGCGAGTGCTGTTGCTCACTCCGGCCCCGCTCGAAAGACCGAACTGATTGGCACTTGCCCGGGGGTGACATCGCTGGTAGTCGTTTGTAAAGTGTTCTCATGACTAGGCGACGTTTGATGGGTGTCACGGAGATTCGGGCGCGGCTCGGTGGGCTGACCCGGCAGCGGGTCTATCAGCTGGCGCTGCGGAAGGACTGGCCGAAACCGTATGACCATCTCGCGCAGGGGCGGGTGTGGAAGGTGGCCGACATCGAGGCCTGGATCCGGGCCCACAGGCCCGCGCTGGTCAGTCTGCGGAGCGGCGAACGCGACGAATAGGCCTCAGGTCGGCGGGTGCCGGGCCGATCGCTCCGGGGGTGACGCCGACCCCCGGGAGAAGAAGTCGATGACCTGCGCCAGCTGTGGCTCGACGGCCGTCCGGCCGAACGGCTACTGCGCCACCTGTGGCCGACCGGCCGCCGCACCGCAGGCCGGCTGGGCCGCACCCGGCCCGACCGCGGGGTACAGCTCGCCCAACCCGGCGGGCTACGACTACGGCCAGGCCCCCGCCCACGGATATCCGCCGCCGGGCTCGGAGCCGGTTGGCGGGTATCCGCCCGCCTACCAGGGGCAGCCGTATGTGAACGCCGCGGTTCCGCCGTATGGGGTGCCGCAGAATCTGCCCTATGGGGCGCTGCCGATGGCGCCGCGGGCGGTGGGCAACAACCTCAGTATCGCCGCGTTTGTGCTGGCCGGCGTGGCCTTCCTCCTGGTTCCGCTGCTCGGGGCGCTGGGGGTGATCTTCGGAGCGGTGGCCCTGCGCCGGGGTGAGCGGCTCGGCAGGCTGGGCCTCATCGTCGCCATCGTGGGCACCGTGCTCGGCTTCGCGGCCAGCGCGGCGTTGCGGCTGCTCTGACGCGAAACGGGGCACGCACCCCCGGTCTTCAGAGCGCGAGCTGCGGGCGCACCGGGACCGCGGTGACGGCGGGGCCGACGCTGCGGCCGGGGAGCTGCTGCTGGGGCACGGCGTAGGGTCCGAGCATCGATTCGATGGCGGGGGCGATGGCCGGGCGGTCGTTGAGCTGGATGAGCCGGGCGGCGCGGGCCAGCGAGCCGGTCTCGCCGTCGCGGAACCCCTCGCGGTAGCCCTTCTCGTAACGCTCGCCGCGGCCGAGGGCTCGGCCGAGGGCGAAGCACGTGGAGCCGGCGAGGGCAAGCAGGAATAGCAACGCGAAGGGTGTCACCGTTATTTTCCTTCCGGGGTTTATGTCCTAATTAAGCGAAAAGTACCTCTCAAGGATCCCGCATGCGGTAGAGCGGTGATCAAGTACGCCAACGGGTGAAGATCAACCCAGTACGGCGATCGATGCGCTCAGCAGTTTTGCCGGCACTTCGGCCGCGTCGGTCGGCCGGCACAGGTGGTATCCCTGTCCATATCCGCAGCCCAGCCGCCTGAGCGCGGCGAGCTGGGCCGCGTTCTCAATGCCCTCGGCGACTACCCGAAGCCCCAGAATCTGCGCAAGGTCCACGATCGTGCGGACGAGGGCCAGATCCTCCCCGGTGAGTTCGGCCCGCGCGATGAAGGCCCGGTCGATTTTGAGCTCGTCCACCGGCAGCTCGCGGAGATAGGCCAGCGAGGAATAGCCGGTGCCGAAGTCGTCGATGGACAGCTGCACGCCGAGCCCGCGCAATTGATGCAGCGCCGCCTTGCCGAGGTCGGGCTCGCTCATCAGCACCGACTCGGTGAGTTCGAGCGTCACCGCGCTCGAGGGCAGCCCGGCGATGGCCAGCGCCCGCATCACGTTGTCGGCGAAGCGCGGGTGGACGAGCTGATGGCCCGAAACGTTGACGTTCAGCCCCAGCTCGGGGAAGTCGCGCCGCCACCGGGCGACCTGGGCCGCGCTGGTCTCCAGGACCCACTGGCCGATGTCGACGATCAGGCCGAACTCCTCGGCGATGGGGATGAAGTCGACCGGCGAGACGAACCCGCGGGTCGGGCTGAACCAGCGGATCAGCGTCTCCACGCCGACCGGTTTGCCGTCGGCGAGCCGGATCAGCGGCTGGTACTGCACGCGGAACTCGCCCTCGCGCAGCGCCCGCTGCAGGTCGCCGCGGAGGCTGAGGTGGTCGAGGGCCTCGGCGTGCATGTACGGCTGGTAGGCCAGCACCCGCCCCGGCCCGTCCTTCTTGGCCCGGTACATCGCCACGTCCGCGTGGTGCAGCAGCTCCTCGGGCTTCTGGTCCGGTTCCCGCGAGACCGCCACGCCGACGCTGGCCCCGATGAAGATCTCGCGGCCGGCCACCCGGAACGGCTCCTTGACGGCGGCCACGATCCGCTCGCCGATCAGCGTGGCCGCCTCGGCCGAGGAGTCGTGCAGCAGGGCCGCGAACTCGTCGCCGCCGAGCCGGGCGATGGTGTCGCTGGCCCGCACGCAGCCCTTCAGCCGCCGGGCCACCTGGGCCAGCAGCTGATCGCCGGCGTCGTGGCCGAGGCTGTCGTTGACCGCCTTGAACCGGTCCAGGTCGACGAAGAGCACGCTGGTCGGATCCTCGACGGTGGCCCGCGAGGCGAGCACGCGGCTGAGGATGGTCAGGAACAGCGCCCGGTTGGGCAGCCCGGTGACCGGGTCGTGGTGGGCCTCGCGGACCGCCTCGACCGTGCGGGCGTCGGTCAGGGCCAGACTCACCTGCTGGGCGAAGGCGGCCAGCTGGTCGCGGCGCTCGGTGTCCTCGGCGGCCGCACCGGCCAGCAGGGCCACCAGGCAGCCGGCCATCTCGCCGGTGACCCGGACGGGGGCGGCCATCATGACGCCGCGCGCGTCGATCCGTACGAGCACGGACCCTCCCGCCATCGCGGCCCGGGCCATGCTCTCCGGGGGCACGCAGCCGCCGCCCGAGGTCGAGGCGACGGTCAGCCGGCGTTCGGCGCCGCCCTCGGCCAGCATCAACGCCACCGTCGTCCCGCCGAGCAGGCTCGAGGCGCCGCCGGTGACCGCGTCCAGGATCTCCGGCAGGGGCCGCCGGGCCGAGATCGCCCGCTGGATCGTCAGCAGCGTCTCCACCAGCCGCTGACGGGTCTGGGCCGAGGTCGCCTGCCGCTCCTTCTCGGCTCGCAGGTGCCGCTCGGCGGCCAGCACGCGGATGCTGCGCAGGGCCAGGCCGAGCACCTGGCCCATGCCCTGCAGCATCTGCCGCTCCTCGGGCGCGAACGGCTCGGCCAGCCGGGCCACCACCAGCGCCTCGCCGGCCTGGTCGCCGAGCGGGTTGGCCACCGCGTGCAGCTCACCCACGTTCGGCACGAGAAGCAGGGGCTGACCGGCGGCGACCTCCAGGACCTCCGGTTCCGGCACGACCGGTCCGAAGCCGTACGCCCCGTGCACGCGCCCGTCGCGAACGACCGCGCCGACCTCGGCGTCGACCATCTCGGCGGCCCGCTCGACCGCGCCGGCGATGGCCGACCGCTCGTCCTCGGCCGCGTTGACCGCGGTGAAGTACTCGGTGAGCAGATGTGTCGACCAGGACGGCATGGCTCAGGCCAGGGCGAGGGTGACGAGGGTCAGGTGGTGCATGCCGAGCGCGCCGCGGACCCGGGCGATCTCGCCGAGCGTGTAGAGACCGGCGTACGGGGCGTCGCCGAGGGCCGCGTGCATCGCCCGCATCTCGGCGTCGAGGCCGCCCTCGATCAGACCGGCCCGCCGGCCGCCGCAGTCGAAGGCGAGCACGCCGAGCGGCGGCAGCGGCTCGAGCCGGGCCACCGCCTCGGCGCACGACTGGGTGGCCCCGTCCAGCAGCGCTTGGCGGTCGCCTTCCATGAGCCAGACCAGGGCCCCCTGCGGGACGTCGGCCGTGCCCCAGACCGAGCGCTCGGCGTCGTCCCCGGCGTGGATCACCCGGATGTCCTCGCCGCTGCGCCGGGAGAGCCCGAGCGGCTGCAGCTGGCGCCCGCGGTCGAAGAACTCCTCGGCCGAGCCGTCGAAGTTGTTGCGGCGCAGAAGCACGTCCAGGGCCGGCTGGTCGTCGAGCTGGTAGACGTGCGGGCCGTGGCTCTTGGTGACCACCATCGGCGGCTCGGTCCGCCGCCAGCCGTGGGCGACACCGATGCCGATCGGCCCGTCCGAGCCGAGCCCGACACCGATCACGGCGTTGCTGAGCACCTCGTCGCCGTAGAACTGGAACGTCTGCCGGAAACGGCGGTCGTCGGCCGAGAAACCGCCGACCAGCGGGATCGTCGCCCCGAGGGCCGAATAGGCGCCGCGGACGATCTCGTGCGGGCGCCCGGACAGGCCCTCGCAGAGCAGGATCAGCACCTGGTTGTCGTCGTGCAGGCCGTGCACCGCGTCGGCCGCGGCGGCGCCGGCGGCCCGGGGATCGGACTGGTTGATCGGCGCCACCTTCACCCGCACGGTGAAGCCGTCGCCACCGAGGGCCGCCACCGACACGCCGCCGTCGGTCACCCCGGCGCTGCCCAGCTCGCCCATGGTGGTGCAGCCGACGATCTCCGCGTCCGGCCCCGCCTCGGCCCGCACGGCGGCCAGCAGGGCCGGCAGATCGTGGCTCACCGAGGCGAAGACGAAGACCGCCTTGGGCGGACGACCTCCGACGGCCGCGTGAGCCGCCTCGGCCCCCGCCCGGGCGGAGTCGGGCGTGCCGCTCTGGCCCACGCCGAACCAGCGGTGCGGGTTGATCTGCATGATCCTCTGATCGGCACGATTTGTCGGTTGCTGAGTGGTTGCTTGTGGGGTGCTGTCGTCCGTCCCCGGACGGCCTGACAGGCTAGACAGCTGTGACTGACTCTGATCTTGCGCGGCAGGTCCGCGCCGTGAGCCGGCTGACCGGCGAGTTCGTTCTGCGCTCGGGCCGGGTGGCGAACGAGTACTTCGACAAGTACCAGTTCGAGGCCGACCCGGTGCTGCTCGACAAGCTGGCCGAGCAGATGGCCGTGCTGATCCCCGAGGGCACCGAGGTGCTGGCCGGCCTCGAGATGGGCGGCATCGCCGTGGTGACCGCGGTCGCCCGGCACGCCAACCTGCCCACCGCCTTCGTCCGCAAGCAGGCCAAGCAGTACGGAACCGCGCGGCTGGCCGAGGGCGCCGAGGTGGCGGGCCGCCGGGTGCTGGTGGTCGAGGACGTGGTGACCTCGGGCGGCCAGGTCGTCATCTCGACGAACGACCTGCGCAAGCTGGGGGCCCACGTCGACCACGCGCTCTGCGTGATCGACCGGCAGGAGGGCGGCACCGAGGCGCTGGCGGCCGACGGCATCACGCTGCGGGCGCTGCTGACCCGGGCCGACCTGGAAGCCGCGGCGTAGACCCCGGCGGCCGCCGGGCTTACTTGCTGAGCTCGGCGGCCAGCATCTCGGCGACCTGCACGGTGTTGAGGGCGGCCCCCTTGCGCCGGTTGTCGCCGGTGACGAAGAGGTCGAGGGCCCGCGGATCGTCCATGGCCCGGCGGATGCGGCCGACCCAGGACGGGTCGGTGCCGACCGCGTCGATCGGCATCGGGAACTCGCCGGCCTCCGGGTCGTCGACCAGGATCACCCCGGGCGCGTTGCGCAACGTCTGCCGGGCCCCCTCGGCGTCGACCTCGGAGCCGAAGACGGCGTGCACCGCGATCGAGTGCCCGGTGACCACCGGGACGCGCACGCAGGTGGCCGAGACCTTCAGCGCCGGCAGCTCCAGGATCTTGCGGGACTCGTTGCGGAGCTTGAGCTCCTCGGAGGACCAGCCGAGCGGCTCGAACGCGCCCGACCAGGGCACCACGTTGAGCGCCAGCGGCGCCGGGAACGGGCCCAGATCATCGCCCACGGCCTGGCGCACGTTGCCCGGCCGCGATCCCAGCAGCCGATCGCCGGCGACCTTGCTGAGCTGGTCGTGCAGGGTGTCCACGCCGAACTGGCCCGCGCCCGAGGCCGCCTGGTAGGAGGCGAGGACGAGCTCGCGCAGGCCGTACTCGCGGTGCAGCGGGGCGATCGCCATGATCATGGCCATCACCGTGCAGTTGGCGTTGGCCACGATGTTGCGCGGGCGGTGGCGCAGCGCCTCCGGGTTGACCTCGGGCACCACGAGCGGGACGTCGGGCGCCATCCGGAACGCGGCCGAGTTGTCGACCACGGTCACGCCGCGCTCGGCCACGATCGGCGCCCACTCGAGCGACACGTCGTCGGGCACGTCGAACATCGCGACGTCGACGCCGTCGAACGCTTCGGGCGTCAGCTCGGCCACCGTGAGCTGCTCTCCGCGACAGCTCAGCTGCTTGCCGGCCGATCGCGGCGAGGCGATCAGCCGGATCTCGCCCCAGACGTTGCGCCGGGAGGAGAGCAGCTCGAGCATGACCGTCCCGACGGAGCCGGTGGCTCCGACGACGGCGAGCGTGGGCTGCGCCATGGCCCGGGCCGCTACCGGCCGGTGCCCGCGTAGACCACTGCCGTCTCGCCGCCGCCCAGCTCGAACTGGTCGTGCACGGCGCGGACCGCGGTGTCGAGGTCGCTGTCGCGGCAGACCACGGAGACCCGGATCTCCGAGGTGGAGATCATCTCGATGTTGACCCCGGCCTCGCCGATGCAGGCGAAGAAGGAGGCCGCCACGCCCGGGTGCGAGCGCATGCCGGCGCCGATCAGCGAGACCTTGCCGACGTGGTCGTCGAAGAGCAGGCTCTTGAACTTGATCTGATCCTTGATCTTGTCGAGGGCGGCCATCGCGGTCGGGCCGTCCGCCTTCGGCAGGGTGAAGGAGATGTCGGTGCGCCCGGTGCCCTCGGTCGAGATGTTCTGCACGATCATGTCGATGTTGATCTCAGCCTGGGCCACCGTCTCGAAGATCCGGCCGGCCGAGCCGGGCTCGTCCGGCACTCCCACGATCGTGATCTTGGCTTCGCTCCGGTCGTGCGCGACCCCGGTGATGAGCGCTTGTTCCACGGAAGGGTCCTCCATCGATCCGGTGACCATGGTGCCGGGCTTGTGGGAATACGACGAGCGTACGTGGATGGGCACCTTGAAGCGGCGCGCGTACTCGACGCATCGCAACATCAGCACCTTCGCCCCACCCGCGGCGAGCTCGAGCATCTCCTCGTACGTGATCTGCTTGATGTGCTGGGCGTCCGGCACGATGCGGGGGTCGGCGGTGAAGACGCCGTCGACGTCGGTGTAGATCTCGCAGACGTCGGCGTGCAGCGCGGCGGCCAGCGCCACCGCGGTCGTGTCGGAGCCGCCGCGGCCCAGCGTGGTGATGTCCTTCGTGTCCTGCGAGACGCCCTGGAAGCCGGCCACGATGGCGATCGCGCCCTCGTCGAGCGCGGTGCGCAGCCGGCCCGGGGTGACGTCGATGATCCGGGCCTTGCCGTGGGTCGAGGTGGTCAGCACGCCGGCCTGCGAGCCGGTGTAGGACCGGGCCTCGTAGCCCAGGTTGTGGATGGCCATCGCCAGCAGCGCCATCGAGATGCGCTCGCCCGAGGTGAGCAGCATGTCGAGCTCGCGGCCCGGGGGCAGCGGGCTGACCTGGTTGGCCAGGTCCATCAGCTCGTCGGTGGTGTCACCCATCGCGGAGACCACGACGACGACGTCGTCACCGGCCTTGCGGGCGGCGACGATCCGCTCGGCGACCCGTTTGATCCGCTCGGCGGTCGCGACGGACGAGCCCCCGTACTTCTGCACCACCAGTGCCACGGCGATCCATTCCTCCAGTAGAAGTCGCCACCACAGTAGCCGTGACCGCCTTGACGGCCGACAGGCGATCCCAGATTCCGGCGGGCCGCGTCCCGGGACACGCACGACACGCCGACGTGCGAGAAGAGCGATACGGCCGTTGGAGGCGAGAATGTCTCGGTGCGCCCTCGCTTGATGCCTCTGTCCGCCGCCGTCCTGCTCGTGGCGGCCGCCGGCGCGTGCGGTGACGCCGCGGGCGGCACGACCACGCCGCCCACCCGATCGGCCTCGGCCCCGGCGGCGACCGCCGCCTCCACCGACGGCCGGGCCGAGCTGGCCGGGCGGGCCGCCGCGGCCATGGACAAGGCGTACGCCGCGCTCTACTCGCTCGACGAGGGCGGTGGCAAGGTGCGCAACGTGGTGGCCACGGTCGGCGCCGACGGCACTTGGAAGGTCGACGTCGGCGGCGGCGCGCTGGGCGGCACGGCCGACGTGTCGCTCGTCTCCATCGCCACCGGCGTCTACCAGTGCAGCATCTCCTCGGCGACCAACCCGATCACGCCGACCTGCGTCAAGCTGGCCGAGGCGGGCAAGCGCGTGCCCAAGGAGTACGACCTGCAGGTGCAGCGGCTCTTCCGGCAGTGGCTCAGCGTCTTCACCGACCGCCAGGCGGCGATCGCGGTGGCCGAGGTGCAGCCGCTGGCCGGCGCGAAGGGCGACTGCTTCTCGGTCGACTCGACCGCGGCGTCACTGGCCGACCCGGTCGACATCGGCATCTACTGCTACTCCACCGACGGCGTGCTGACCGCGGCCCGGGTCAGCTTCGGCGTGCTCAAGATGGTCAGCGAGTCGACCGGCCCGGCCACCGTGCAGTTGCCGGGCGCCGTGGTCGGCGGCCCGCCGATGGGCCAGGACGCGCCGCCCCCGGTCGTTCAGCCCTCCCTGGCCCCGTCCGCCTGACTTCCCACGATCCGGGCGTCTTGCTGGCCACCTCTGGGCCGAGCGCGTAACGTCGCAACCGACATGTGGCAGGCATTCCTTCTTCTTCGCTGCCGCGACGAGGCCCCATCCCAGGCCGGCACCTCGTCGCGGAGTTGACGCGCGCCGCCTTCTCGCCTCGCCCTCTTAGGAGCAGTTCCACATGTCCACTTCCCCCTTCGCGTCGCAGCGTGCCAGCAAGATGCCGTTCGAGCGCTACGTGCCGTACGAGAAGCAGTTCGCCGTCGACCTGCCCGACCGGCAATGGCCCACCAAGCACGTCGAGGCGGCCCCCCGCTGGTGCGCGGTCGACCTGCGCGACGGCAATCAGGCCCTGATCGATCCGATGTCCCCCGAGCGCAAGCGGCGCATGTTCATGCTGCTCGTGCAGATGGGCTACAAGGAGATCGAGGTCGGCTTCCCGGCCGCCAGCCAGACCGACTACGACTTCGTCCGGCAGCTCATCGAGCAGGATCTGATCCCCGACGACGTCACCATCCAGGTCCTGGTGCAGTGCCGGGAGCACCTGATCGACCGTACGTTCGAGTCGATCCGCGGGGCCAAGCGCGCGATCGTGCACTTCTACAACTCGACGTCCACGCTGCAGCGCCGCGTCGTCTTCGGCCTGGACAAGGACGGCATCACCGACATCGCCACCACCGGCGCGCGGCTGTGCCAGAAATACGCCGAGATCCACACCCCGGACACCGAGATCTTCTACGAGTACTCGCCGGAGTCCTACACGGGCACCGAGCTGGAGTACGCGCTGGAGATCTGCTCGGCGGTCATCGACGTGATCGACCCCACGCCGGACCGGCCGCTGATCATCAACCTGCCGGCCACGGTCGAGATGGCCACCCCCAACGTCTACGCCGACTCGATCGAGTGGATGCACCGCAACCTGCCCCGGCGCGAGTCGGTGGTGCTGTCGCTGCACCCGCACAACGACCGCGGCACCGCGGTCGCCGCGGCCGAGCTGGGCCTGCTGGCCGGGGCCGACCGCATCGAGGGCTGCCTGTTCGGCAACGGCGAGCGCACCGGCAACGTCGACCTGGTCACCCTGGGGCTGAACATCTTCTCCCAGGGCCTCGACCCGATGATCGACTTTTCGGACATCGACGAGATCAAGCGCGCCGTCGAGTACTGCAACCAGCTGCCGGTGCACGAGCGCCACCCGTACGTGGGCGACCTGGTCTACACCGCGTTCTCCGGCTCCCACCAGGATGCGATCAAGAAGGGTTTCGCCGCCCTGCAGGCCGACGCCGACGCGGCCGGCGTCGAGATCGACAAGTTCACCTGGGCCGTTCCGTACCTGCCGATCGATCCCAAGGACCTGGGCCGCAGCTACGAGGCGGTCATCCGGGTCAACTCGCAGTCCGGCAAGGGCGGCGTGGCGTACATCATGAAGGAGGAGCACAAGCTCGACCTGCCGCGACGGCTGCAGATCGAGTTCTCCGGCGTGGTGCAGCAGCACACCGACGAGGAGGGCGGCGAGGTCGGCGTGCAGCAGATGTGGGACATCTTCGCCGGCGAGTACCTGGTCGAGCACCAGCTGGGCTCCGCCTTCAAGGTCGTCGACTTCGGCACGTCGACGGTGGACGGCAAGGTCGAGGTCGACGTCGAGGTCTTCCACCGGGGCCAGCGGCGGCCGCTGGTCGGTGTCGGCAACGGCCCGATCGACGCCTTCGTGCAGGCCATCGAGCCACTGGGCATCAAGGCCCGGGTCCTGGACTACCAGGAGCACGCGCTGACCTCGGGTGGCGACGCCCAGGCCGCGGCCTACGTCGAGGTCGAGGTGGGCGACCGTACGATCTGGGGCGTCGGCATCGACGAGAACATCGTCAGCGCCTCCATCAAGGCCGTGAACAGCGCGATCAACCGCGCTCGGTGATTTTCCCGCGGCGTCTCCTCCCATCGGGTGATCTTGCCCGAGCGGAGGAGGCGCCGCGCTTTTACGCTGAGGGATGTGTCCCCTCGTATCCCGCTTGCCCTCGCCGCCGCCCTGCTCGCCCTGACCGCCTGTGAGCCCGTCTCCGTCGATCCCGGCGGGACGACGGCGCCACCGGCCTCCACCAAGGACGCCAAGAACGCCTCCGCTCAGCTCGCCAAGCTGACCGAGGCCAAGGCCGGCTCGATGGCCGGCTACAGCCGCGAGAAGTTCCCGCACTGGCGCGACACCGGCTCGAACTGCGACGTACGGGACTCGGTGCTCAAGCGCGACGGCAAGAACGTCAAGTTCTCCGGCTGCAACGTCGTCGCCGGCACCTGGACCAGCCTTTACGACGGCAAGGTGCTCAACTCCCCGACCAAGGTCGACATCGATCACATGGTGCCGCTGGCCAACGCCTGGCGGTCCGGCGCCTCGAAGTGGACCACCGACAAGCGCGGCGACTTCGCCAACGACCTGGACCACCCGCAGCTGATCGCGGTCTCGGCCGGCTCGAACCGGTCGAAGGGCGACCAGGACCCGTCGACCTGGAAGCCCACTGATACGGGGCATTGGTGCGAATATGCGCAGGACTGGATTGCGGTGAAGACCACGTGGAAACTCACGGTCACCGACAAGGAGAAGTCCGCGCTGGCCGACATGTTGGAGAAGTGCTGATGACCGAGCCCGAGCCCACGCCCCCGTCCGAGACGGCGGCCCCGGCCGTGCCCACGACAGACATCGTGGCCGGGCCGGGTGGGGTGATGACCGACGAGGTCGGCGTCGTGACCGGCGACCTGACCCTGCGCACCGAGCTCACCGGCCCCGACGCGGTCGTCCGGGTGCAGTACAAGGACGCCGACGAGTGGTACACGGTCACCGGCGCCAAGGCGACCCTGAAGGACCCGGCGGACGCCGAGGCCCTCCACATCGTCGTATCGGGCATCCTAAATCGTCCGGAAGGCTGATCTTCATAGCCGGTACGGGGCAGCAGAACGGGTCCGTACCGTCCTATGCTCCTGGAGCCTCGCAACGCGAACACTCTTCTATCCGGAGAAGCTCGCGCGACGGCCTCGACTTTGCGTACTGCGAAAAGGAGCAGTAATGAAGATCGGCAAGAAGCCTGCGCGCGTGGCGATCGCTGTCGTCGGCGCCGTCGGCGTCTCGGGGGTTGCCTGGCTGGCCATGCCGGCCGAAGCGGCGACGGGCGGCATCGTCTCGGTCTCCGGTAACCGCGTCACCTACACCGCCGCCGCGAAGCGGACCAACCAGGTCATCGTGACCCGGTCCGGCAACACGATCGTCGTCGACGACACCACGACCGCCATCAAGGCGGGCTCGGGCTGCGGCGCGGTCAGCGGCGACAAGACCAAGATCCGCTGCGCGCTGAAGGTCGCGCCGGGCCGGATCGTGGTCAGCCTGCTCGACGGCAACGACTCGTTCCTCAACAAGACCGACGTCGCGGTCACGGTCGCCGGCGGCACCGGCAACGACCGGATCTACGGCGGCTCGAAGGCCGACAGCCTGCAGGGCAACGACGGCAACGACGCCATCTGGGGCCAGGGCGGCGCCGACAACCTCGTCGGCGGCAACGGCAACGACGCCATCGCCGGTGGCGACGGTGACGACGTCCTCGACGGCGCCAACGGCAACGACCGCCTGCTCGGCGGCAACGGCGACGACATCATCGCCGGCCAGGCCGGTAAGGACAGCGAGCAGGGCGACGGCGGTGACGACACGTTCCTGCAGCTCCTGCAGTACGCGGCCGGCACCGACGCCGACGTCCTGGTCGGCGGCGCCGGTCTCGACGCGGTCGACTACAGCATCGTCTACCGCACCAAGGCCATCCGGGCCGACGCCGACGGCGTCGCGGGCGACGACGGCGCGGCCGGCGAGAAGGACACCATCAGCGGCACGATCGAGGCCATCCTCGGCGGCGCCGGCAACGACGTGCTGGTCGGCTCGTCCCGCGTCGACTACCTGCTCGGCGGCCCCGGCAACGACGTGATCGGCGCCGGTGCGGGCAACGACTTCCTGGCCGGCGAGGAGGGCCGCGACACCCTCAACGGTGCCGCCGGCATCGACTCCTGCCTGCAGGACTACGACAACGACACGTTCATCAGCTGCGAGCAGCTCTCCAGCGACCTCTCGGCCAAGGCCACCAACGGCCGGGCGTCGTTCGACGCCGAGGCGGTCCGGGCCAAGGAGAAGGCGCTCAGCTGACGCTGAGAGTTCTTCCCGAAAGAGGGCGGCCCCGTTCCGGGGTCGCCCTCTTTCCCTCTCTCCCCCTCTTCCCTCATCCCCGAGGTGCCCATGCATCGCTCCCCCTGGCCGGCCCGGCTCGTTCTGCCCGTGGCCGCCACCCTCATCGCCGGCGCCGTGGCGACGCCGGCCCAGGCCGCCGCGGTCGGCACGGTCGCCGTCGAGCGATCGACCATCGTGGCCTACGTGGCGGCGGTCGGCACGGCCCGGCACAACGTCAGCATCACCCGCTCCGGCCGCACGATCACCGTCGACGACTCCGTGCCGGTCAAGGCGGGCAAGGGCTGCGCCGCGGTCAGCGGCGACCGGACCAAGGCCCGCTGCACCCTGAAGGTCAATCCGACCTGGCTCCGGATCGTCCTCGGCGGCTACAACGACGTCCTGGTCAACCGGACCGACCTGTCGATGACCGCCGACGGCGGCGCCGGCAACGACCGGATCACCGGTGGCCCCAAGCGCGACATCATCGACGGCAACGCCGGTTCGGACGCGATCTGGGGGCTGGGCGGCAACGACGACCTCAGCGACCCCGACGGCGCCAATGCCCTCTCCGGCGGCGACGGCAACGACGTGCTCGTCGGCGGCTGGGGCAGCGACCGCCTGTACGGCGGCAACGGCGACGACGAGCTCAACGGCTTCGTCGGCAACGACATCGAGGACGGCGGCGCCGGCAACGACCACTTCTCGCAGAACGACGACCCGGACCGCGCCGACGCCGACTCCTTCGTCGGGGGCGCCGGGCTCGACACGGTCTCGTACGTCTTCCGGGTCAAGCCGGTGACGGCCGACGCCGACGCCGTCCGGGGCGACGACGGCGTGCCGGGCGAACGCGACACCATCGGCGCCTCGGTCGAGGCCATCATGGGCGGCCGCGGCAACGACCGGCTGATCGGCACCGCCCGGGCCGACTACCTCTACGGCGAGGAAGGCAACGACGTGCTCACCGGCGTGGCCGGCAACGACCTCCTGATCGGCGGCCCGGGCCGCGACAACGTCAACGGCGGCGCCGGCACCGACCAGTGCGAGCGCGGGACCGGCGACACCCTGGTGGGATGTGAGGCGGCGTGAAGCTGACCAGGAAGTCCAAGCGCATCGTGGCCACGGTGTTCGGCGGGGCGGCCGTGGCCGCGGCCGGGGTGGTGGCGCTGCCGGCCGACGCGGCGGCCACCGGGACCGTCTCGGTGATCGACAGGTCGATCGTCGCGCTGGTCGACTCCTCGAGCCGGGCCCACAACGCGGTGATCACCCGCTCCGGCCGGACGATCACGGTCGACGACGTCGTCGGGATCACCGCCGGGGCCGGCTGCGCCAAGGTCGACGGCACCAAGGTCCGGTGCGCGCTCAAGGCCGACCCGACCCGGCTGCGGGTCTACCTCGGGCCCAAGAACGACACCGTCGTCAACCGCACCGACGTCGCCATCACGGCTCGGGGCGGCGCGGGGGCCGACCGGCTCACCGGCGGCTCCCGGCCCGATCTCCTGGTCGGCGAGGACGGCAACGACGCGGTCTGGGGTCAGGGCGGCAACGACCAGCTCGAGGGGAACGACGGCAACGACGCGCTCTCCGGCGGCGACGGCAACGACAGTGTCTTCAGCCACGAGGGAGCCGACACGCTGTACGGCGGCGCCGGCTTCGACGTCCTAGACGACGGCACCGGCAACGACCGCGTCTACGCCGGCGACGGCAACGACCTGGTCACCGCCGACCTGGGCAACGACATCATCGACGGCGGCAACGGCGACGACGAGCTCACGCAGGAATGGGCGCCCTCGGGCGCCGACGCCGACTCCTGGATCGGCGGCGCCGGCATGGACGCGGTGAGCTACGAGTCCAGCACCAAGCCGATCGTCGCCGACGCCGACGCGGTCAAGGGCGACGACGGCCAGGCGGGCGAGCGGGACACGATCGGCGCCTCGGTCGAGTACATCAAGGGCGGCTCCGGCAACGACCGGCTGCTCGGCACGGCCCGCAACGAGTGGCTGTACGGCGGGCCCGGCAACGACGTCATCGCCGGTGGCGGTGGCAACGACGTCCTCCTCGGGGGCGCGGGCCGCGACTACCTCAACGGCGCCGCCGGTAACGACGCGCTCTTCGGGGACGACCCGGACCACAACACTCCGGTGGCCGACACCCTGATCGGCGGCCCGGGGCGCGACTACGTCAGCTATGCCGCCTACAAGAAGCCGGTCACCGTCGACCTCGACGGCTCGGCCGGCGACGACGGGCAGGCCGGCGAGAAGGACACCGTGGCGGCCGACGTGGAGGACGTGTTCGGCGGTGACGGCAACGACCGGATCACCGGCAACGCGGCCGCCAACGACATCGACGCCGGCCGCGGCAACAACACCGTGCGCGGTGGGGCCGGCAACGACGTGATCCGGGGCTACCTCGGGGTGGACACCTTCTACGGCGAGGCCGGCGACGACAAGCTCTACGCCGCTGACGCCAAGAAGGACGACCACATCGACGGCGGCGCGGGAGTCAACGACTACTGCTCCGTGGACACCGGCGACGCGATGACCAACTGCGAGAAGGTCGAGTACTACTAGCACCCGACGAGAAAGGGCCGTTCCCGCGCGGGAACGGCCCTTTCTGCGTACAGCTGGTCAGGCGTTGGTCGTCGCCGGACGGCGACCGGCGACGGCCTCGTCCTCGACCACCGGGAAGTGGCAGGCGGTCAGGTGGCTGGCCGGGTCGTCGAGCCGCGTGACCAGCGGCGGCTCCTCCGTGGCGCAGATGTCCTGCGCCTTCCAGCACCTGGTCCGGAACCGGCAACCCGACGGCGGGTTGATCGGGCTCGGCACGTCGCCGGTGAGCAGCACCCGGTCGCGCTGCGCCCGGTCACGCCGGACCGGGTCGGGCACCGGCACCGCGGACATCAGGGCCACCGTGTACGGGTGGCGCGGGTTCTTGTAGAGGTCGTCCCGCTCGGCCACCTCGACGACCTTGCCGAGGTACATGACGGCCACACGGTCCGAGATGTGGCGCACCACGGACAGGTCGTGGGCGATGAAGACGTACGTCAGGTCGAACTCGCGCTGCAGGTCGTCCAGCAGGTTGACCACCTGGGCCTGGATCGACACGTCGAGGGCCGAGACCGGCTCGTCGGCGATGATCAGCTTGGGCCGCAGGGCGAGCGCCCGGGCGATGCCGATGCGCTGGCGCTGACCGCCGGAGAACTCGTGCGGGTACCGGTTGTAGTGCTCCGGGTTGAGGCCGACGAGCTCCAGCAGCTCCTGCACGGCCTTCTTCAGGCCCTGCGGGGTCGGGATGTTCTGGATCTGCAGCGGGGCCGAGATGATCGAGCCCACCGTGTGCCGCGGGTTCAGCGACGAGTACGGGTCCTGGAAGATCATCTGAACGTCGCGGCGCAGCGGGCGCAGCTGGGTGACCGACTTGTGGCTGATGTCCTCACCCTCGAAGGTGATGGTGCCACCGGTCGGTTCCAGGATCCGGGTGAAGAGCCGTCCCGTGGTCGACTTGCCGCAGCCGGACTCGCCGACCAGGCCCAGCGTCTCGCCGGACCTGACCTCGATGTCGATGCCGTCGACCGCCCGCACGGCGCCGACCTGGCGCTTGAACAGGCCCTTCGTGATCGGGAAGTGCTTCTCCAGCCCCTTCACCTCGAGCAGGTTCTCGCTCATCTCAACTCACTCCATGCTCAGAGATTGGGTAGCACTTCCTGCTGGAAGATCTTCGTGCGATCTTCCGCCGGCAGGTGGCAGGCGACCTGGTGGATATCCCCGCGCAGCTCCGGCACCTCGGTGAAGGACCGGTTGCCGTTGCGTCCCGCGTACGGGCAGCGCGGGTGGAAGGCGCAGCCGGACGGCAGGTTGATCAGGCTCGGCGGCGAGCCCTTGACGGGGTTCAGCCGGTCCCGCACGTCACGGTCGAGACGTGGCATGGAGCCGAGCAGACCCCAGGTGTACGGATGTTGGGGCTGCCGGAAGACGTCGACCGCCGGGCCCTTCTCGATCACCTTGCCGCCGTACATCACGAGGACGTCGTCGGCCAGCTCGGCCACCACGCCGAGGTCGTGGGTGATCATGATGACCGCGGAGCCGAACTCCTCCTGGAGATCACGGATCAGGTCGAGGATCTGCGCCTGGACGGTCACGTCGAGGGCGGTCGTCGGCTCGTCCGCGATCAGCAGGGCCGGGTCGTTGACCAGCGCCATCGCGATCATCGCGCGCTGGCGCATACCGCCGGAGAACTGGTGCGCGTAGTCGTTGAAGCGACGCTCCGGCTGCGGGATGCCGACCCGGGCGAGCATGTCGATCGCCCGCTCGCGGGCGACCTTCTTGTTCACCCCGGGGTGGTGCACCCGGTACGCCTCGACGATCTGCGACCCGACCGTGAAGTACGGGTGCATCGCGCTCAGCGGGTCCTGGAAGATCATCGCCATCTTGCCGCCGCGCAGCTTGCGGACCTGCTCGTCGGAGGCGGTGACGAGTTCCTCGTCGTCGAGCCAGATCTCGCCGGCGACCTTGGCGTTGCTGCGGGTGCGGTGCAGACCCAGGACGGCCAGCGAGGTCACGCTCTTGCCGGAGCCGGACTCGCCCACGATGCCGAGGGTCTTGCCCTTCTCGAGGCTGAACGTCGAGCCGCTGACGGCCTGGACGATGCCGTCGTCGGTCTCGAACCGGACCTGCAGGTCCTTGATCTCGAGGAACGGGCGGGCGTTGGTGGCGCCGATGGACACGTGATTCTCCCTCAGGCCAGCCGCACGCGCGGGTCGATCCAGCCGTAGACCAGGTCGACGATCAGGTTCGCGAACACGATGAAGAACGCGGCGATCAACGTTACTCCGAGAATGATCGGCAGGTCGTTCTGCCGGATCGCGGTGAGCGCCTGGTAGCCGAGGCCGCGGAGGTTGAAGACCGTCTCGGTCAGGACGGCGCCGCCGAGCAGCGCGCCGAGGTCCAGGCCGAAGACGGTGACGATCGGGGTCAGACCCGACCGGAGCGCGTGCTTGCCGATGACGACGCGTTCGGTCAGACCCTTGGCCCGGGCCGTACGCACGTAGTCCTCACCCAGGGTCTCCAACATGTTGGCCCGGGTGAGACGGGCGTACGTCGCGGCGAACAGGAACGCGAGCGTGATCCACGGCAGCAGCAGGTTGACGAACCAGTCGCCCGGATTCTCCAGGAACGGCACGTACTGACCCTGGGGGAGCCAGCCCAGCCAGTACACGAAGATCGCCGAGGAGAGCAGACCGGTGAAGTAGACCGGTAGCGAGACGCCCGCTAATGCGGTGGTCATCGCGGCCCGGTCGATGAACGAGCCTCTTCGCAGCGCCGAGATCACGCCGAACGAGATGCCCATGATGAGCCAGAGGATCGCGGCGCCGAGAGCCAGCGACAGGGTGACCGGGATGTCCTCCAGCAGCAGCGGGGTGACTTCCTGGTCGGTCGCGAACGAGTAACCGAGGCAGGGCGCCGGGCAGTGCGTGACGTCGGGCCCGTTGGCGTAGTCCCGGCCGGCCACGATGCCCTTGATGAACTTGCCGTACTGCACGTAGATGGGGTCGTCGAACCCCATCTTCTGCCGGATGCCCTCGATCGCCGCCGGGTCCGACTGCTTACCGATATAGAGCAGCGCCGGGTCACTACCGGTGGCCTTCGGAATCGCGAAGAAGATGCCGAAGGTGACCGCGGTCACCACGAGCAGCGTGATGATCGCGTTGATCACGCGACGAACGATGTAAGACAGCACGACATTCGGCCGAGGGGCGGGCGGGCACCGGAGTCCTCGCGGAAACCGATGCCCGCCCGTCGCGGGCGGCCTTCACCAACCCTTCGAATTACCCGTTGTTACAGGGGTGGAACGACGTCACTTGCCGTCGTTGGTGCCGAGGGCCTGGAAGTCGACCATGCCGAAGGCCTCGTGAACGTAGACGTTCGTGAGCCGCGGGTTGCGGTAGTTGAGCGCCTTGTCGACCACGAACGGCAGCACGTACGCGCCCTCCATGATCTTCTCGTTGATCTGCTTGTAGATCGCGGCGGCGGCGTCGGCGTCGGGCGCGGCGGCCGCGTCGTCGAACAGCTTGTTGATCGCCGGGTCATTGATCTCGGAACGGTTGAAGTTACCGTTCTTGGTGATGAACCGGCCGTCGGCCAGCGGCTGCATGTAGCCGGCGCCCGTCGGGTAGTCCGCACCCCAACCGGTGATGATGATGCCGTAACCGCGCTTCTTCACGATCTCCGGCGAACCACCGATGGCCGAGTCCTGCGCACCGTCGTACTGGTCGATCTTCGCGTTGATGCCGACCGCCTTGAGCGAGGCCTGCAGGGCCTCGGCGGTCTTGACCTCGGCGGCCCGGTTGTTACGGGCGGCGATCGTCACGCTGAAGCCGTTCGGCTGACCACAGGCTGCGAGGGCCTCCTTGGCCTTGTCGACCTGCGGCTTGCCCTGCTTGCGGTTGTACGGGTCGTAGTTCGCGTCCGAGCCGGCGATGTTCGGCGGCAGGATGCTGGTGCCGATGTCGCCACCGGCGAACTCGCCACCGCGAGCGGTCTGGATCGACGTCGGGTCGGCCGCGTAGATGACGGCCTTGCGGCAGTCGGGGTTGTTCAGCGGGGCGACCGGCGTGAAGTCGGCGAAGCGCAGGAAGCCGGTGTTCGGGGCGTCCGCGTTCTTCTTCAGGTTGGCGTCGGTGAGCAGCTTGGTCCGGGCCGCCGCCTGCACACCGGTCTGGCCGACGTCGAGGTCCGCCGTGCCCGAGAGCAGACGGTTGTCGAGGTCATCGGCGTTCGTGGTGATGGTCAGGTTGATCGCGTCCGGCAGGGCCTTGCGGATCGGGTCGGTGGCCTGGTCCCAGTTCGGGTTGCGGACCCACGACACGCTCTTGCCGGGCTGGATCTCCTTGAACATGTACGGGCCGGAAGCCGCCGGCTTCTGGCCGTACTGGGCGCCGGTGTCCCGCTTCTGCGGCACCGGGCCGGAGCCCGGCATGGCCAGCAGGTAGAGGAAGTCCGAGTACGGCTTGGCCAGCTTGAAGACGATCGTGTTGTCGTCCGGCGTGGTGACCGACTTCAGACCCAGCTTGTCGGGAGCGGTGTCCTTGTACGGGCCGGGGTAGTTCTGGCCCTGGTCGAGGACGTTCGGCAGGTAGTACGGGCCACCGTTGATCACGTCGGTCGCCCAGACGCGCTCGATGCCGTACTTCACGTCCTTCGACGTGATCGGGGCGCCGTCGTCCCACTTCAGGCCGCTGCGCAGCTTGAAGGTGTAGGTCGTCTTGTCCGCGCTGAGGGTCGGCTCGGCCTCGGCCAGGTCGGGCTGGAGCTTCAGGCCGTCCTTGCCCGGGCTGGCCGAGTAGTCGACCAGCTTGCGGGTGTAGAGGCGGTTGAGGTTCCAGACGAACGCGTAGTAGCCACGCGCCGGGTCCCAGCTGTCGGCGTCCTGCGACGACCAGAGGTTCAGCGTGCCGCCCTTTTTGGTGTTGGCGTTGACCACGCTGGTGACGGCCGCGTTGAACTCCGTCTTGCCGTTCGAGCTACCGCTGCTGCTGCTATTGCTGTCCGAGCCGCCACCGCACGCGGCGGTGGTCAGCCCGAGCGCGAGGGCGACGCCTGACGCCGCCAGCGCCCTTGTCTTGCGTGCCACCTGTTCTCCTACCTTCTCGAAAGCGAACCCGGCCGGTCCGCGGTGTTGCTGGCGCCCCGGAGGGCTCAGCGAGCCTTCGGGTCGAGTGCGTCGCGCAGGCCGTCACCGAACAGGTTGAAGGCGAGCACGGTGATGAAGATGACTGCACCCGGAACGATCATGTACATCGGGTCGACCTGGTAGAACTGCACCGCGTCCGACAACATGCCACCCCAGGACGGGTTCGGCGGCGGGATGCCGACACCGAGGAAGCTCAACGCGGCCTCGGTGAGGATGTTGGTCGGGATGATCAGCGTCGTGTAGACGAGGATCGGGGCGGCCAGGTTGGGCAGCAGCTCGCGGAACAGGATGCGGCCCGAGCGGGCGCCCATGCTGCGGGACGCCTCGACGAACTCGCGCTCACGCAGCGACAGTGTCTGACCCCGGACGATGCGGCCGATGTACGGCCAGCCGAAGAAGCCGATGACGCCGACGAGCACGAACACTCGCGACCATCGGGTGCCGAGGCCGAGGAACTCGTCCGGCAGGACGGAGAGAAGGGCGATCGCGAACAGCAGCTGGGGGAAGGCCAGCAGGAAGTCCATGATCCGGCTGATCACCGAGTCGACCCAGCCACCGAGGAAGCCGGCCGCCAGGCCGAAGACGGTGCCGAGGACGGTCGAGACGAACGCCGAGAGGAACGCGACCGACAGGGTGGTCTGCGCGCCGAAGACGATCCGGCTGAAGATGTCGCGGCCGCTCTGCGGCTCGACACCCAGCAGGTAGTCCCAGCTGATGCCACCGAGGGCGCCCTTGGGCAGACCGGTGCCGGTCTGCAGGTCGAGCGCGTCCTGGTGGTACTCGTCGATCGGGTGGCCGAACCACTTGATCAGCAGCGGAGCCAGGAGCGCGACGAGGATCAGGAAGATGACGACGCACGCACCGGCGATCGCCACCTTGTCCTTCTTCAGGCGACGCCAGGCGATCTGCTTCAGCGATCGACCGGCGATGGCCTGCTCGCCTGGGCGGTCGGCCGCGTCGGCGGTAGGCGGGGTCTGTTCGTCGGTGACCGACGCCTCTGGGCCAAGCGACATCTAAGCGCCGGTCCTTCCCCGGCGGCCGGACGTGCATGAGTCCACGGCCATCCGGGGCACAGGGTTCGGCGACGAACCCGTGAGACCGGAGGACGATGGCCCACGCAGCGAACGGCAACCGATCGGTTATCGCATGCCTCGAGTGCCGACCCTCGTCGCCGAAGGTCAGATCAGACTCCGGCCACGAAGGCACTCGACGGCGGGTGTGCCGCCATCGGATAGGAACACTCACCTATTGCGTCGCTTCAGGTCAAGTTCACTGACCGCACACGAACAGTTCCGTGTCCCCGCCGTGATGTGACCGTGACCTGCCGCGCCGACCAATCGGAAACTACCGTGTAGATGGGCAGCAAGGAGCGATTCCGGGCGAAAATGCTATCGGGCCGTGATCATACGATCACAGCATGTGCGTTCATACGGCCCTACGGCCCTCAAAAGCGCGACCGAGAGTGATCTCGTCCGCATACTCCAGGTCACCGCCAACCGGCAAACCGCTTGCCAATCTTGTGACGGCAATCCCCATCGGCTTGACCATCAGTGCCAGATAAGTGGCAGTGGCCTCACCCTCAGTGTTGGGGTCTGTGGCGAGAATCAACTCCTTGACCTCGCCCGTGCCCAGCCTCATGAGCAGCTCACGGATCCGCAGATTGTCCGGGCCGATGCCCTCGAGCGGATTGATGGCCCCGCCGAGCACGTGATAGCGCCCACGGAACTCACCGGTCCGCTCGATGGCCACGACGTCCTTGGGCTCCTCGACGACGCAGAGGACCTCGTTGGTGCGGCGAGGGTCCCGGCAGACCCGGCACTGCTCGGACTCGGCCACGTTGAAGCAGGTCGTGCAGAAGCGGACCAGCTCCTTCACCTTGCGCAGGGCGGTGGAGAGCCGGTTGACGTCGGCCGGGTCGGCGGAGAGGACGTGGAAGGCGATCCGCTGGGCGCTCTTCGGGCCCACGCCCGGCAAGCGACCCAGCTCGTCGATCAGGTCCTGGATGGCACCCTCGTACACGCGATCAGAACCCGGGCAGGCTCAGGCCACCGGTGGCCGGGCCCATCTTTTCCTCGGTGAGCTCCCGCTGCGCCTCGGCGGCGTTGTGGATGGCGGCGAGGATCAGATCCTCCAGCGTCTCCACGTCCTCCGGGTCGACCGCCTTGGGGTCGACCTTCACCGACTTGTACTCACCCAGCCCCGTGACGACCACGGAGACCAGCCCGCCGCCGGCCGTGCCGGTCAGCTCGGCCGCCGCCAGCTCGGCCTGCGCCTTGGCGACCTGCTCCTGCATCTTCTGCGCCTGCTTCATGATCTGCTGCATGTTCGGCTGTCCACCGGGGCGCATCGCACCGCTCCTCAAAGTCCTGATCCGTCAAAACCGACGCCCGTCTATAACCGACGGCGGCGCCGGGTAACCGCCGCCCAGCGTAGCCGCCCGGTACCGACCGCCCCGCACGCCACAGCGGCCACTCCGGCGTCAGCTCTCGCCGATCTTCTCCGCGCCCAGCGCCTCCTGCAGGAGACGGAAGGCCATCTGCTCGCCGCTCTCCCGAGCGGTCTTCTCGTCCAGCACGTCGTCGAGCGGCTCATCACCCTCGTCGAAGCCCTCGAAGCTCGGCTTGGCCCCGCCCTTGGCCGCACCGTTGGCACTCGGCGGCCCGTCGAACTCCGGGTCGTACGGAGCCTCCTCCGTGGGTGACCCGTCCGACCACGCCTGCTTGGCCGCCGCCGGCCGCGCCGCCGCCCCTCGGGCCCCGCCCCCGGCCGACCGGGCCGCCGCCGCCCGTGCCGCCGCCAGCCCGCTACCGGCATTCCGCGCCGCCCGCGCCGCAGCCGGGTTCCCGGCCCCACCACCAGCGACGCCACCGCCGGCCGCACCGACCTCAGCCCCGCCCGCACCCGGCCGGTTCGCGTCTGCCCCGCCCGCACCCGGCCGGTTCGCATCCGCCCCACCCGCGGCGGGCCGATTGGACCGCGTCGCCGCAGCTCGCGCAGCGCTGAGCCCCCCGCTTCCAGCAGCACCGTCGGCGACAGGGCCGCCTTGGGCATTGCCGGCCCCGGCCTGCGTGCCGGCGGCAGTACCCGCTCCACCAGCGACGCCCGAGACGAACTTAGCCGGCTCATCACCCGCAACAGGATCGGCAATGCCGTCGTGTGAACTCTCGTTCGCTGACGGGACCACAACCCGCGGCTCCTCCCGGGGCGGCGTTGTTGCCGCCGGGACTTCGGGCACTGGCACCACGACGGCGGGAGCAGGGCTTGCGGCGGCAGCGGGAAGGGAGACAACCGGTGCCGCCGGATGGCTGGTGGCCGCCTGAGAACCGATCGGGCTGACTTCCGGCCAGTCGTCGTCATCGTCGACAGCGGCTGCCGCGGGCGATGGCGGAGCGGCCAGGCCGCCCGGTTTGACCGGCTCTGGCCAATCGTCGTCGGAGGCAGCCGGCGCGGCCGCCTCGCTGCGCCTGTTCTGCGGCTCGCGGGCGGCCGCCGTGGGCTGAGCCACCGGCGCGGACCGCTGCGCAGCCGAAGCGGGCCGAGCCGCCGGTGCGGCAGTGGCCCGCTGGGCGCCCTCGTTGCGGGCCGGACGGCCACCACCCTGAGACGGGCCGGGCTGAGTGGTCCCACCCGCACCGGCGATCTCGCAGCGAACTTCCCAGCGGTTACCGAAGATCTCGTAGAGCGCGTTGGCGATCAGCGGCGCCCCCTGCGAGATCCGCTGCTGCAGAGACCCGGCCGCGACTGTCAGAAGAACGCTCTGCCCGTCCACCGACCGAACCGTGGCGTTGATGGCCGCCGCCCGGAGCACCTTCCCGCCCGGCTGCTTCTTCACCTCTTCCAAGATGTCGTGCCAGGCCTGCCGAATCTCCTCAGCGCTCGGCTGCCCCGGCCCCGCGGCCACGGCCTCAACCGCCGCCGCCCCGGGCTCCTCCGGCGCATCCGGCAGCACCCCAGCCGGCTCCCCCCGCTGCACCGGCGCCGCCTGCTGCACCTGTCCCAGCCCGGATTGAGCATGATCCGCCGGGGCGGAGCCGACCTCGGGAACAGGCCGAGCCGGCGAGGTGGGCTGACCCGCGACCTGAGCAGGCTGACCCGCGACCTGAGCAGGCTGACCCGCGACCTGAGCAGGCTGACCCGCGGCCTGAGCAGGCTGACCCGCGACCTGAGCAGGCTGACCCGCGGCCTGAGCGGGCTGGCCCCCGAGCGGAGTGGACTGGCCCCCGAGCTGGGCCCCGGCCTCTACCCCGGCGGGCTGGTCCCCTGCTGGCTTAGCCTGCGCAAGGGGGCTCTGCGCGGGCCGGGTCGCAGGCTGCGGCGGCTCGGACATTTCGGGCTCGTCGTCCCACGGAGGCTCGTCGTAGGGGTCGGACCCGCCGTCGGCCACGTCATTCCAGTCGGGCTCGGGTGTGGCCGGAGGGCCACCCGGGGCAGACGCCGACGACGCGGCGCTCGGCGCCGACGGACCCGAAGCCGGTGCGGCGGAAACGGTCGCGGTGGAAGCCGATGCGGCCGAGCCGGTCCCCGCCGAAACAGGCGCGGCGGAGACAGGCGAAGCGGGTCCGGCGGAGACAGGCGAAGCGGGTGCGGCAGCGGCAGGCGCGGCCGAGACGGGCGCAGCAGAAACAGGTGCCGCGGAAACGGGCGTGGAAGAAACGGGTGCCGCGGAAACGGGTGCCGCGGAAACGGGTGCGGCGGAGGCCGGGGCAGGGGCGGCCGGGGCGCGGCCGGCGGCTGGGCCGGAACGGCGGGCGGCGGCGGCCTTGGCGGCGGCGCGGGCGGCGGACAGGCCCCCGCCGGCCGGGAGGCCCGCGGCGGGGGGTGCGCCGAGGTCGCGCTCGGGGGCGGGCTCGCCGGTGGGGGTGGCTACCGGCGCGGGGGCCGGGGGCGCGTCGTCAGCTCGTACGGCAAGGGGGGCGCCGTGGGCGAGGCGCTGCTCCATGCGCTCCAGGCGCTGGAGCAGCGCGCCCGTCGAGTCGTCGGCGCCGGGCAGGAGCATGCGGGCGGTGATCAGCTCGAGCAGGAGGCGGGGGGCGGTCGTGCCGCGCATCTCGACCAGGCCGTTGTGCACGATGTCGGCGCAGCGGGACAGGGTCGCCTGGCCGAGCCGGGACGCCTGGGCGCCCATGGCCTCGAGCTGGTCGGCCGGGCCGTCGATCAGGCCCTTGTCCACCGCGTCGGGCACCTGCTGGAGCACGATCAGGTCACGGAAGCGCTCGAGCAGGTCGGAGGCGAACCGGCGGGCGTCGTGCCCGGCCTCGGCGACCCGGTCGATGGTCGAGTAGGCCGCGGCGCCGTCGCCGGCCGCGATCGCGTCGCACATCTCGTCGATCAGGGCGACGTCGGTGACGCCGAGCAGGGAGACCGCGCGGGAGTAGCTGACCCCGTCGGGGCCGGCGCCGGCGATCAGCTGGTCGAGCACCGACAGGGTGTCGCGCGCACTGCCGCCGCCGGCCCGCACCACCAGCGGGAACACCGCCGGCTCGACCGCCACGCCCTCGGCCTCGGTGAGCTGCTGGATGTACGGCCGCAGCACCGCCGGCGGGATCAGCCGGAACGGGTAGTGATGGGTCCGGGAGCGGATGGTGCCGAGCACCTTCTCGGGCTCGGTGGTCGCGAAGATGAACTTCACGTACTCCGGGGGCTCCTCGACGAGCTTGAGCAGCGCGTTGAAGCCGGCCGACGAGACCATGTGGGCCTCGTCGATGACGTAGATCTTGTAGCGGCTGTTGGCCGGGGCGAAGAACGCCTTCTCCCTCAGCTCGCGGGCGTCGTCGACGCCACCGTGGCTGGCCGCGTCGATCTCGATGACGTCGATCGACCCGGCGCCGTCGTTGGCCAGTGAGCGGCACGACGCGCAGACCCCGCACGGCTCGGGCGTGGGGCCCTGCTCACAGTTGAGCGAGCGGGCCAGGATGCGCGCGCTGGACGTCTTGCCGCAGCCGCGTGGCCCCGAGAAGAGATAAGCGTGATGCAACCGCCCGCTGCGCAGCGCCTGCGACAACGGCTCGGTGACGTGCTCCTGCCCGATGACTTCGGCGAACGTACGCGGCCGGTACTTGCGGTATAGCGCGAGTGCCACTCCAGCCCCTCCTCAACGACCGCGCCATTGTCCGTCGGGGGTATGACAAGAACCAACTCTGTACCGCTGGGGTGGCCGGGGTCGCGCCCCGGAACGTAAAGGGCCTCCCGTGCACCCGTCAGAGCCCGCTTATCCTTGCTGCCTTCCGGCCCTGGGGAGGTTCACGAGATGCACGCCGCACGAGAGGCTGGCCCCTAGCGTACCCAACCCCGCCGGGCGCCGTGCCGGGGACCCGTGCGACACCCGCGGCGGGCATCTGTATTCTGGCCGACGGAGGATTCGCCTAGTGGCCTAGGGCGCACGCTTGGAAAGCGTGTTGGGGGAAACCCCTCACGAGTTCGAATCTCGTATCCTCCGCCAAACAGCACGTTGGGGCTGGACTCGATGAGTCCAGCCCCAACGTGTTTTTTCAGAGCTGCGCGGCCGCGATGGCGTCGTCGACCTCCGGGAAGATGGCGAAGTAGCGGCTCAGGCCGACGGTCTCGAGCAGCTGGGCCAGGAACGGGTTGGCGCCGGCGAAGCTGAGCCATCCGCCGCGGGCGGCGATGACCTGTTTGCTGGTGATGAAGGCGCTCAACCCGACCGAGTCGCAGAACTTCAGATCGGAGAGGTCGACCACGATCCGGGGTACCGGACGCTCCAGCAGATCCGCGAGGATCCCGTGGAGCTGGCCGGCGGTGTCCGCGTCGAGCTCGCCCTTCAGGTGGAGCACGGCGATGTCTGGGCGGTGATCGGTGACTGTGGCCTGCATGGGATCGCTTTCTGGGGTTGACGGGAACCCAGGCTAGAAGCGATCAACTAATTGTCGCCGGACAAGCGGTGCGGGCGGCGAAGAAAGCAATCGGGCCGGAACCCCGAAAGGGATCCCGGCCCGATGGAAAGATCGGCTGGCCGTGTGATGTCAAGCTGGTTCGGCGCAGCCTCGGCTCCTGGCGTTTACAGCTTGCGCCACTGCCAGCGTGGGCCTCGCCACGCGTCGGCCAGGATCATGGCCGAAGCCCGTCCTGGACACTGCTGCACCTTCGACTTGCCCTCTGGGCCGCCCATCTGGGCCTCAACTTCCCAGAACTCGCCGTCGGTGCGGATGTAGACGTCCCGGCGGGCGAGCCGGACGTCACCATTCCACCAGTGATGCTCAACTCTCACGGAGTCAAATCTAGGACACTTCTGAGGAATCGGCGCTGGGCAATCTTGTGAAACTTTCTCACCAGGTGGTTAAAAGCGCATTGTCTGATCCGGTAGTTTTTGGCTTGGTGACTTGCGCTACAGGCATCGTATTTGCGCCGTTCCCCCGTCATCACGGTGGGTCATCGCCACAGGTCGTGGCGGCGGCCCTCAGGGCCGAAACGGCGTCGTTACGCGCACGATACCTGATCTTGGAAAAGCCTCCGGCGAGGGCCCCTCACTCCGCGTACATGAAAGTCCTTCATAACCACGAAGCGTGACCAACGCGGGCAGCAAAAAACCCGGCGGCTCCACAGGGAGCCACCGGGTTCAGTGGCGGTGGTGAAGGGATTTGAACCCTTGGAGGGCTTGCACCCTCACACGCTTTCGAGGCGTGCTCCTTAGGCCGCTCGGACACACCACCGGGAAGTACGTTACCCGACCGCCGGCGGCGTCTGTCGCCGGGTTCCCCTTTGCCGAGCAGACCCCGCGCGACCTGGCAGGATCCAGGTATGAACGAGCGAGAAGAGACGCGCCCATGAGCGTGCACATCGGCGGGCAGCCGGGCGACATCGCCGAGCGGGTGCTCCTCCCGGGCGATCCGATGCGGGCGAAGTGGATCGCGGAGACGTTCCTGCAGGACGCCAAGTGCTACACCCAGGTCCGCGGCATGCTCGGGTTCACCGGCACCTACCAGGGCGTCCGCGTGTCCGTGCAGGGCTCCGGCATGGGCATGCCGTCGGCCTCCATCTACACCCACGAGCTGATCAACGAGTACGGCGTGAAATCCGTCATCCGCATCGGCTCCTGCGGCGCGCTGGCGCCGGACCTTCAGCTGGGTGACGTGATCGCGGCGATCGGCTCGGCCACCGACTCCAACATGAACCGGTCCCGTTTCGACGGACTCATCGACTACGCGCCGGTGGCCGATTTCGGTCTGCTGCGCACCGCGGTCGAGGTCGCCGAGCGGCAGGGGACCCCGATCCGTGTCGGGCCGATCCTGGCCGCCGACGCCTTCTACACCGACCGCCCGGACCTCTACGACGCGCTCGCCGACTACGGCGTTCTCGCCGTCGAGATGGAATCCGCCGCGATCTACACCATCGCGGCCCGCTACGGCGCGAAGGCACTGACCATCCTGACCGTCAGCGATCACATCAAGACCGGCGCCAAGATGGACTCCGCCCAGCGCGAGCAGGGCTTCGGCGACATGGTCAAAATCGGTCTGGAGACCGCGATCACCGGCGCCGCCTGATCTGATTGCCGCGGCTCGGCCTCGACCGGGCCGCGGCTTTCGGCCGTACGCCCGACATCAGCCCTCGGTGCTCGCCGGCCGGCCGAAGAAGCCGCGGAGCAGGGCGGCGCACTCGTCCTCGAGGACCCCGGCGTAGACCTCGGGCCGGTGGTTGAGCCGGCTGTCGCGCACGACGTCCCACAGCGAGCCGACCGCGCCCGTCTTCGGCTCCCACGCCCCGAAGACCAGCGTGGACACCCGGGCCAGGACCAGCGCGCCGGCGCACATCGTGCACGGCTCCAGCGTCACCACCAGCGTGCAGCCGGCGAGCCGCCAGCTGCCGGTCCGCGCGGCCGCCCGGCGCAGGGCCAGGATCTCGGCGTGCGCGGTCGGATCGCCGCTCGCCTCCCGCTCGTTGCCGCCCACGGCGATCTCCGTGCCGTCGGCGCCGAAGATCACCGCACCCACCGGCACGTCGTCCCCGGTGGCGGAGGCCACCTCGAGGGCCCGCCGCATCCACGACTCGTGGCGGGGCGAGATGGCCAGGCTCACGCCTCGCGCAGCTCTTCCATCTCGTCGCCGCAGCCGATCCGCTGGCAGATCTCGGCGGTCACGTCCGAGGGCAGCATGCCCTCCATGCCGCAGAGCGCGAGCAGGCGGTTGGCGTTGACGCCGAGGTCGTTGAGCAGGTCGGCGTCGCCGACCGGATCGGCGTCGGGATCGGCGGCCGGCTCGTCACTGTCCTCGTCGTCGTCCTCGCCAGCGGCCAGGTCGTCGATCTCCAGGGCCGGCGGCGTCTCGATCTCACCCAGGAGCACCGAGCCGATCCGTGACTCGTCCACGAACGCCGAGTCGGAGCCGAAGACCCGCAGGTCCTCACCCTCGTCGAGGCGCAGGATGGCGAGGTACTGGTCGTCGCTCTCGACGAAGAGCAACGTCAGGTCGGCGTCCGGCTCCACGTCACGCAGCGCATCGACCACTTCGTCGATGTCGGCCAGACCGGTCAGATCCAGCTCGGACGCCGTCCACCCGTTCTTGCCCCGAGCGACGGCGGCAGCGAATGTCGACAAGTTTCCCCCCACGCGACTTTTGTCTTCAGCGAGTGACGGTAGCGGGAAGAACGGCGGGTGCGGCGCGCCACGCCTTGACCGTGGGCGAAGTCAGGTCAAACGTCAGTTCACCAGGCGACGACGCATGGCGATGAGCTCCCGCAGCCGGGCCCGGCGCAGCCGTTGCGGCTGGGTGCTCTCCCGGGCCGATTTCGCACTCGCGAGAGCTGCCAGCAACTCGAGCCGGCGACGGCGCCGATCGGGGTCGAGCCGGGGCGGTGAGGGGGCCATGATGCCGAGATTCGCCGACCACCAACCGTTCGTCAAGGCCCAGTGCGCACCGCAATCAAGAGGGCACATCTGGTCGCCGACAAGCCGGTCAAGATCGGACAAAATCGCCACTCAGCGATGTAGCGAAAACCACACCGGGGTCACCACAGGGGCCAGTCTTCGGTGGTGATCCAGCGGCCGCCGACGAAGGCGGTGGCGATCGACAGGCCGAGCCCGGAGGCGAGGGCGACGCCGACCGCGACACCGCGGTCGCCCAGGAGGGTCAGGACCAGGGCGACGCCCCAGGCGCTGATCGCGGCCAGCAGGCTCCACCAGGCGTAGCTGGCCAGGTCACGGCCGAGCGTGCCGAAGAGCACCATCCACAGAAGGCCCGAGCCGAGCCCGGCCAGCAGCGGACCGGCGTTGACCGGATGCGGCTCGCGATAGATCGGCCGCGACGGCCCGGGGAAGAGCCCCGACCCACGCATCGGCGGCGCGGCGGGATGCGGAGGCGCGCCCCAAGCACCGCCGGGGAACTCAGGCGGCGACGAAACAGCAGGCGGCCCGAAGGCGACGGGCGGCGGCGGCGGCGGCGGCGGCGAAACAGCATGCGGCCCGGAGGCGGCGGAGGGCGGGCTCGTGCGCCAGGCGTCACTCGCGTCGGTCACCGGCCACCTCCAGCGTGGGCTCATCGCCGCCGGCGGCGGGGTGTGCCGGCCGGTGGGTGCCAGCCTATCCACCCTCGTACGGGCCGAGCGGGTTATCCACCGGGGCCCGCCGCCGGTCGGCAGGATCGAGGTCTGTCTGCCATATTGGCTCGGTGCCTTTGTTCCGTACCCTCTCCGGTTTGACCGTCCTGGCCGTCTGCCTGGCCGGCTGCGGCAGCGTCACCGGCTCGCCCTCGGCGAGCGAGACGCCGCAGTTCATCGAGCCCGAGGTGACGGCGAGCGCCGGCGCGAGCGAGAGCCCCGCCGCCGCGCCCAGCTCCGCGCCTCCGGCGGCCACGCCCACGAGCGCGGCCCCGACGTCTTCGGCTCCGGCCAAGCAGTCGACCGCGGCCGCCCCCACGACGGTGAAATACGTCTTCCCGGTCAAGGCGTCGAACGTCGACTATCACCCGACCCACTCCAAATACCCGGCGACCGACATCTTCGCCGACTGCGGCGAGCCGGTCGTGGCCACGACCAGCGGCGTCGTCCTGGAGATCAGCCTCAAGGACGTCTACGTCAAGGGTTCGCCCGACGGCCCCAACAACGGCGGCCTCTCGGTGTCGCTGCTCGGTGACGACGGCGTCCGCTATTACGGGTCGCATCTGAGCAAGGTGCAGACCGGCATCACGAAGGGTGTCCGGGTCACCGCCGGCCAGCTGCTCGGCAAGGTCGGCCACACCGGCAACGCCAACGGCGTCTGCCACCTGCACTACGGCATCTCGCCGTCCTGCGCCAAGGTCGGCGACTGGAAGGTCCGCCGCGGCGTCGTCTGGCCCGCGACCTTCCTCGACTCCTGGCGCAAGAAGGGCCAGAAGAGCCCGGTCGCCACGGTCGCCGCCTGGAACCGCTCGCACAACTGCAAGGCCTGAGCATGCATGAGGCCGCACCATCGCCCGATAGGTGCGGCCCCATGCATGCCGGGAGAAAAGCTCAACTGAACTGCGCGAAACGCTTCTGCTGCCGCCCTTCGATGGTGGTGAAGGCCCCGCCCATGGCCACCGCTTGAAGGCGCGGGTTGCTGGCCAGCGCCAGCACCCCCTCGATTCCGTTGGCGTCGGCCGTCCAGTCGAGCAGGTGCCCGTCGGCGGCCGAGAGCGCGGCCAGCTTCACCCGGTTGTCGGCCCCGTCCACGCAGACCCCTTGGGAGCCGGTACGGGCCGTGCTGCACGCCCGGTCGAAGTGCCCGCCCGCGTAGACGGTGTCGCCGAGCACCGTGACCGCCTGCGCGTCCCCGTCGAAGGTGGCCGACCAGCGCAGATCCCCGGCGTGGGTGTATGAGCTGACCCGTCCGCCCTGCCCGCCGTGCGCCGAGTAGACCGTGTCGGCGGTGACCGCGAGGGCGTACGTGATGACCGGCGGCCTGGGCTTGAAGGTGGTGACGACCGCCGCCGTGGCCGGGTCGAGGGCGGCCAGCCGGTCGTAACCGGGGGTGCTGTTGATCCGGTGGAACTTGCCACCGACGTAGACCCGCCCGCCGCCGGCCGCGATGGTCTCCACCTGGTCGTCGGCCGTGGGCGTCCAGCGCTTGTCCAGCATCCCGGTGGTGAGGTTGAAGGCGGCCAGCCGCCCGCGGGCCTGCCCGTCCACCGCCGTGATGGAGCCGCCGAGGTAGAGCCGGCCGTGTGCGGCGTACGCGGCGAGGGGCCGCCCGCTGATCGTGTGTTTGAAGGTGCTGTGCAGGTCGCCGGTCACCGGGTCGAGCCGGGCCAGGCTGTCGCGTTTCACGCCGTCGATCGCCGTGAAGTCGCCGGCCACGTAGAGGGAGCCGCCACTGACCACGATGGCCTTGACCCGGCCGTCGGCGCTGGGCGACCAGGGCAGCAGCGTTCCTTTGCGGGCGTCGACGGCGGCCAGGCGGCCGCGGGCGACCGGTTTGCCGTTGACGACGGCGGCGGTGAAGTCGCCGGCCACGTAGACGATGTTGCCGGAGTAGGCGACGGCCAGCACCGTGCCGTTGAAGCTGGGCATGGCGTCGGAGCTCTGGGCGAGGGCCGGCGCGGCCAGAGACAGCAGGACGGCGATGAGCACCGTCGTGAACGTTTTCCCCCGGTAAGTCACGTGATCACCGTAATGGCAGGAATTCTCCGCGAACCAGGCGCGAAACGGACGAATTCCCCGGCAGGTACGGGCGACCCCGAACGGTTGATCTTCGAAACGGGGATAGGTTCTCCGCGTGAACGTGACTGTCGTGGGACTCGGCCTCATCGGTGGATCGGTGCTGCGGGCGCTGGACGCCTCCGGGCACCGGGTGACCGGTCACGACCCGCAGGCGGCGGAGGCGGCCGAGGCCGACGGCTTCACGATCGCCGGGACCCTCGAGGACGCCGTCCGCGACGCCGACCTGGTCGTGCTGGCCGTGCCTCTGCCCGCCCTGCCGCCGATCGTCGACGCCCTCGCCGATTTCCCCGGCCTCGTCACCGACGTCACTTCGGTCAAGGGCCCGGTTCGCGAGCTGGCGAAAAAGCTTCCCCGCTTCGTCGGCGGTCATCCCATGACCGGCAAGGAGACCTCGGGCTTCGCCGCCTCCGAGGCCACCCTGTTCGGCGGCTGCTCGTGGGTTCTCTGCCTCGAGCCCGGCGAGACGCGCCTCGACGACTGGCTGACCCTGGCCGCGCTGTTCACCGGGCTCGCCGCCCGGGTCGTCCCGGTCACCGCCGAGGAGCACGACCGCGCCGTGGCCCAGGTCAGCCATGTACCGCATCTGTTCGCCACCGCCCTGGCCGGCCGGCTCAAGGACAACCCCCTGGCGGGGGCTCTGGCCGCGGGTTCCTTCCGGGACGGTACGAGGGTGGCCGCGACTCGGGCCGAGCTGATCGCGGCCATGTGCGGCGGCAACGCGCCGGCCGTGGGGACCGAGCTCGACCGTCTGATCACCGAGCTGCAAGAGGTACGGGCCCTGCTCGATGCCCCCGACCCGGTGGCGGCTCTGCTGCCGGCCCTGCGCCCGGCGGTCGATCTGCGCCGGGCCTGGCCCTCCCGGGCAGGCGAGGTCACCGACGTGCCGGCCGAGATCGGCGCCCTGCTCGACCTGGGCCGCGCCGGCGGATGGGTGACAGCGGTCAACAAGACGACAGTCGAAGCGATCCGGCCGGAAAACTGACCGCAATTCCTCCTAGGTTGAGAAAAACCGAGAGGAGCAAGTCATGCCAGGTCAGGTCGGCGCCATCGACAACGAACAGCAGGGCCTTCTCGCCTACCTCGCCCAGATGCGCTACGTGCTGCGGCTGACCGCCTACGGCCTCACCGAGGAGGAGTTGCGGGCCACGCCGTCGGCCAGCGAGCTCAGCGTCGGCGGCCTGGTCAAGCACTGCGCCGCCACCGAGGAGAGCTGGATCGGCCAGGTCCGCGGCGAGCCCCAGAAGCTCGACTACCAGGCGTACGCCGACAACTTCCGGATGGCCGACGGCGAGACCATCGACGACATCTTCGCCCGGTACGAGCGGGTCGCGGCCCGCACCGAGAAGACCGTCACCGAGCTCGACAACCTCGGGCACCAAATCCCGATCGACCACTCCGTACCGTGGAACAGCAAGGACATGACCCACTGGACGCTGCGCTGGATCCTGCTGCACCTCATCCAGGAGACCGCACGGCACACCGGCCACGCCGACATCATCCGGCAGTCGGTCGACGGGGCCACCGCGTACCCGCTGATGGCGGCGGCCGAGGGCTGGCCCGCGACCGACTGGCTCAAGCCCTGGACGAAGCCGGCCTGATCACCCGCTGGTCGGTCACGATCGCGGTGACCAGGTCGTACGGGGTCACGTCGAACGCCGGGTTCACCGCCGGGGCCCACGACGTGACCTCGGCCGGCCCCCGGTCCTCGATCGGCACGTCGGCCCCGGTCGCGGTGTCCGGGTCGACCGTGGACTCGGGCGCGACCACGACGAAGGGCAAGCCGGCGCGGCGGGCGCCGAGCGCATGCGCGTACGTCCCCACCTTGTTGATGACGTCGCCGTTGGCGCAGATCCGATCGGCCCCCAGGATGACCGCGTCCACCTCGCCCCGGGCCATCAGGAAGGGCCCGGCCGAGTCGACCGCCACCCGGTGCTCGATGCCCCACTGCGACAGCTCCCACGAGGTCAGCCGGGCCCCCTGCAGCAGGGGTCGGGTCTCGCTCGCGATCACCCCGGCCAGCTGCCCGCGCTGGTGCAGCTCGTGCACCACGCCGAGCGCCGTGCCGAGGGTGACCGCGGCCAGGCCGCCGGTGTTGCAGTGGGTGAGCAGCCGGGGCCGGTCACCGCAGAGCTCGACGAGCAGGTCGGCGCCGCGGGCGGCCATCGCGGCCGAGGCCGCGATCTCCTCGTCGCGCACCGCGCACGCCTCGGCCAGCACGTCCGGGAAGGACGGCAGCCGCCGGGCCGCCCGCTGGGCCCCGCGGGCCAGGTTCACCGCGGTCGGCCGGGCCGCCGACACCCTTTCCACGGCCAGGGCCAGCGCGGCCGGATCGTCGGCATGCACCTTGGCGGCCAGCGCGACACCGAAGGCGCCGGCCACACCGAGCGCGGGCGCACCCCGTACGGCCAGGGACTGAATGGCCGCGACCAGCTCACCCACCGTGTGCAGGCGCAGGATCCGCAGCTCACCCGGCAGGGCCGTCTGATCGATGATCTCGATGGCCCCGTCAACCCAGTCGATCGTCCGCATGACCGCGATGCTAGCCAGCGGACGCTTAGGCTGGTCGGCATGCCATCTCGTGATCCGGTCGCGGACCTGCGGCGCATCGCCTTCCTGCTCGAACGGGCGAACGAGGCCACGTACCGGGTCAAGGCGTTCCGGAGCGCCGCGACCACCGTGGCCGGGCTGTCCGCGGAGGAGCTGGCCGAACGGGCCGCCGCGGGCACGCTGGCCAAGCTGCCGGGCGTGGGCGAGGTCACGGCCCGCTGCGTCGCCGAGTCCCTGGCCGGGGAGGAGCCGGTCTATCTGCGCCGGCTTCAGACCACGGAGGGTACGGATCTGAGCGGCGCCGCCGGCAAGTTGCGGGACGCTCTGCGCGGCGACTGCCACGCGCACTCGGACTGGTCGGACGGCGGCTCGCCGATCGAGGAGATGGCACTGGCCGCCGTCGAGCTGGGCCACGAATATCTCGTGCTGACCGACCACTCGCCCCGGCTGACGGTGGCCCGTGGCCTGCCCGCCGCCCGGCTGCGCCGCCAGCTCGACCACGTCGCCCGGCTCAACGACGCGCTGCCCGAGGGTTTCCGCATCCTCACCGGCATCGAGGTCGACATCCTGGATGACGGCTCCCTCGACCAGGAGGACGAGCTGCTGGCCCGGCTGGACGTGGTGGTCGGTTCGGTGCACAGCAAGCTGCGCGACGAATCGCCGCGGATGACCAAGCGGATGGTCAACGCGCTGGCCAACCCGCACCTGGACATCCTCGGTCACATGACCGGCCGCAAGGTGGCCGCGGCGGGCGGCGGCGACAAGGGGCACCGGGCCGGGCACACCCGCCCGCCCAGCACCTTCGACCTGGAGAAGGTCATCGCCGCCTGCGTGGAGCACAACAAAGCGATTGAGATCAATTCGAGACCCGACCGGCTCGACCCGCCCAAGCGGATGCTGACCGTCGCGGTCGAGGCCGGTTGCCTGTTCTCCATCGACACCGACGCGCACGCGCCGGGCCAGCTCGACTGGCTGCGGTTCGGCTGCGAGCGGGCCGCGCTGTGCGGCGTGCCGCCCGAGCGGGTGGTCAACACCTGGGAGATGGAAAGCCTGCTGGAGTGGACCGCGAGCCATGCCTGATCTCCCGTAGGGTCGCCCCGTGGGACGAATTGATGACCTGGCCGACCGCTACGTCGACGAATGGGCCGAGCTGACCCCGATCGGCGCCACCTACACCGGCATCGCCGGGCACGACGGCAAGACCGACGATTTCTCGCCGGAGGGCTTCGAGGCTCAGACGGAGCTCGTCCGCCGTACGTTGAACGACCTCGACGTGATCGAGCCGGAGCACGAGTCCGAGCAGGTCGCCAAGGACGCCATGATGGAGCGCCTGGGCCTCGAGCTGGCTCAGGCCGACGCCGGGCAGACGGCGAGCGCGGTCAGCGTGATCTCCAGCGGCATCCACGCCCTGCGCGGCGTCTTCGACGTGATGCCGACCGAGGGCGAGGAGGCGATCGCCAACATCGCCACCCGCCTCAACGACCTCCCGAACGCCCTCGAGCAGTACAAGCGCACGCTGCTGGCGGAGGCGGACAAGGGCAACGTCAGCCCCCGGGCCCAGATGCTGGCCGTGGCCGAGCAGTGCGACGCCTGGACCGACCCCGACCGCGACGACTTCTACCGGGGCCTGGCCGGGCGGCTGCAGGCCGGCGGTGCGCTCGCGGCCCGGCTCGTGCAGGGGGCCGACGCCGCCACCGCGGCCACCGCCGATTTCGCCGAGTTCCTGCGCCGCGACCTCGCCCCGCGGGGCCGCGACAAGGAGGCGGCCGGCCTGGAGCGCTACGAGCTGGCCTCGCAGTACTTCCTGGGCGCCAAGGTGGACCTGCAGGAGACCTACGAATGGGGCTTCGCCGAGCTGTTCCGGATCGAGGAGGAGATGCGCGCGACGGCGGCCGCGATCGCCGGTTCCGGCGCCTCGATCGACGAGGCGGTGGCTGCGCTCGACGCCGACCCGGCCCGTAACATCGCCGGCAAGGAGGCGTTCCGCGACTGGATGCAGCAGCTGGCCGACAAGGCGATCGCCGAGCTGAACGGCACGCACTTCGACATCGAGCCGCCCGTCCGCAAGATCGAGTGCTGCCTGACCCCGACCAGCGACGGCGGCATCTACTACACCGGCCCGAGTGAGGACTTCTCCCGGCCCGGCCGCATGTGGTGGGCGGTGCCGGAGGGCGTCACCGAGTTCTCCACCTGGCGCGAGGTCACGACCGTCTACCACGAGGGCGTGCCCGGCCATCACCTGCAGGTGAGCCAGACGCTGCTGCGGGCCGACACGCTCAACCGCTGGCAGCGGCTGCTCTGCTGGTGCTCCGGGCACGGCGAGGGCTGGGCCCTCTACGCCGAGCGGCTCATGGACGACCTGGGCTACCTGGCCGATCCGGGCGACCGGCTGGGCATGCTCGACGGACAGGCCCTGCGGGCGACCCGGGTCATCGTCGACATCGGCATGCACCTCGAGCTGGAGATCCCGCGCGACAACCCGTTCGGCTTCCACCCGGGCGAGCGGTGGACGCCGGAGCTGGGCTGGGAGTTCCTGCGCGCGCACACGCGCATGGAGGAGAAGACGCTGCGTTTCGAGTGGAAGCGTTACCTCGGCTGGCCCGGGCAGGCCCCGTCGTACAAGGTCGGCGAGCGGATCTGGCTCCAGGCCCGCGACGAGACCCGGCAGCGCCAGGGCGCTGATTTCGATTTGAAGACATTCCACCGGGACGCGCTGAACCTCGGTTCGCTGGGCCTGGACCCCCTGCGTAAGGCACTCGCACGGCTTTGACCGGATTCGGGCTTTTCCCCGCCAAGTGACTGGGGAAAAGCCCGTTTCTGCCGTATGCGCACCACGACACAGCGCTACTTTTTGGCTTAGAGCACTCGATCCACTACTGAGCGTTTAATAGACGCGGGTCTTATCGGGTACCCATTATGGATCTTGTGGCTTTTCGTGCCGCCACTCTGCCGTTACCATCGCCGCGACAACTTTCCTTCCTTCTGGAACCGGTGTGGGCTGCACCTTCATCCCCCCGGCACCGGAAACTGAACGCTCGTTACAACCACGAAGGCCGGAGCCTGTATCCCCCGATCAGCCGAGAGAGATCTGTCCCTTGGAAAGGCGTTTCTTGAGGTTTTCTCGGATAGATTGGCCCGGATCCGTGCGCCCAACCGGCTACGGAAAGTAGCCGTCGCAACGGCTCATCGCGTGTGCATGGCGGAGGACGAAAAGCAATGAACAGCCGGCGAACCCGTTTAGGCTCCGCGCTCGCGGTGATTTTGACTGTTTTGGTGCTTGTGCCGACGGCGGTGCTGTTCGGCCGGGTGTGGACCGACAACGCGGACCACCGCGACCAGACCGAGCTCGAGAAGAAGGGCGTGGAGTACCTCACCGCCCTCTCGCCGCTGGTCAGCGCGCTCGCCGAGTCGGAGTCGACTGGCATCCAGGGCGTCACCGACCCACCCGACTCGCTCAAGGCCGCGGTGGCCAAGGTATCCGCCGTGGACAACAGCCTCGGCGACGAGCTGAAGACCAAAGAGCGCTGGACCGACCTCCAGGCGAAGATCGGCAAGCTGGCCACGCTCAAGGGCGCGACCACCATCTACGCGGCCCACGTCGAGGTCACCGACCTGATCCTCGAGCTGTACGTGACGGTGCGGCGCAACGCCGAGCTCAACCGGGACCCCGACAGCGACATCTCGAATTTGCAGGAGGCCACCGCGGTCGACATGCCGACCACGGTCGTCCGGGTCAACCGCATGGGCGACCAGGCCAACCTGCTGCAGACCGCCCGCGGCGCCGCCGCCCAGAACCTGCGGATCCAGTTCGGCCAGGAGGTCCTCGCCGTCCAGGAGTCGGTCAACCAGCTCACCAACAACCTGCAGGCCGCGGTCGACAACACCAGCAGCCCGACGCTGAGCGGCAGCCTGGTCAGCTCGCTCGACTCCTTCCGCCGAGGCGTCGAGTCGATGACCCGTGGCGCGTCGCTCACCAACGTCAACGTCGCCACCATGTCGACCGCGCAGAGCACGCTGCAGACCGCGCTGAGCACCCTCTCCGGCATCACCCTGAAGGAGATGGAGCGCCTGCTCGACGACCGGCTCGGCTCGCTGAACTACAAGCGCACCGAGTCCGTGGTCATGGGGCTGCTCGCGATCCTGCTGGTCCTCGGCGCGGTCGCCTGGCCGGTGATCAGCCGCCGCCGCGAGGCCGCCGCCGGCCCGTCCACCCCCGCCCCCGCTCCGCAGCAGCCCGGCGAGCCCAGCCGGGACGTCGCGCTCAACCAGCCGGGCAGCGGCCCCGGCTACGCCAGCAACCCGTACGGCCAGATCCCGGCCTACGGCGAGGTCGACCCGACACAGCGGGAGCGATTCGGTGCTCTTCGGTAAATTCCGCATCTTGGGCAAGCTCGCCCTGCTGGTGCTCGTACCCCTGCTCGGCGTCGTGGCGCTGAGCGTGCCGATCATCGTCAACCGTATCGACGCGGCCGGTGAGGCCCAGTCCACGTCGGACACGGTCGAGCTGGCCGGCCGCGTCGGCACGGCGGTTCAGGAGCTCCAGGAGGAGCGCCTGCTCGCGGTCGGCTTCTACTTCAACCTGGTCGACCAGCCGACCCTGTCGGTGCAGAGCGCCCGGGCCAAGGACGCCGTGGCCCGGGTCGACGACGGCGTGACGGTCTCCAAGGAGCTCGCCCGAGCGCTGCGGAACACGTCCAAACTCGACAACACCCGGCAGAACGTTCTCAACCGGGCCATCCCGCCCAACCAGATCGTCACCGAGTTCACCACTTGGATCACCCCGGTCGTCAACGGCCTGGCCATCTCCTCCACGGCCGACCTGAAGACCGGCGTCGGCCGGCAGCTGTTCGCCCTCGAGCAGGCGCTGCGCACCGACGACCTGATCAGTCAGGCCTCCGGCTACCTGACCGCGGCGACGATCACCAAGGACACCGGCCTGGTCGGCCTGTTCTCCTCCACGCTGGTGCAGATCCAGCAGGTCATCACCAACTCGCAGGCGTTCTTCACCGACACCCAGTACAAGCTGTACCTGGGTGCCCAGGACGCCTTCACCTCCCGCGTCGGCGCCGACTTCTTCCAGCTGGCGGCGACCGACCCGACCAACGCCGTGGCCCTGCTGAACATCGGCACGCTCTTCCCGTCGCTGCGCTCCGTGCTCGTCCTCGGTGGCTTCGTGGAGAAGCGGGTCGCCGCCGACGTGCAGGCCATCGTGACCAGCAACCGCGACGCGGCCATCCGGGACGCCTTCCTCATCGGTGGCGGCTCGTTCGTGCTGCTGCTGCTGGTGATCGGCCTGAGCCTGTTCATGGCCCGCGCGGTGGCCCGGCCGCTGCGCCGCCTCACCGTCTCGGCCGACCGGATCGCCCGCGCCGCCGAGGCCGAGCTCGAGCGGGTGGCCGACGACGAGTCCGAGTCCATCCGCCCGATCCGCCTCGACCCGGTCGACGTCGAGGGCCAGGACGAGATCGGCGACCTGGCCCGCGCGTTCGACCGGGTCCAGACCACGGCCGTACGGCTGGTGGAGCGCCAGGTCCTCGGCCGGCGCAACGTCGCACAGATGTTCGCGCACGTCGGCCGTCGTACCCAGAACCTGGTCGGCCGCCAGCTGGCCCTGATCGACAACCTGGAACGCCGCGAGACCGACAGCGACCGCCTCGGCGAGCTGTACCGCCTCGACCACATGTCCAGCCGTCTGCGCCGGAACGCGTCCAGCCTCGTCGTGCTCTCCGGTGACACCGGCGCCAACGAGCACATGGCACCGCTGCCGCTGCAGGACGTGGTGCGTCTCGCCCTCGGTGAGATCGAGGACTACACCCGCGTGGACGTGGACGTCCCCGAGGAGATCGTGGTCGTGCCGGCCGTCCTGGCCGACCTCACGTTGCTGCTGGCCGAGCTGATGGAGAACGCCACCGCGTTCTCCCCGCCGCACACCCGCGTCGTGGTCAGCGCGACCGAGCTGCGCGGCGGCGCCCGCCTGGCGATCGTCGACAACGGCCTGGGCATGCCGCCCGAGCGCATGGCCGAGGAGAACGCCCGGCTGACCCGCCGCGAGCGGCTCGACCTGGCCCCCAGTGAGGTGCTCGGCCTGTTCGTGGTCGGCCGGCTCGCCCGGCGGCACGGCATCGAGGTCACCCTGACCGAGACGCCCGGCTCCGGTGTCACGGCGTGGGTCGACCTGAACCCGTCCCACCTGATCGCCCGGGTGCCGAGCCTCTCCTCGCCGGAGGTGGCGCCGTTCCCGTCGATCGCCACCCCGGCCGCCCCGCAGGGCTACCACACGGCCGAGTTCGCCCAGGTCATCGCCGGATCGGCGGCCCGGGCGTCGGTGCCCGGCAGCCAGCAGCCGTTCGACGCGAACGTGCTGGAGCGGGCGACCAAGACCCTCGAGACCGGGCAGTCGTGGAACGCGTTCGCGCCGGCCCGGACGGCCCCGGCCCTCGAGGAGCCGGTGTACGAGGCCGAGCCGGTGTACTCGCCGGGCCCGGCCTACCAGCAGCCGATCGTGCAGCCCGCCGTCGACCCGGCGTACGAGCTGAACGCGCCGGTCGCCGGCCGCGTCCCGGCCGCGATGCCGGAACTCCCGGCCGCCGGCCCGTCGGCCTGGCACCAGCCCGCCCCGGCCCCGCAGCCCACGTGGAGCACGCCGCCGGCGGTGGAGGCCCCGCAGCCGACCTGGAGCGCCCCGCCGGCCGTGGAGGCCCCGCAACCCACGTGGAGCGCCCCGCCGGCCGTGGAAGCGCCGACATGGAATGTTCCGCCGGCCGTGGAGCCCCCGCCGGTCATGCCGGCGATCCCGCAGCAGCGCACGCCCGAGGAGGACTACCGCCACAACAGCCCGACGGCCTTCGAAGCGCCGTCGTCGCCGCCGGCTCCCAGCAACGGGACCCCGCTGCGGCGCCGCGTGCCGGGCAGCCAGCTTCCCGAGGAGGCGGCCGCGCCCACGCTGCCCTCCCGGCTGCCGTCCCAGGACGACGCGCTCGCCGCGCGCTCGGCGTTCGACGACTTCGAGGCGGGTGTCAGCCGCGCCCAGTTCGACGCGGCCGAGACCCAGATGACCGCGCCCCCGTCGGCCGGTCATGCACCGCTCGCCCGGCGCGTACCGGGCGCCACTCTGCCGCGGGATGAACCCAACTACCCGCCGCCGGCAAGTCCGAGCCTGCCGCTGGATCCGGATCAGGCCCGGGCCCTGATGGAACAGTTCGAGTACGGCGTCGCACTCGCACTGAACGAAACTCAGCCACAACCCGAGGGACAACCGCGATGACTTCCCCCTACTCGACCGATACCGGCCACGGCTATGCCCAGCCCCAGCTGAGCGCGGAGGCCAAGACCTTCAACTGGCTGCTGGACTCGTTCACGTCCGGCACCGCGGGCGTCATCGAGGCGATCGCGGTGTCGTCCGACGGTCTGCTGATGGCGATGTCCGCGATCAAGGACCGGCCGAACGCGGAGCGTCTGGCCGCGGTCGTCTCGGGCCTCACCAGCCTGGCCGGCGGCGCCGCGAGCTGGTACAGGCTGGGCTCGCTGAACCGGGTCATCATCGACATGGCCGAGGGCTACCTGCTGGTGACCGCGATCAGCGCCGGCTCGGTGCTCGGGGTCATCGCCGACCGGTCGGCCAACCTCGGGACCCTGGCCTACGAGATGACGCTGTTCGCGACGAGGGCCGGCGGCGCGCTCAGCCCGCGCCTGATCGCCGAGTTGAAGAACGCCGTTCAGCAATGACCTACCCGGACCCCGACGACCCGGCACACCCGGCTCGGCCGAGTGTCCGACCTTTCCTGCAGTCCGGTCCGCAGTCGGCCGGCGGCTACCGCCCCGCCCCGCGGGACGAGCAGCCTCCGGCCGCTGACCCGACCGCCACTCTCCGCCCGTTCGTCATCACGTCCGGGCGCACCAACGGCGCCGATCCCGAGATCGGGATGGAAACCCAGGTGACCGTCAACCTCGCCGCGACTCCCGTCCGTCTCTCACCCGAGATGCGCGCGATCGTGGGACTGTGTGTCGAGCCCGTCTCCGTGGCGGAGATCTCGGCCCGGCTGCGCCTGCACCTCGGCGTCACCCGCATCCTCGTCGGTGACCTCCGGGCCGCCGGCCAGCTGGACGTCCACGTGCTGGACAACGACTCCCCCGACCCTGAGACCATCATGCGAGTGATCCGTGGACTACGAGCAATCACCTAACCGTGCCTACGGCGCGGCCGCCGTGGGCAACGAGGGCCGGCCGCCGAAGAAGGCGCCGGTCCCGGTCAAGATCATCGTTGCCGGTGGCTTCGGCGTGGGCAAGACGACGACCGTCGGCGCCATCTCGGAGATCGCCCCGCTGACCACCGAGGCCGAGATGACCTCGGCCTCGGTCGGCATCGACAACCCCGGCCTGGGGTCGACGAAGACGACGACGACCATCGCCATGGACTTCGGCGTGCTGACCATCGACCAGACGCTCAAGCTCTACATCTTCGGCACGCCGGGGCAGACGCGCTTCGCGTTCATGTGGGACGACCTGATCAAGGGTGCGCTGGGCGCGCTCGTGGTGGTCGACACGAACCGGATCGACGACTGCTATCCCGCGGTGGACTACTTCGAGCGGGCCGGGCTTCCTTTCGTCGTCGGCGTCAACACCTTCAACGGGCAAATGCAGTACAGCCTGGACGAAGTGCGCTGGGCGCTGGCCATCCGCGACGACGTTCCGGTCCTCGCGTACGACGCCCGCTTCCGCGCCTCCGTACGGGATGCCCTCCTGGTCGTCCTGGATCAAGCGCTCGACAAGGCCATTCGTCAGAAGGCGACGTAGGGTGTGCGGCGCGTCGCGCTAATCGAGGTTCCCAAATCGGCCTCCAAGCGGGCACAGTGGAAGGCGACCCGCTACGGAAGGACGATCAGGTGCGAGGTGGCCTGGACGACGCGCTCGACAAGCTGGCGCGCCGTGATGAGTTGCGCCGCCGAGCGGCGGGGGAGACTACGGGCACCCCAGCGGCCGTGACGGAGCTGGTCGAGGCGGTCGCGGGAGTGGTCGGGCGCCACCCCGAGCTGGGCGTGAGTGTCGGCGTCGAGGGCTCCGGCGAGCCGCTGCTGCTGCATTTCTACGTCGCCGACGGCCAGGTGCAGGTCAGCGCCGAGAACGCGGCCGCCCTCCAGCCGGGTGACGCCGACGCGCCGCGGCACGCCGACGTCGACATCGAGGTCGGCGAGCCGGTCGAGCGCCCCTGGTCCCCGGCCCCGCCTCCACCGGCCAGCTACGACGACCAGGAGCGGTACGGATACACACCGCCGCCGCAGCCGTTCTACGACGAGTCCGACACCGCCGAGCGGCAGTACGGCAACTTCGACCATCCCCCGGCCCCGGCTCCGGCCCCCGAGCCGCATGATGTGGGCGAGTCCTCCCGTGACCTCGGCGCCCGCCTGCGTGACCTCGGCATGGCGTCCTCCTCCCGCGAGGAGCCCCCACCGCACCCCTTCGCCGCGACCCCGCCACCGCGGGTCCCCGAGCAGGCGCAGGAAGCGACCCGCCGGATCACCCCGACCCCGCTGCCGAAGCCGGTGCCGCTGCAGGTCGAGCGCCCGGAAGAGACCGAGATGGCCGCCCGCCGGCTGGCCGCGATGCTGCGCGACGACCCCACCCTGCTGGAGCAGCAGTAACAGATCGTAATGTTCACGTCGCGGTCAGGCGGCCGGTCGCGTGCCCGATTTAAGTGCTTTGGACAGCGCCTGACATGTCTGGGTTAGGCCGTTCGGCCACTTTGATCCCGGCACCCTTGAATCACGCTCCGTAACTACATAGCGTTCGACGCGGCCCTCCCCCAGCCAGCACCGGAGAAGAGTTCGATGTCGTCGCTGCCCGAAGTTCACCTGGTCGCCGGAACCCCGGCCGAGGCGTTCCGGCTCGCCCCGGTCGCGCTCGCCATGCGCGAGCAGGGCCGGCTCACACCGGTGCTGCTGGCCACCGGCACCGACCCGGCGGCGGTCGACGCGACGCTGGCCCGGTTCCGGCTCACCCCGAAGATCACCCTGCCCGCGGCGGACAACCAGACCGGGACGGTCCGGCGGTTCGACGAGCTCTGGGCCGCCCGCACGCCGGACGCGGTCGTGGTCCGCGACGACCTGCCGGCCGCGCTGGCCGCGTTCTGGCGGCGGATCCCGATCATGCAGCTGGACGCCGGCCGGCGCGACGGTGACCTGGTCGCTGCCTCGGCCCGGGAGGCCCAGCGCCGACTGCTGGCGCAGGTCGCCACCGTGCACCTCGCGGCCACCCCGCTGGCCGCCATGAACCTGCTGGACGAGCGCGTGGTCGCCGGCGACCTGCTGCTGACCGGCGGCACGGCGGCCGACGCGGCGGCCAAGCTGCTCCAGCGCCGCCCGCACCAGCGCCGGGTCGTGCTGGGCGTCCCGGCGCAACGGGCCCAGGCGATCGGGCCGGCCCTGCGTTACCTGGCCACCCGCCACCCGGATCTCGAAGTTGTGGCGCCCGACCAGGTTCGGACGCTCGCCGAGGCGTACGTCGTGGTGACCGACGACGGTGACCTGCTGGAGGAGGCCCTGGCCTTCGGGACCCCGGTCCTGGCCATCGCCTCCGGCACCGAGTACTCCGAGGCGCTGCACGCAGGCAGCGTCCGGCTCGTCACCGCCGACCCGGCCGCGATCACCAGCGCGGTCGCCGACCTGCTCGACAGCCGGGTGCGGCGCGACGGGATGGCGGCCGCCGGCAACCCGTACGGCGACGGCCTGGCCTCGTACCGCGTCGCCCAGGCGACCGCCGCCCTGCTCGGGCACGGCCAGTTCCCCGACCCGATGCCCGCCCGGCCGGTGGCGGGCGTGGCCCGATGAGGGAGAGCGCGATGGACGTCGTCACCTTCTGGACGAACTCGTGGACCAGCGACGACCGGGTCGCGGCGCGGCAGCTGCTCGCGCCCGACGCCGAGATCGAGTGGAACCTCGACGCCCCGGTCGACGAGGAGGAGCTGATGCAGACTCTGCACCGGATCGCCGTCTTCGCCGACACGGTCACGGTGATCGAGCAGGCCCGGGCCGTCGACGGCGCGGCGCTGCTCTACGACCTGGTCGCGCCCTTCGGCACGGTCCGGATGGTCGAGTTCCTCGGCATCGAGGACAACCGGATCACCGAGGTCCGGCAGGTGTACGACGTGACGGCCACCGATCGCTTCTTCCCGGGTCTCTACGAGCAGTAGAGCGTCGTTACCCTGTGCACCATGGCAGATCGACTGCGGGCCGACGCGCAGCGTAACCGTGCTGCTCTTCTCGCCGCTGCCCGTGAGGTCTTCGGCGAGCAGGGCCTGGACGCCTCGCTGGACGAGATCGCCCGCCGCGCGGGCGTCGGCAACGCCACCCTCTACCGGCGCTTCCCGACCCGGCGTGACCTGATCTCCGAGGTTTTCGCGGGCCAGATGACCGGCTACGTCGAGCTGGCCGACAAGGCGCTGGCCGACCCTGATCCGTGGCAGGGTTTCGTCGGCTACCTGCGCCGCCTCTTCGAGATCCAGGCAACCGACCGCGGCCTGTCCGAGATCCTCGTGACCAGCAGCTTCGACGACGACGAGCGGCTGGCCGAGCTGAAGGCGACCGCCCAGCGGGGCGCGGCCGAGGTGATCCGCCGGGTCCAGGACACCGGCCGGTTGCGCGAGGACTTCACCCGGCAGGACATCAGCCTGCTGATGCGGGCCAACGCCGGGGTGCTGCGCAGCTCGGCGGACCCCTCGGCCTGGAAGCGGCACCTGTCACTGGTTGTTGACGGCCTGTCATTTAAGGATGTTTAAGGCGTTTGCCAAGGTCATTTAACGCGCAGCGGACGAGACTCGACTTCCGTCGTCACCCCCTGCGATCGGAGTCATCCCATGCAACGCAGCCGTCTGCGCCTGGCCATCTACGCCTCGGCAGCGGTCCTCGCCGTGGCCGGCGGCGTCGGCGCGGCAGTCGCGGCCACCACCCCGGCCGGCACCACCGCCGCGACCGGCGGCCTGACCGCCACGTTCAGCCAGGACAGCGACTGGGGCACCGGCTACCAGGCCCGGTACACGATCAAGAACGGCTCGAGCGCCGCTGTGAACGGCTGGCAGCTCGCCTTCGGCCTGCCGTCGGGCGCCAAGCTGGGCAGCGTCTGGGATGCCACGGTCACCACCTCGGGCGGCGTCTCGACGGCCAAGAACCCGGGCTACGCGCCGACGATCGCGGCCGGCGCCTCGGTGGAGTTCGGTTTCATCGTGACCGGCCGCGGCGCACCCACCAGCTGCACCATCAACGGCGCGCCCTGCGGCGGCGGAACAGCGACGACCGCCCCCACGACCAAGCCGACCACCCCACCGCCGACCAAACCGACCACCCAGCCGCCGACCAAACCGACCACCCAGCCGCCGACGAAGCCGACCACCGCCCCGACCACAGCGCCGCCCACCACCACCCCGCCGGCAACCACCACCCCGCCGACCGGGAATAGCGGCAATGTCCGGTTCGCGCCCTACGTCGACATGGGTCTGCTCTCCAACGGCAGCACCACCCTGACCCAGCTCGGCAGCGCCAAGTCGTTCAGCCTGGCCTTCGTCACCAGCACCGGCTGCAAGGCGAGCTGGTTCAACGCCTTCGACCCGCGCTCCAAGCAGTTCGCCGACCAGATCTCCGCGGTCCGCGCGGCCGGCGGCGACGTCAAGGTCTCGTTCGGCGGGGCCACCGGCATCGAGCTGGCCCAGGCCTGCACCAGTGTCACCGCCCTGCAGGCCGAGTACCAGGCGGTCGTCTCCGCGTACGGCCTGAAGTACATCGACCTCGACATCGAGGGCGCCGCGGTGGCCGACCCGACCACCATCGCCCGTCGCTCGACGGCGCTGGCCGCGCTGCAGAAGGCCAACCCCGGCCTGAAGATCTCGCTGACCCTGCCGGTGCTGCCGGAGGGCCTGACCGCGGACGGTCTCAACGTGGTCCGCTCGGCCAAGAACGCCGGCGTCGACCTCGACCTGGTCAACATCATGGCGATGGACTACGGCCGGGCCGGGCAGGACTACGGCGACCTGGCCATCCAGGCCGTCAAGGCGACCAAGGACCAGCTCAAGTCGATCTACGGCAACAGCGACGCGGCCGCTTTCAAGATGGTCGGCGTCACCCCGATGATCGGCGTCAACGACGACAACGGCGTCTTCGGCCTGGCCGACGCCCGTGACCTGGTCGCCTTCGCCAACACCAACCACATCGGCTTCGTCTCGATGTGGGAGGCCAACCGCGACAAGAACGCCTGCAACGGCGCCCTCTTCCAGTGCACCAACGTGGCCCAGTCGCCGTTCGACTTCAGCAAGATCTTCGCCGGCTTCACCGGCTGACGACCCCTCCCCATCCCCAGGTAGGCGTGACTCCGGGCCCCCACCCGGAGTCACGCCTTTTAGCGGTACGGGTCGTCAGGCGAACCCGCGCCCCGTCTCGGCCAGCGTCTCCGACACCAGCTCCCACAGGCTCGTGCCGGGCGGCCGGTCGAGCCAGATGTGCAGCGCCACCCGCAGCGCGGCCAGGAACGCGGCTGACGTCATCTTCACCCGTACGCTCGCCGGGTCGCCGCCGGACCGCGCCGCGATCTCGGCCGACAGCTCGCGCTCGAGCGCGGCGAAGGTCTGCACCTGGGCGCCCACCAGCGACGCCTGGGTCCGCACGAGGCGGCTGCGCGCGATCCACTGCGGGTCGACGTCGCCGAGCTCCAGGTAGAACTGCTCGGCCGCCGCGGTGAGGGCGGCCCACGCCGGCTCGTCGGCCGGCCGCGCCCGGACCAGCGCGATCATCGAGTGGATGCGCTGGTAGTCGCCGTACAGCAGGGCTTCTTCCTTGCTGCTGAAGTAGTTCGAGAAGGTGCGGCGGGAGACGCCGGCCTCGTCGGCGATCGCCTCGACCGTGATCCGGTCGGCGCCGTGCTCGATCGCCAGCCGCATCGCCGCTTCGTGCAGCGCCTGGCGGGTGGCGGCCTTCTTACGTTCGCGCAGTCCGGGCTCGGCCGTGGTGCTCATGACATGAGAGTACCGGCGTGTGACTCGCTTCTCAATGAGAAAACTTGCGCACTGGGCACCTTCAGCGGATAGTTGTGTGTAGCAATCAATCCGTGGGAGGGAGCGGCCGTGACCGACGTCGATCTGCTGACGCAGATGCAGGAATTGCTCCGGGCCGTCCGGGTGTTCAAGACCAGGCTGGCGCCGCACTCCGCGGCCGTTCCGCCCGGCACGCTCGGCCCCCTCGTGATGATCGCCACCGGCCGCGGCACTCACGTGAAGTCGCTGGCGGCCGAATGTGCGCTGGACCCCTCGACGGTCAGCCGATCCGTGGCGGCGCTGGTCAAGGCCGGCCTCGTCGAGCGGGCCGCGGATCCCACCGACGGCCGGGCCGCGGTGCTCGCCGCCACCGAGCGCGGCCAACAGGTCCTCGACGAGGTCATGACCTACCACCATCGGCAGCTCGCCGATGCCCTGCGCGACTGGACACCCGAGGAGCGACGCGCCCTCTCGACGATGCTTCAGCGCTTCACTGACGATCTGATGGAGGCTGCGCGATGAGCGCCCCAAGCATCACCGGCGCCCGACCGGGCGCCATGTCCCACCGCCAGATCATGGAGGCCCTCTCCGGCCTCCTGCTGGTGCTCTTCGTCGCGATGGCCTCCTCGACCATCGTCTCGACGGCGCTGCCGACGATCATCGGCGCGCTCGACGGCTCACAGACCCAGTACACGTGGGTGGTCACGGCCACCCTGCTGACCGCCACCGCGTCCACCCCGATCTGGGGCAAGCTGGCCGATCTGTACAGCAAGAAGCTGCTGGTGCAGATCTCCATTGTGGTCTTCGTGCTCGGCTCGATCATCGCCGGCTTCTCGCAGACCGGCGGCCAGCTGATCGCCGCCCGCGCGTTCCAGGGTCTCGGCATGGGCGGCGTCCAGGCGCTGGTCCAGGTCGCGATCGCCGCGATGATCCCGCCCCGCGAGCGGGGCCGCTACAACGGTTACCTGGGCGGCGTGATGGCGCTGGCCACAGTCGGCGGCCCGCTGCTGGGCGGCCTGATCGTCGACAGCAGCCTCGGCTGGCGCTGGTGCTTCTTCATCGGCGCCCCGATCGCCGTGGTCGCCCTGGTCGTCCTGCAGAAGACCCTCAACCTCGAGGTGATCCGCCGGGCCAACGTGAAGATCGACTACCTCGGCGCGTCCCTGATCGCCGCCGGCGTCAGCGTCCTGCTGATCTGGGTCTCGTTCGTCGACAGCTCGTTCGCCTGGGTCTCGTGGCAGAGCGCCGTGATGGTCGGTGGCGCCCTGGTCCTGCTGGCCGCCGCGGTCTGGACCGAGAAGCGGGTCGCCGAGCCGGTCGTCCCGCTCGACATCGTGGCCAAGCGCAACACCGCCCTCGCCATCCTGGCCAGCCTCTCGGTCGGCATGGCCATGTTCGGCGGCGCCGTCTTCCTCGGCCAGTACTTCCAGATCGGCCGCGGCTACAGCCCGACCGAGGCCGGTCTGCTGACCATCCCGATGATGGGCGGCATCCTGATCTCGTCGACCATCTCGGGCCGCCTGATCAGCAAGTACGGCAAGATCAAGCCGTACATCCTGGCCGGCACGATCATCCTGGTCGCGGGCTTCGCCGGACTGTCCTTCCTCGACCACGACACCCCGCTCTGGTACGTCGGCGCCTCGATGTTCCTGGTCGGCGCGGGCGTCGGCATGTCGATGCAGAACCTGGTGCTGACCGTGCAGAACACGGTGGCCCTCAAGGACATCGGCGCCGCCAGCTCGACCGTCGCGTTCTTCCGCTCGCTCGGTGGCACGATCGGCGTCTCGGTCCTCGGCGCGGTCCTGGCCCGCCGGGTCTCCGACACGATCACCTCGGACCTGGCCAACGCCGGCGTCTCGGGTGGCAGCAGCTCCGGCGGCAGCGTGAGCACGCTCAACCTGTCGGCCCTGCCGGACGCCGTGCAGCACATCGTCCGGGCCGCGTACGGCGACGCCACCGGCCACATCTTCCTGATCTCGGCCGCGGTCGCGGTCGTCGGTGTGATCGCCGCCGCCTTCCTCAAGCCGATCGCGCTGCGCACCACGGTCGACATGGACGCGCCGGCGGCCGAGGCGAAGAAGGAAGAGGCCCTCGCCCACTGACCCTTTCCGATCATCACGGTGCGGCGTCCCTTCGGGGGCGCCGCACCGCTCTGTGTCCGGCTCGTTACTGGTGTGGCGATATTGCTCACGGCCGCAGACGTGGAAGAGACGACTCACGCAGAGCTAGCCTTCGAAAGCAGAGCGCTGATCATCCTCATTCGCGGGTGCACGCTGCCGATCGTTCGACTCGGAGCCGAAGGGAGGTGGCAGGTTGGACGCCGAGAGTCTCTCCGCCGCCCTGCTCGAGCTCGAGGACGAGATCAACTGGGATGCGGAGGCGATGCTCGACCGCGCCGTGCGGCTCGAGCGCCAGGCCCACGCGCTCGGCAACGAGCTGCTGGCCACCCGGGCCCGGCTCAGCCAGGCCAACCTGCGCATGCGGGCCGGCGACGTGGCCGGCGCGGCCCAGCGCATCTGGAAGGTGCACCAGTGGGCCGTCGACAACGGCGCCCGCCAGCTCACCGCCCGCACCCACCTGGTCTGGTCGAACATCCACCGCCACCTGGGCGACGCGGCCCAGTGCCTGGAGCACGCCGTGCTCAGCGTCGAGCTGCTCGACGAGACCGCCACCGACCACATGCGCATCTGGCATCGGGTGAAACTGGCCGACGCCCTCGCCTTCAGCCACTCCATCGACGCCGCCCGCCACCGCTTCGAGCAGGCCGAACGGCTGGCCGTCCAGTACGCCCGGCCCGATCTGCAGCTCGCCGTGCTCAACAACTTCGCCTACGCGGAGTACGCCGCCGGTAACCACGAACGGGCCGAGCGGATCGCCCAACGACTGCAGCGGCACGCGACCGAGCACGGCTTCGAGCTCGACGCGTCGCTGCTCGACACCATCGGCCACATCGAGATCGGCCGCGGCCGCTACGCCGAGGCCGAGCACACGCTCGAGGTCTGCATCGAGCGCCATCTGGCCGGCCGGGAGGACGACGCCGACGCCCTTCCGGAGTACCTGCTCACCCTGACCCGGGCCCGGCGCGGCCAGAGGGCGTACGACCGGGCCCAGGCGAGCCTCGACGCCTGCCGCAACCTGTGTCTCGAGCGTGAGCTCGGCGACATCCTGGTCCGCGTGCACCAGGAGCAGGCCGAGCTGCACGCGGCCCGCGGTGAGTTCGCCGAGGCGTACGAGCTCCACAAGGCCTTCTTCGCCGCCTTCACCAGCCTGCACTCGCGGCAGCGGGAGGCGCAGGCCCGCACCCGGCAGGCGCTGTTCGAGACGGCCGAGGCCCGCCAGGAGGCCGAGCGGTTCCGCGAGCAGGCCCGGCGTGACCCGCTGACCGGCCTGCGCAACCGGCGCTTCCTCGACGAGCAGCTGCCCGGCCTGATCGACACCGACCCCGACCTGGTCGTGGCCATCATCGACCTCGACCACTTCAAGCGGATCAACGACCAGCTCTCACACGACGTCGGCGACCAGGTGCTCGTCCAGGTGGCCAAGCTGCTCGAGACCGAGCTGGCGGCCGTCTCCAAGGAGGCCTTCGTGGCCCGGCTGGGCGGCGAGGAATTCGTGATGGTGATGCCGGGCCGGCCCGTCACCCAGGCGGCCCACGAGGTCGACACCATCCGCCGCGCGGTACGCCGCTACGACTGGGCCACGATCGCCCGGGGCCTGTCCGTCACGATCAGTGCCGGCTTGGCCGGCCTGGCCGAAACGGGGAGTGACGGTCTCCTGCGCCTGGCCGACCGCCACCTGTACGCGGCCAAGCACGCCGGCCGCGACTGTGTCGTCCACCGCGGCGCTCAGGCCGCCGCGGCGGCCTGAGCTGGGACTCAATTTGATCAATTAGGACCGCTAGGCTGTACCGCACTGACGGACAGTCGGCCCTGTGCGGTGCGGGGTCTCAAGGAGGCGGTCGTGGACAACGAGGTCCCACCCCCGGGCGTGAACATCAACGTGCCGCACTCCGCCCGCATCTACGACTACTGGCTGGGCGGCAAGGACAACTTCGCCGTCGACCGCGCGGTCGGCGAGGCCATGATCAAGGCAATCCCGAGCATGCGCTACATGGCCGGCGAGAACCGCAAGTTCGTCCACCGCGTCGCCCGCGACCTGGTCGAGAAGGAAGGCATCCGCCAGTTCCTCGACATCGGCACGGGCATCCCGACCCGGCCCAACCTGCACGAGGTGGCCCAGCAGATCATCCCCGAGGCCCGGGTGGTCTATGTGGACAACGACCCGATCGTGCTGGTCCACGCCCGCGCCCTGATGATCAGCACCAGGGAGGGCCGCAGCGAGTACATCTCGGCCGACATCCGCGACCCGGGGTCGATCCTCGACGACAAGACCCTGCGGGACACGCTCAGCTTCGACGAGCCCATCGGGCTGACCATGATCGCCATCCTCATGCTGATCGCCGACCAGGACGACCCGTGGACCGCGGTGGCCGCCCTGCGCGACGCCATGCCCTCCGGCAGCTGCCTGGCCATCACCCACCCGACCGCCGACTTCGACCCCGGCCCCGTGGCCCAGGCGGTGGCCGCGGCCACGAACGCGGGCATGACCCTGGTCGCCCGCACCCGCGAGGCCGTGGAGCGCCTGTTCGGCGACTGGGAGCTGCTCGACCCCGGCCTGGTCCCCGTCCCGAGCTGGCGCCCCGACGAGCCGGTCGCCAACCCCGAGTCCGTCTACTACTGGGCCGGCGTCGCCCGCAAGCCGTAACACCCGTCCGGCCGGGACCCACCTCCAGGCCCGGCCATCCCGCCGCTTGACCCAGCCCTGCCTCTTGGCGCGGGACCCACCCCCACCTCCAGCGCGGCCTCTCACCCCGGCACGGGCGGAGGCCTCTCGCCCACGGCACGGGGGCAGCCTCTCGCCCACGGCACGGGGGCAGCCTCTCGTCCACAGCGCGAGGGCAGCCTCTCGTCCACAGCGCGAGGGCAGCCTCTCGTCCACAGCGCGGAGCGGAGACGCGGACTCGCGCCCACGCACGGGGGGTCTCACGCCCACGCACGGGAGGCGGCCTCACGCCCGCGCACGGGGCGCCCTCACGCCCGCGCACGGGGGCGCCCGCCCGCCGCGCGGACGCGGCGCTCGACGCACGGGGCGGGCCGGCGAGCGGTGAAGCCAACCGGCCGGGCGATCCGGCACGGGGGAACCGGACCACCCGGCCGGAGCCTGGTGGCGCGCCCGCAGGGGCGCGTGGGCGGGTGTTACGGCGTCACGCCCGCCAATTCAGTTGTTTACAAGTCCGTAATCTTGGGTAACCGACGAGTAGCTTCCAGGAAAATTCTGTCGGTCGCTTTCACCGGCGGGGTGGTGGCCGCCGTTTACAGCCTCGGCGAGCGGCCTCCGGCGATCGAGCAATGCACACGAGGCGTAATCAAGCCGTGCCTCTTTCGGTCGCGCGCGGACCATGCGTGACCGCTGTGACACCGCCTCGCCTTCCCGCTTGGACAGCCGGGCTCCGCGTCCTCCGAAAGAGTGACGTCGACCTTTACCCGTGCCTATCCGAATCACCCTCCTCAGTCGACGGTCGCGGATCCGCCGTCGGCGCATCGGGGCGGGTCAGGGCCACCCTGCTCCCCCCGAATCGATGTGTGACAGCGCTCGCACGAGCCGAGGCGGCGGTCACATCGTCGGTCACTGTCTCATCTCGATAGAGCGGCGCCGGGTTGCCGCGACGCGTCCCGTCCGTCGTTTGTGGATCTTGATCGAAGTGCTCCGGGCCGATGTTGGGAACGGACATTCTGGTACCTCTCGCTCGGACGCCCCCGCCAGGGAGCCTCGCGCCGAGGCCGCAGACGCCGTTTCCGCGACCGATCCGTCACTCAAAGATGTCACCCTTAGTGACCCCCAAGAGTGTGCGTACGTGCGTTATCATGCTCACAATCCCGTGAGTACGCAAGGCCAAATGCACGTGCATTTGCACAAGGTGTGAGGCAATGATTGCTCACAGGAGAGCATCTGCCTCCGGACGATCCCCGACCGGAGCAAACAGAGGGAGCTTCACATGACGCACGCGGTTAACGGCATCCCCGCCGGGCAGTTGGAGGGTGTCACCTGGCAGAAGAGCCGGCGCAGCAACCCCAGCGGCAACTGCGTCGAGGCCGCCGTCCTCCCGAACGGGGACGTGGCCATGCGCAACTCTCGGGACCCCGAGGGCCCGGCTCTGATCTACACCCCGGCCGAGATCGAGGCGTTCCTGGGCGGAGTTCGCGACGGCGACTTCGACAACCTGCTCGCCTGAGACCTCAAACGGTCAAAGACCAAAAACTAGAGGCGTACGAGACTGCAGCTCGTACGCCTCTAGTGTGAAACCCGAAAAAAGCCGTCAGGCCGGTCGGCCGATCTCGTGCAGCAGCTTGCCGAGGATCTCCGGCGTGTGGTTCGGCGGCTCGGCGTCGATACAGACACGCTCCATAGCCATCGCGTACTGATCGACATCCTCGCGCTTGTCGAGGTAAATCGCGCTGGTGAGCTGCTCGACGTAGACGACGTCGGGCAGCTCCGGCTCGGGGAAGCGCAGGATCGCGAACGGTCCACCCGCGGCCGCGTGCCCACCGGCGTGGAACGGAATGATCTGGAGCCGGACGTTCGGCTTCTTGGCCGCCTCGATCAGGAACTCGATCTGGGCCCGCATGACGTCCACGCCGCCGATCGGCCGGCGGAGCACGGCCTCGTCGATGACGGCCCACAGCTGCGGCGCGTCGCCCGGCCGGTCGAGGATCGCCTGTCGCTGCTGGCGCAGCTCGACGCGGCGGTCCATCTCCTCCGGGGTCACCCCGGCATGGCCCAGCATGATCACCGCGCGGGCGTAGTCAGCCGTCTGGAGCAGGCCCGGGACGAACTGGATCTCATACGTACGAATCAGCGTGGCGGCCGCCTCGAGCCCGAGGTACGACTGGAACCAGCCCGGCATGACGTCGCTGAACTGCTGCCACCAGCCCGGGTTGTTGGCCTGCCGGGCCAGCACGAGCAGCGACTCACGCTCGGCCGCGTCCTTGACCCCGTACAGGGTCAGCAGGTCGTTGACGTCGCGCTCCTTGAAGCTGACCCGGCCGAGCTCCATCCGACTGATCTTCGAGCCCGAGGCCCGGATCTCCCAGCCGGCGTCCTCGCGGGTGATCCCGCGGGCCTCACGGAGTTTCCGAAGCTGCGTGCCGAGCAGGATGCGCAGGACGGTGGGACCGCCGGTCGGCGCCTCCTCCTGCTGCGTACCCGCGCTCACTTGACTCCTCGTCGTAGCTGTTTGGGGGCTGCCGGCCGCAGTCCCCCAGCATCCTAAGGGGGAGATCCTCCACGGCGAAACACGACGAGCGCAACGCCCGCGACATTCGCCCCCGCCGGATGCACGTGCATCCGGCCTTGCGAACGCACCTGTCGGCGAGGATGATAGCTGACAGACACGCACCGATTGCTGACAGAGCGTGCTGAAAGTTCGGCTTCTCGGCCGATGCGGGTGCCCGGGTGGTGGTGATTGCCGCCCTGACCTCGTGTTCGGCGAGATCTGGGAGGGTCCACTCGATGTCCACGGCACCGACCGCTACCCCCACCATCGCCCCACCTCAGCGAGACCCGGCGGACGTCGCGCCCGCCGACAGCTACCACCCGTCCGACCGGGTCTGGGTCTTCCGCGACGGCTGGCGCGCCGGCGTGATCGAGGCGGCCTCGCCCCGCGCGGTGACGGTGACCTACCGCCCCGGCCCCCACCTCGGCACCGGCGTCGACACCTTCACCGCCCCCTACGTGACGGCCCGCTCGTCGGAGGACCCGGCGGTCGACCGTCGCCACCCCGGCCGCGGCCACCTCTACACGCAGTCCGGCCTTCCGCTGCGCCACTCGGCGGCCTGAGCGGCGTCTCCTGCCCTCTGCCGGCACCTCCGAGCACTCGCCGATCAGGCGGGTGCTCTTTCGTATGCCCGGGGCGCGATGTTGAAGTTGTCCCGGAAGACGTTGGCCGGGTCGTACTGCTCCTTCAGCGCCCGCAGCCGTGTCAGCGACTTCTCCGGCCACGCTTCGTGAATACGTTCGGGGCTGAGGTCGGTCTCGAACGAGAGATAGAGACCCCGGAAGTGTGACCCCAGCGCCGCCCACTTTTCATCCAGTTCCTCCCTGGACGAACCAAAGGCGACGACTGAGAAGTTAGCCGATCGGTGCGAATAGGCCGTGGCCTCCTCGGCCACGTCGGCGACCGCTCCACCGACCGATCGCACCTGGAAGAAGTAGACCGTCCCCGAGGCCAGCAACTCGCCCACGGCCTGGCAGAACTCCGGCGTCAGATGGTCGATCAGGCCCGAGCGGGCCACCGGCTCGCCCTGGCCCTCGTGGGTCGCGTCGGGCACGTTCATCACCCCGGCGTACGGAACCAGCTGCACCTGCTGATCGAGGAGCGGGGCGATCCGCGCGATGGGCGTGAACCGCTCGATGATCGTCTCCGGCTTCACCGAGTCGACCACGCCGTACACCTGGGCCAGCGACTGCCCGCGGCGCGGCGGACTCATGATCAGGTTGGTCGTGACGTCGCGCGGCGCGGCCTCCATCGCCTCGCCCCACGACCGCAGCAGCCCGGCCGCGTCCGACGCGTCGAACACGAACTGGCCGAAGCCGACGTCGCCGATCACGTCCACCTGGAACTCGAAGGCGGTCACGATTCCGAAATTGGCGCCGGCACCCCGTACAGCCCAGAAAAGATCTTGATTTTCCTCCTCACTGACCCGCACCCGGCGTCCGTCGGCCAACACCATCTCCGCCGCCCGGACGTGGTCGATGGTCAGCCCGTGCTCGCGCGCGAGCCAGCCGATCCCCCCGGCCGTGGCCAGGCCGCCCACGCCCACGCCGCCGTAGTCGCCACTGCTGAGCGCCCATCCGTGCGGCGCCAGCACGGCCGCCACGTCCTTCCAGCGGGCGCCCGCCTCGACGCGGACCAGACGATGCTCGGCCGACAAGACGGTGATCTCCCGCATCGCCGACAGGTCGATCACGATGCCACCGTCGTTGGTGGACCGTCCGCTGATGCCGTGCCCGCCACTGCGTACCGCCAGGGGCACGTCCTGATCGCGGGCGAAGGCCAGCGCCTCGGCGACCTGGCCGGCGTCCCGCGGCTGGATCACCAGGCCCGGGGCGCCACCCCGCATATAGGTGGAGCGGACCTTGGCGTAACCGAAATCGCCAGGCTCGATGGCGGCGAGCGAGGGCGGAAGACCGTCGTAGTCGATGTCGTCGCGTCGCTGGGCGAGCACGGCCGCACTGCGTACCGGCCCGGTCGTGACCCCCTCCCGGGCCCGTTCCCGGCCGACCGCCTCCCGCACCGCCGGAATGACCTCGGCCGCGAAACGCTGCATCTCCTGCGGATCGTCGGTGCCGAGAATGAAGGTGGCCACGCCGTTCTCCAGCGCCAGCGGCACGAGCTCGTCGACCCACTCCTCCGGCGGCTTGCCCGCGCCCCCGATGTTGAGCAGCCGGCGGACCTCCCGCGGGTCCCGGCCGGCGGCCACCGCCGCCTCGTCGATCAGCTCGTTGCCGCGGGCCAGATCACCCGGCTTCATGTACGACAGCGACGGCAGCCAGCCGTCCGCCTTAGTCCCGATCAGCCGCAGCATCCGCGGCTTGTAGCCGCCCACCCAGATTGGCACCTCATGCTCGGGCGCCGGGCCGCGCTTGGCCCCGGCCAGGTGGTAATACGTGCCGTCGTGGCGCAGCTGGGCCTGCTCCGCCTCGTTCCACAGCTCACGGATGACGTCGATGGCCTCACCGAGCTGCTCCACCGACTCCCCGGGCGTACGCCTCGGAAAGCCCATCGCGACCATCGCGTCCCAGAAGGCCCCCGCCCCCAGGCCCAGCGCCAGCCGCCCACCCGACAGCAGGTCCAGGCTGGCCGCGGCCCGGGCCAGTACCGGGGCCGGCCGCATCGGCACGTTGAGCACGTTGCCGGCCAGGTGGATCGTCTCCGTCTGGGCGGCCACCCAGCTCAGCAGCGTCCACGTGTCCAGGAAGGCCGGCTGGTACGGATGATCCTGGAAGGTCGCCAGATCGAAGCCGAGCTGCTCGCTCAGCTGGGCCCGGGCCACCGCCGCCTTGGGCGGATTGTTGACCGGAGTGATGAACGTCCCGAACTCGAGCGGGTGACCGTAATCCACCCCTCGATCGTAGGTGTGCCACGTGACGCAGCGTACGTTTTTGGCAGACGGTGGCGGGTATCTATCTCCGAGTCGGGCATCTCTCGGAGGTGGTCACCGTGCTCGATCCCACTGACAAGGCCGCCTTCGACGGCATGGTGTCTCAGCTCCGCGAGATCGACCCGCGCTTCTGCCGGCGCGTGGACCGCATGAGCAAACCCAAGCGCGGGCTCCGCACCGTCCTGGCGGTTCTGCTGTGGACGACCGCACCCCTGTGCATCGTCTTCGGCGGCTGGACCGGCCTGCTGATGGCCGCCCTCGCCGTCGGCTACGGCACCTTTCTGTGGACCAAGCGCAACGGCAACACCCCCGCGCCCCTGTGGTGGACAGCGACGCGAGGGCACCGGCCGGCGCTTTAGGCGGGGTTTAGCGCCACTTCTCCCCGGTAAGGCGCTCGTAGACCTCGACGTACCGGTTACGGGTCGCCTCGACCACCTCGTCCGGAATCTCCGGCCCCGGCGCCGTCCGATCCCAGTCGGTATTGTGGGTGGCCCAGTCCCGCAGGAACTGCTTGTCCAGGTACCGCTGCACGCTGCCCGGCTTCCACTCATCAGCCGACCAGAACCGCGACGAGTCGGGCGTCAGCAGCTCGTCCCCCAGCTTGAGCGTCCCGTCCTTCGACAGCCCCAGCTCAATCTTGGTGTCCGCAATGATGATCCCCTTGGCCGCCGCGATCTCCGACCCGCGCTTATAGACCTCGAGCGTGATCCGCTTGAGCTCGGCCGCGGCGTCGTCCCCGAGCTTTTTTTGAACGTCGGCGTAGGTCATGAACTCGTCATGCCCCTGCCCCGGCGGCACCTTGGTGGTAGGAGTGAAGATCGGCTCGGGCAGCTGCGACCCCTCGATCAGCCCCTCTTCGAGGGAGACGCCGGAGATGGCCCCATCGCGCTCGTACTCCTTGAGCCCCGACCCGGCCAGATAGCCCCGAGCAATGCACTCCACCATGACCATGTCGAGCCGCTCACACCGCACGGCGCGACCGGCCCACTCCGCCGGCACGTCGGTGCTGGAGATGATGTGGTTCGGCACGACGTCGCTCAGCTGCTCGAACCACCACAGCGACAGCTGGGTGAGGATCTTCCCCTTGTCCGGGATAGCCGTAGGCAGCACAACGTCATAGATGGAGATCCGATCCGACGCCACCAGGAGGATGTCGTCGCCATCCGCGTAGATCTCCCGAATCTTTCCCGAGTGCAACAGCTCCACGTGCTTCCCCTCAGCCCAGTCGGTGTCCGCTGCTCACGCTATCCGACCCGGTGGTACCCGAATTGGCGACTCGGGCCGGGGAGTGATCGGGCAAACTGTCGCGGTGCCAGACGAGCTCTCAGCCGGACTGTACGAGACGGTTATCACCGATTCCCTCCTGATCGCCCTTCAGGGTCTCGACCCGCAACTGATCAGAACGAGCAGCCTGCGACCGGCTGATGCGTCGGATCGCATCGCCCAGTTGATTGCGCGCCAGGTCCTTCGTGCCCTCGAGTCAGTCGGGCAGGACGATCGTGTTGCCGTCGGCGTCGAGGTAGCCCAGCTGATCACCGATGCGCTGGCAGCGCGCCTACCCAAAGCGGGTGTTGCCGCTGACCGCGCGGTCGCGCCCGGCGAGATCCTTTCGGGCATCGCGGAGCTGCGGCCGGACGGATCCGGCCACGTGCCCTCGTCCCCCATGATCCCGCTGCTCGACACGACGTTGCTTACCAACTCCCGGGGCGAGCCCACGGTGGGCAGCCAAGTGCAGCGAGAGATCGAGTCGGCCGACGCGATCGACGTGGTTATGGCCTTCGTTCGTAAGAGCGGCATTAAGCGCCTGCTGGACGCCTTACGTCGGCATACCGGACGAGGCCGTCGGCTTCGGGTTCTGACCACGACTTACACGGGCTCCACCGAAGCAGCCGCACTCGACGAACTGGCCGCACTCGGTGCTGACATCCGCGTTTCCTACGACACGACGGCCACTCGCCTACACGCTAAAGCTTGGCTGTTTCATCGCAACAGCAGCTTCAGCACCGCCTATGTCGGGTCGTCCAACCTGACGCACTCGGCCCAGACGGCGGGGATGGAGTGGAACGTCCGGGTTTCGGCGGCGCGCAACCCTGACGTCATCGACAAGGTGGCCGCCGTCTTTGAGAGCTACTGGGCGAATGGTGACTTCGTTCCGTACGACAGAGAGCAGTTCGACAAGTCGGTTGAGCGGATGCGGAAGGCCGGCACGGAGGATGCCTTCACCCTGAGCCCGCTCGAGTTTGAGCTACGGCCCTTCCAGGAGCGTCTCCTCGAGCTCATCGAGCTGTCCCGAACCAACGGGCATCACCGCAACCTGCTGGTCTCGGCTACGGGCACGGGTAAGACCGTGATGGCCGCTACCGACTACGCCCAGCTACGCGAGCGGCTTCCCCGAGCACGGCTTCTCTTTGTGGCTCACCGTCAGGAGATCCTGAGCAAGAGCCGGGACACCTTCCGGCAGGTGCTCCGCGACCCGTCCTTCGGCGAACTGTGGGTGGGTAACGACCGACCTCGCGACTTCGACCACGTCTTCGCATCGATCCAGAATCTCAACGAGAAGCGCCTGGCACTGATGGACAAGGACCACTTCGACGTGGTCACCATCGACGAATTTCATCACGCAGCCGCGCCCACCTACACGGCCCTGCTCGGGAAGCTTGCGCCTCAAGAGCTGTTGGGTCTCACCGCCACCCCGGAGCGGACCGACGGGCAGTCAGTCCTGCATTGGTTCGGCGACCGCATCGCGGCCGAACTGCGGCTCTGGGACGCCATTGAGCAGCATCGCCTCGTGCCGTTCGTGTACTACGGCATCCACGACGGCGTCGATCTGACCGACGTGCCCTGGCGACGGGGACAGGGCTACGACTCCGATGCCCTCACCGACAAGTACATCTCCAACGGTGGCTGGGCAAGCCTGGTCTTCCAGCAGCTCATGGACCACGTCGACGACGTTAGGGCGATCCGCTGCCTGGGCTTTTGTGTCAGCGTCGCTCACGCGCAGCACATGGCCGCGGAGTTCCAGAAGATCGGACTTAGCGCTGTAGCGATCTGGGCCGACACTCCCGCCGCCGAGCGGACGAAGGCGCTCACCGACTTGGAGAAGGGCGACGTCCAGGTCGTCTTCTCGGTCGACCTTTTCAACGAGGGTGTCGACCTGCCCAGCGTAGACACCCTGCTCATGCTGCGCCCCACCGACAGCGCGACGCTCTTTCTTCAACAGCTCGGCCGGGGCCTGCGCCTCGCCCGGGGAAAGACGTTCTGCACCGTGCTCGACTTCGTCGGGCATCACCGCCGGGAGTTTCGATTCGATCGTCGATACCGCGCCCTACTCGGCGGCACACGGCGAGACCTCGAGCATGCGATCGAGGAAGGCTTTCCGTTCCTTCCGCCCGGTTGCCACATGGAGCTTGATCGAGTTGCCCAGGACATCGTGCTCCGCAACGTCCGCGAGGCAGTGCCGTCGAGGTGGCCGGCCAAGGTGCAGGAACTCCGCGCGCTACACCAGGCTCGCGGTGCCGTGTCGCTCGTCGATTACCTGCACGAAACGGGTCTGGAGCTGCCCGACATCTACGGGAACAACCGAAGCTGGTCCGAGATGCTGGAGAGCGCGCATCTCCCCGTCGCGGAGGCTGGACCGCACGAGAAGTCGCTTCGCCGAGCCATCGGACGGATGCTGCATGTGGACGATCGTGAGCGTCTGACCGGCTACCGGCCATTTCTGACGGATCGCCCCGACGTCAGCACGATGAGCAAGACAGAACGCCGGCTGCTTCGGATGCTGGTCGCCAATCTCGGCGACCAGGTGTTGCACAAGCATCAGTCGATGCAGAACGCGGTCGACCTCATTTGGGCCCATCCTCAGGTTTTGGCTGAGACGCGTGAACTCCTCGAGGCCCTCGACGACGCACCGAACCACCTGTCCTACGAAGCTCTGCCGGATATCCCGCTTCAGGTCCATAGCCGCTACACGCGCATCGAGATGCTGGCGGCGGTGCGGGATGACGAGAACGCGAAGACGCCGGAGTGGCGGGAAGGCGTGTATGACGCCTCCATGGCGGGGGCGGACCTGCTGGCATTCACGCTCGACAAGACCAGCGGCGACTTCTCGCCGACGACCCGCTACCGCGACTACGCGATCAGCCCCGACCTGATCCACTGGGAAAGCCAGTCGATGACCTCGGCGGATAGTCCGACCGGTCGCCGATACCAGCAGCACGCGGCCATGGGCCGGCACATCCTGCTGTTCGCCCGCGAGAACACCGACGAGCGCGCATTCTGGTTCCTCGGTCCGGCCAGCTACGTCAGCCACGAGGGCGAACGACCCATGGCTGTCACCTGGAAGCTGCACATTCCGCTTTCGGGCGACCTCTTCGCCGCCTTCGCCGCCGCCGTTGCCTGACCCGCGAAGAGCCGATCAACCTCTAGGCACGGGTCTGCGATCCCCCTAAGGCAATCGTCGACTGAAAAACAGTCACCTCCAGGGAACGCCAGTCTTGGTCTTTGTTAAGACGCAGCGCGAGGGCTCAAATTGGTTGCACCTCGGCGGCTTCTCAGTGATGGAGATGATCTCCGGCGTCAGTCGGGACGAGCTCGGTCACCTGCGCGATGACATCCGGTTTCATCTTCTCCGCAATGCAGAAGATGTCATCTCGCAGCCTCTCCCGAAACCTCGTCCGGCCTTGCCGCCTCGGCTGTCGTCCGAGGAAGAGCTTTGGGAGCTGATCGACGCGCGCGCGAAGACGACTTCCGGAAAGCGCAAGCGAGCAACAAGGACGAGTCGGAACCGACGGGTTTCCGACCCCGTTCTCACCGAGTACGTGCTGCAACGTGCGATCAACCACGGCGGCACCTGCGAATCCTGCGGAATCTCACCAGGCTGGACGGATGACTTCGGCCGTCCTCACTTCCAAGCCCACCACATCGACCCGGACATCGACCTCGTGGATTGGATCGGAGCCGTTTGCGGAACTTGCCACGACCGTCTGCACCACGGAATCGACCGGGCTGAGCGTGCCCGGGGCCTGCGAAAAATTGTGCGCGACCGACAGTTTGCGGCCGGCCGGGACATTTACGAACCCTAAGCTAGGAGCCGATTTCGCTGACCTCGGCGAAGGGGCGGTCGTCCCACCAGGTCGCGTGGATGATGAAGCTGTGGTTGGTCTCGTTGAAGTAGACGGCCAAATTGTCGGGGGAGTCCTGGACCTTTTGGACGGACCAGCCGTCGGCGGGGGTTGCAGTTACCAGCTGGACCACGCTGTCCGAGGTCATTCGGATGACGGCTTGGCCGCCTTCTACGCGGAACGAGCGGACGTACGTGCGGACGCCGTCGGCGCCTGTGGTGACTGTCCAGCCGTCCTCGGTGGTTGTCTTCGGCGGGGTGGTGGCGGTCTTCGGTGGTGGGGTGGTCGTCGGTTTGGCCGGCGGCTTTGTTGTGGGCTCGGTGGTCGTCGTCTTTGGGGGGCGGGCGCGGGATGTCGCCGAGGCCGGCGGGGTGGTGGTAGGGGCCGCGGGTGGTGGGGTGGTTGCGCGGGGTAGTGGCGCCGGGAAGCTGCTTGAGTCGGCGGCGGGTAGGGCGGCCAGGGCGCTGTCTTCGGGGGCCGCGGTTCGCAGGACCGGGAGCAGGGCTACCGAGGCCAGCACGGTGGCGCTGGCTGTGGCGGCCAGCCAGCCGACGATCGGGGTCCACCGGGAAGATCGCACGGCGACCATGATCTCAGATACACCTATGGTGTACGCCATGGCGATGATCCTGCTGGTCGAGGACGACCGCATCATCACGGCTGCGCTGTCTCGGGCCCTGACGGATGCGGGGCATGTCGTGCGGCCGGTCGGGCGGGCCACGGAGGCCCTGAAGATTGTCACTGATGAGCGGCCGGACCTGGTCATTCTTGATCTGGGGCTGCCGGACATCGACGGTACGGACGCTTTGCGCATGATGCGGTCGGTGTCGGATGTGCCGGTGATCGTGGCGACGGCGCGGCGGTCGGAGGCCGACATCATTCAGTTGCTGAGCGCGGGGGCCGACGACTATGTGACCAAGCCGTTCTCGGGTGGGCACATTCTGGCCCGGATCGCCGCGGTGCTGCGCCGGTCGCGAAGCCTGGCCGAGGAGAAGCCGACGGCGATCACCGTGGGCGACCTGGTGATCAATCCGCGACAGCGGCGGGCGGAGCTGGGTGGGCAGCCGTTGCAGTTGACCCGGCGCGAGTTCGATGTGCTGGCCTATCTGGCCGAGCGGGTCGGGCAGGTGATCAGCCGGCGGGAGCTGATGAACGAGGTGTGGAACCAGGCCCGGATCGGCGAGGAGCAGACGATCGACGTCCACATCTCCTGGCTGCGCCGCAAGCTGGGTGAGACGGCGGCCAAGCCGCGCTTCCTGCACACCGTGCGCGGGGTGGGCGTGATGATGGTCGATCCTCGATGAGGTGGGCGCTCAACCGGCTCGCGCTGGCGATCACGTCGATGGTGGCGCTGGCGTTTCTCGTGCCGCTGGCCGTGGCGACCCGGCAGATCGCGTACGACCGGGCGGTCAGCGACGCCCGGCAGCAGGCGACGTCGCTGGTCACCGTGCTGGGCGTGGATGCCGATCCGACCCTGCTGACCAACGCGGTGGCCAGTACGACGGCCGGCAGCGAGGGCCGCATGGCGGTGCACCTGCCCGACGTCGCGGCGATCGGTTTGTCGCATTTGTCGGACGCGCAGATCTCCATCGCCGCCCAGAATCGCAAGTCCGTGCTCGCGCCCGCCCCGGACGGCCTGGCCTACCTTCAACCGACAGTGCTGACCGACGGCCGTACGGTCGTGGTCGAGGTCTTCGTGCCCGACTCGGAGATGCGCCGCGGGGTCTGGCCGGCCTGGTTCGTGCTCGGCGGCCTGGCCATCGTGCTGGTCGCGGGCTCGACGTTGCTGGCCGACCGGCTCGGCAGCCGGCTGGTGCGGGCCACCCGTGAGCTGGCCGGCTCGGCCCGGCGGCTGGGCGGCGGGGAGCTCGGCACCCGGGTCAAGCCGGACGGGCCGCCGGAGCTGCGCGAGGCGGCCACGGCGTTCAACGCGATGGCCGACGACCTGCGCAGCCTGATGGACAAGGAGCGTGAGCTCGCGGCGGACCTTTCGCACCGGTTGCGGACGCCGCTGACCGCGCTGCGCCTGGACGCCGAGGCGATGCCGCCCGGGCCCATCGGCGAGCGGATGCGGCAGGCCTGCGACCTGCTCGACGAGGAACTCGAGGCGATCATCAAGGGGGCCCGGCTCGGGGTCGAGGCCCGCGGTCGCGAGGAGACCGACCTGGTCGAGGTGCTGGCCGACCGGCTGGCGTTCTGGTCGGTGCTGGCCGAGGACCAGGAACGGCCGTGGGAGGTCGTCGGCGGGGACGAGCCGGTCATGGTGACGATCCCGCGCAGCGAGCTGATCGGCGTGGTCGACGCGATCCTGGGCAACGTCTTCTCGCACACCCCGGACGGGACGGCGTTCCGGGTCAGCATCTCGGCGGCCGGGCTGCTGGTCGACGACGCCGGCCCGGGCATCGCCAACCCGGCGCGGTCGGTGCAGCGCGGGGTGAGCGGGGCCGGCTCGACCGGGCTGGGCCTGGACATCGTCCGCCGGGCGGCCGAGGAGGTCGGCGGTCAGCTGGTGCTCTCGCGCAGCCCGCTCGGCGGGGCCCGGGTCGGCATCGTCCTCCAAGCGCCGGACCGGGGCCGCCGCCTGGTTTCATGATCCCTTCCGGTCCCTTTAAGGCTCCGTTATGGCAGCTCCGCATAGCGTCCCCGCTGTAGATGCCGGGACGACGATCGACGGAGAGAGCTGACATGCGCAGGAAGATCGCCTACCCACTGCTGGCCCTCGGGATGACGGCGGGAGCGACTCTGACGCTTGCCTCGCCCGCATCGGCCCACGGGTACGTGTCCTCGCCGCCCAGCCGCCAGGCCCTGTGCGCGTCGGGGGCGGTGAAGGACTGCGGGCAGATCCAGTTCGAGCCCCAGTCCGTCGAGGGGCCGAAGGGCCTGAAGTCGTGCGACGGCGGGGTCTCCCAGTTCTCGGTGCTCGCCGACGAGTCGCGCGACTGGCCGGCCAAGACCGTCGGTTCCTCGGTCAACTTCAGCTGGGTCCTCACGGCTCGGCACAGGACCTCGACGTGGGATTACTTCATCGGCGGTACGAAGGTCGCGTCGTTCGACGACGGCGGAGCGCAGCCGGCGGCGGTGGTCAACCACACCGTCGACCTGTCGAAGTTCCCAGGGCGGCAGAAGGTGCTCGCCGTCTGGAACATCGCGGACACCGCGAACGCCTTCTACAACTGCGTCGACCTGAACGTCGGCGGGTCGTCCTCGACGACGCCCACCAAGGCGCCCACCAAGGCGCCCACCACGGCCCCGACCAGCGCTCCGACGGCCACTACGCCACCTACCAAGGCACCCGCGACTACCGCGCCGACGACAAAAGCACCGGCGGCCGGAGGCACCGCCTGGGCTCCCGGCGTCTCCTACAAGACGGGTGACGTCGTGACCTACAACGGGGCGCGCTACCAGACCCGCCAGTCGCACACGTCGATCGTCAGCTGGGAGCCGTCGATCTACACGCTCGCGCTGTGGCTGCCGCTGTGAAGCGCCGTCTGCTCGCGGTCGCCCTGGTCGTGCCCCTCCTAATCGGGGCTTGTGGCACTGCCAAAGAAGCACCGAGAACCGAAAGCAGCGCCGTGGCCGTCGCTGAGATCAAGGCCGGGGACGACCACAACGACACCGACGTGATGTTCCTGCAGATGCTGGCCTACCACCAGAAGCAGGGGCTCGAGATGACCTCCACGGCGATCAAGCGGGCCCAGAACCCCGAACTCCGCACGCTCGCCGAGGCCATCCAGGCCACCGAGAAGGACGAGCTGGCGATGATCCAGTCCTGGCTCACCGGCTGGGGCGCCGAGACCGAGGCCGGCACCGCGCCCAGCCTGCACGCCGATCACGGCGGCCTGCCCGGCACCGGGGCGGCCGAGATCAAGGCGCTGAGCACGGTCAAGGCCGCCGAGTTCGACACCGCGTTCCTCAACCTGTTCCTGGCCCACCAGCACCAGGCCATGGAGATGTCGAAGATCGAGGCCACCGGCGGGCAGAACGCCGAGGCCAAGAAGTTCGGCGAGCGGGTCAAGCAGTCCCGCCAGGGCGAGATTCAGCAGATGCTGAAGTTGATGAACGGGTAGTAGCGTGACAACCGAGAAGGCGGCCTGGCGGGGCCGCCTTTTTGGTCTTTCAGCCCAGGTGACGAACCGGCCGGAAGCCCGGTGAGGAGCTCGAGTTGCAGCCGGCCGGCCGCTGCCTCGGGTTCTACCGGATCGGCGGTGCCCCCGATTGCGTACCTCCAAGGTCTGGTCCTTTACAACTTCGCCGGTTGCGGTCTGGTAGTGCGGCTCGATTGGGGCGAAGGCGGACCGGGACGCTTCCCGAACAGGCAGGCGGCGCTGAGATACGGCGTCGCTTTCCTGTGGGGGTGCCGCCGCGATGTTCGCGCTGCTGCGAGTGCGCAATTACCGTCTCTGGGCCGCTGCCGACCTGGTCTCGGTGGGCGGCACGTGGATGCAGGTGCTGGGGCTGAACTGGCTCATCCTGACCGCCACCGGCTCGGCCGCCACCATGGGCCTGGTCGTCATGCTGCAGGCGCTGCCGGTGCTGCTGCTCGGCAGCTGGGGTGGCGCACTGGCCGACCGGCTGCCGGCGCGACCGTTCCTGATCGCGTTCCAGCTTTTGCGCGCGCTGCTGGCCGTGGCTCTCCTGTTCTCCTCCGAGAGCTGGATCATCTTCGCGGTGGCTCTGCTGTCCGGCGTGATCAGCTCCTTCGAGGGGCCGATGCTGGGCCGCTTCGGGTCGGCCCTGGTCCCGGCGTCACAGCTCGGCTCGGCCCTGGCGCTGGGCTCGGTGCTCAGCTCGGCCGGGCGCATCGGTGGCATGGCGCTCGGCGGGGTGCTGGTGGGCATCACCGGGCCTTCGGCCCTGTTCGCCATCAACGCGGTCTCCTACCTCGCGGTGGTGGGTGCTCTGGGCTTGATGCGTACGGGTGAGATGCGCGCGCTTCCGGTGGCGCCGGCGTCGTCGCGGGGCATCGTGGCGGGCTTCCGGTACGTCCTGTCGCAGCCGGCGGTGCTGATCGTGCTGGGCCTGTCGTTCGTGCTGGGGTCGCTGGGGCGCAACTATCAGGTGTCGATGGCGGCGATGGTGGCCGGGCCGCTGTCCGGTTCGTCGGGCGCTTACGGCCTGCTGTCCACGGTCTTCGCTGTGGGCGCCGTCGCCGGCGGCCTGCTGCTCGCGGGTAGTGGCCGGTCCACGCTGCGGGTGCTGCTGGCGACCGGCTTCGTGATCAGCGTGCTGCAGTTCTGCTCGGGCCTGATGCCGAACGTGCTGGGCTTCGCCGCGGTGATCCTGCCGATCGCGGCCGGCGCGGTCATCTTCGACACGGTCGTCTCGACCCGCATTCAGCTGGACACCCGCGAGGACATGCGCGGCCGGGTCCTGGCGACGCTGGGTCTGGTGTCGTCGCTGTCGGGCATGGTCGGCGCGCCGGCCGTGGGCTGGCTGTGCGACACGCTGGGCGCCCGTGAGGCCCTGGTGCTGGCCGGCGCGGTCACCACTCTGGCCGCCGTGGCCGGAACGATCGCCCTGGCCCGCGTGAAGGGCAAGTCCCTGGTTCCCACGCTCGTCCTCTTCCGCCGCGCGGCGGAACAGCCCGCCTGACAACTCCCGACGCCGCCCGGTCCGCCTCGCTGACCGGGCGGTTCCTCTAGTGCGGTGTCCACGAACGTCCACCGGAATGGTTGCGGTGGTGTTGTGGATCCTCGCCCACGGTCGTGGTCGAGCGACTCCCCACCAATGGTGGTGGGGCGGGCCTCCGCCGGCCAACAGACCCTTCCGTCGTAGCCCAGGGAGGCCGGCGGCGGGGGTCACGCCGTGCCGTACCGGCACCGGGGAGGTGTCGTCCGGCTCGACGGTGCGTGATCACCTGCGGCGTTGCTGGGGTGCAGGTGGTGATGGCGCCGCCCGGGGTGCGGGCGGCGATGGTGAACGCCGCGGCAAGGTCGCGATGCCCGGCGAACTGACAGTGTCGGCAGAGCATGACTCTGCCGCGGGGTTTGCTGATCCTCTTGCCGCAGTGTGGGCAGGTCGAGGAGGTGCCGCGTTCGTCGACCAGATGCACCCGGATCCCGGCCAGCTCGGCTTTGTCCTGCAGGATTTGTAGGGTGCGGCCGATCTGCCACTGGCGTAGCCGTAGGTTGTGCCGCCGCCCGGCCGGCAGGTTGAGGACGCCGCGGGGGTCGCCGACGGTCAACGTGCCGACCCGCTGCTGCACGGCCCAGTCGATCACCGTGGTCGTGGCTTCGTGCAGGGCTTGGCGGACCCGGCGCCGGTGCCGGCCCTCGACCAGCCGGGCGCGGTGGCGCATCTTGCGCCAGCGCCGTGACCCGCGCTGCCCTTTCGGTGGGGCGTGGGAGGCGGTGGCGCAGCGGCGGGCTTTGGTGTCGGCCAGATGCATGCGGTGCTCGGCCCGGATTGCGCGCCCGGACACCAGCAGCGCTGGGCCGTCACGGGTGGTGACCGCGAACGGGTGGATGATGCCCAGGTCCACTCCGGCCACCCGTTCCGGATCCGGCTGTAGTCCGGCCGGGTGGGTGGTGACGGGAACTTCGGCGGTGACATCGATCCACAGCCGGCCAGCGTCGGACAGCAAGGTCACCGACCGCACCGATGCTGCCGGATACGGCACCGCCCGGTCCAACCGGACCTGCAATGGCGGACAGCCCCGCGCGGTCGGCAACCGCAGGCGACACCCGTCGAGGTTGAAGGTGCCGTGATAGAAGCGCACCGGCATCAAGGACCGGCGGCGGCGCGGATAGCGCACCTCGGCCGCGCCGGCCTTGCGCCGGGCGGCCGCGGAGAACCAGGCATCGGAGTAGCGGCGTAGCACTGAGCGGGCGCCGGTGCTGTCCAGCTCTCCGAATGTGCCCACACCTGAGGCGGCGAGCAGGCGGCACAACTCTTGATAGCCCGCGGCCGGGGTATCCCCGCGACGGCGCCGCCAATGATTGATCTCCAGCACACACGCCCACAGGTCGCCGGCGGAGCGCAGCAGGCCGAAGCAGCGTTGCCGTTGGGCTCGGGTCAGGCGTAGTCCGATCCGGGCGGTGCGGTGCACCACCGGATCGGCACTAGGCCCACGCCGTCTAGGCATGAAGCTAGTGTGCCACAGCTGTCAAACCCGGTGACCGTTCGTGGCCACCGCACTAGCTGGGGATTTGCCCCGATTGCTGCATAGGAACCGGTGAGGGGGGTACCTGATCACGAGACGGAAGGGAGCTCACTGATGACGACGCATACCGAGCAACAGCCCACCGCGCAGCTGGTCAGCCAGCTGAGCGAACAGGTGTCGACGCTCGTGCGGGACGAGCTGACGCTCGCCCGGATGGAGATGGTGGAGAAGGGCAAGCGGGCCGGCACCGGCGCGGGGCTGCTCGGCGGCGCCGGAGTCATGGCGCTGTACGGGGTCGGGGCGCTGCTGGTGACCATCGGCGCGGTGCTGTCGCTGTGGATGCCGGTCTGGGTGGCCGCGCTGATCGTGACCGTGGTGCTGTTCGCCGCGGCGGGGGTGGCCGCGCTGATCGGCAAGAAACAGGTCAAGCAGGCGCTGCCGCCGGAGCCGGTGGCCGCCATGGAAAGCGGCAAGCAGGACGTCGAGGCGGTCAAGGGCGCTATCCGGGAGGGACGGCACGCATGAGCGACACCAGGTCACGTGACGAGGTGAAGCAGGAGATCGCGGAGACTCGGGCCGAGCTGGCCGAGACCGCGGCGGCGCTGGCGGCCAAGACGGACGTGAAGGCCCAGGCCAAGCGGGTCGCGGCCGAGAAGACCGACAAGGTCAAGCAGGCCGCCACACACGCCAAACAGGCCGCCACCACGAAGGCGGCCGACGTCAAGGACGCCGCCGTGACCAAAGCGGCCGACGTCAAGGACGCTGCCGTGACCAAAGCGGCCGACGTCAAGGACGCCGCCGCGACTAAAGCGGCCGAGGTCAAAGAGGCCGCCGCCGCGAAGGCCGCCGAGGTGAAGGACAAGGCGCAAGAGATCAAGAGTGGCGATGCCGGCCCGGACGAGCATCCGAAGCATGCCGCCTCCGAGTCCGGCATCGCGCACATCAAACAAACCACGGCGGAGACCGCAGCCCGTGTCGCTGAGGCCGCCGCCGAGACCAGGGAACAACTTCTCACCCGCGAGCCGGGCCGCCGCCCGTTCCCGCGTGCGGTGATCGCCGGGGTGGCCCTGACGATCGCTGCGGCGGCGGGCATGGTCCTGCGGGCCCGCCGCCGCAAGTAACGTCTACGGCACCGCGTCCTGGGGGAAGTGCTTGATCAGAGCCTCCTCCAGGACGCCGTTCATCATCCGGGCGTACGTCCCGGTCAGGTGGAACCGGTTGCGGTAGACCGCGACGTTGCCCACGACCGGGGTGCACACCCTCGTGCAGAGCCAGGGCAGCACCGACACATAGCCGGCGCCGGTGTCCCGGGCGGCGGCGGAGTCGGCGGCGTTCCAGATGCGCGCGGTCGCCGCCGTACGGCTGGTGAAGCAGGCGGAGATGTCCGCGGCGTGGGCGCTCAGGCACTCGGGCCCGCTCTGATCGAGCACCGGCGTGTTGCCCAGCACGACGACATGGCGGGCCGACCGCCGCAGCGTCCGCAGGGTCGCCGTCAGGCCTTCCTGCCATTCCCCGGGCGTGATCAGTTCGTCCCGGTCCCGCTTCTGCGAAAAGCTTTCGTTCGTCACGACGAGCAATTCCGGCCGTACGGAGGCCACGCGCGCCGCGACGAACGCCCGGAACCGGTCGCACTCGGCGAAGAGCCGGCCCTCCTGCTGGTTCCACAACGTGAGGTTCAGCGCCGGGCAGCCCGGTTTGCCGAAGAACTGCAGGCGCCAGTGGCGGCGCTCGGCGATCTCCTTCATCGCCGGCAGCCACATCCCCGCGTGCGAGTCGCCGTAGAGCACGACGTCGGTCGCGCTGGCCCGGTCGCCGAAGACGCACGGTTCGATCCGGTCCGCTTTCGGGCCGGCCTCACACTTCTCGTTGTCGTAGCCCACATCGGCCGCGCTGGTGGCCAGCGCCGGCGTCAGATCCGGCGGCAGCTTGCGCGTCGCCGGCGCGGTGCGGACGGCCTCGAGCACGCTGGAGAGCGCGGCCTGGGGCACGGGCTCGGCGGCTTGGCGCGGCCGGGGCGGCGGAGCACCCGTACAGCCGGAAAGCAGCACCAAGACGCCCAGGGCGAGGACCGACCGGCGGTCAAAGGTGAACATGGGTGACCGGCGCTCCTAGTCGGGGTGGGAACTCGGTGCCGGCGCCGGGCGAGGTGGACGCCATCCAGCGCGCCACGGCCGGCGGCGCGGCGATCAACACCGCGGCCAGGGCCAGGCTGAGCAGGTGCGAGCGCTTGAGGCGCCGGTTGCGGCGGATCGGGTCTTCGACACAGACGTACGTGGTCACGGCCAGCCCCAGACTGACCAGCACCAGGGCCGCCCGCGCCCGGGCCGGCAGCGGGCCGCCGTACGCCTGCGCGGCGATCACCAGAACCGGCCAGTGCCAGAGATACAGCGAATACGACAGCCGGCCCAGCCACCTCAGCGGCCGGCTGCCCAGCAGCGCGTCGCCGCGACCCGCCAGCACCAGCACCGCCGCACCGGCCGGCAGCGCCGCCGCGTACGACGGGAACTGGGTCTGCTCGTCGAAGGTCAGCGCGGCGATCACGATCAGCGCCAGGCCGACCGCGGCCATCGTGCTCGCGACCCGGTAGGGGATCAGACGAAGCCGGCCGGCGGCCAGGCCGAGCAGGCAGCCGAGGCCGAGCTCCCAGGCGCGGGCCACGGGCGAGAAGAAGGACCAGGTGGTGGGCTGCCCGATCGCGTACGCGAGGGACAGGATCACGGCGCCGGTCAACCAGTACGGCAGGGCCCACCGGAAACCCAGCCAGAGAAGCAGCACCAGGGCGATCGGCCACACCAGGTAGAACTGCTCCTCGACGGCGAGCGACCAGAAATGCAGCACGGGCGAGGGCGCCGACTGAGAAGCCAGATAGTCGACGCCCTGGCCGGCGAAACGGAAATTCGCCATGAACAGCGCGGCCCAGGTGGCGTCGGTACCGATGTCGTCGCCACGCAGAAAGCCGAGCCAGTGGTATCCGGCCAGGACGACGGTGACCAGAACCAAGGCGGCCGCCGGCAACAACCGACGGCAACGCCGGGCGTAGAAGGCGAACAGCGAGATCCGGCCGCTCTCCGCCAGCTCCCGCAGCATCAACGACGTGATGAGAAAGCCGGAGATGACGAAGAAGACGTCAACACCGACATAGCCGCCGGCGACACCGGGAACACCGGCGTGAAAGAGGACGACCAACAAAATCGCGACGGCCCGCAGGCCCTCGATGTCCGGTCGGAAGACGGGCGCGGACCCGGCGGGTGCCGGGTTTCTGGCGCTGATCCTCGTCTCGGTCATCGCGGATCACGCTAGGGGCTCCGAAACGGTCAAACGGCGGTTTGTGGCGCAAATAGCGCTTTGAGCGGAGCTTTCGCCGAATCGCTCCGAGGTGCCCGCGACTGTGCTACTACGCTGTCGATCATGGAAGTGTTCTCGCTGGCCCGCACGTCGGTGACCCACGAACCGGCCGACCCGGCGGCGGTGGTCGCGGGGGCGCCGACCACCGGCACGACACCGATCACGAAACTCGGGGACACCGGGGTGGAGATCGGCGTCTGGGAGATGAGCACGGGCGCTATGCGTGATGTCGAGGTCGACGAGGTCTTCGTCGTGCTCGAGGGGGCGGCGACGATCGCGGTCGAGGGCGCCGAGCCGGTCGCCATCAAGGCGGGCGACGTGGTCCGCCTGACCGCCGGCACGGCAACGGTCTGGACCGTGACGTCTCCGCTGCGCAAGCTTTACGTGGCTTAGCGCACTCCGCCGGTCGCGCGGGAGTTATCCACAATCGCGGCCTATCCACAGGGCACCGACGTGATCTAGCGCCTTTGCGGGAGGATCAGCTCAAGGACGGGGGCCCCCTTGGGGAGGGCGGGCCGTAGGCGGGTGGGCCACACGCGAGCGAGCTGCGGGCTGTGGCGGCGCGGAGCGCGGCGGGAGTCAGACGTAGGCGCAGCCGCTGGCCTGGGTGCCGGTGAGGGCGATGACTGCGTCCAGGCGGTCGCGGGTTTGGATCAGGTCGGCGATCTGACTGTCGATCCGGTCGCGTTCGGCGGCCAGGCGGGCCCGGGACTCGGGGGTGCTGACCTGGGCGTCCACGCACGGGAGCAGGTCGGCGATGGTTTTGCTGGTCAGGCCGGCCGAGTAGAGGTCCTGGATCAGCTGGACGCGGTCGACGGCGGGTTCGCCGTAGTGCCGCTGGCCACTCGGGCTGCGGTGGGAGAGCAGCAGGCCCTGCTCCTCGTAGTAGCGCAGGGCGCGGACACTGACCTTCGCGCGTGTTGCCAGTTCACCGATGCGCACAGTGACTCCCCTCGCGGTTCTTACGTCTGACGTCAACGTCAGGTATCGAGCGTATCCGGATGTCGATCAAGTGGGCAGTGGCCCTGGTCACGGGTCTGACGATCACGGTGCGGGGCCGGGTCGAACCGGCCCCGCACCACCGCTCAGCGGTAGGCGCGGACATCGGCGACCGACCACCACGCCGCCGGATCCGAGCCGGTCAGGGTTATCCGGACATAGCGAAGGTGACGGCCGCGGAGGGCGGCGGAAGCGAACTGGCCGCCGCTGCCGGTCGCGGCTGTGAAGAAGCGCCGGCCGTCGGAAGAGGCGGTGATGGTCCAGCCGCGCGGCGCGTCACCCAGCGACGCGCCGGTGTCGAAGACGATCCGGCCCACTGGCTGCAGGCGGCCGAGGTCCACCTGCAGATACTGGCCGGGCTGCTGCGGGCCCCCGGTCGTGTAGCGGGTGGTGGCGTCGTCGTCGACGGCCAGCTCCGGCGTCGGGGACGAACCCGACGCCGTCCAGTCTGTGGGCGCGATGGGGTGGTCACTCGACCGTCCACGCCAGACGAAAGTCGCCAGGGCGCCGCCGGGCATCTCGTACGAGAAAGTGCGTGCTCCGACGCGTACGGCAAGGGTCTGGGGGTTGTCGTTCTGGTTGTGGGCCACGAGCACGGTGCTGCCGTCGGGATTGGTGAAGGCGACGTCCTGGATCTGGCCGTTCCAGCCGGTCGTGCCGAAGGACGTGCTGGCCACCCGCACGGCGCCGGGCTGGACGAAGCGGGCCACGTGCCCGAGCGTGTAGTACTCGGCGTTGCGCGTGACCGTGCCGTCGGAGGCCACTGTCAGGACACCGGTGCAGGTGCCGCAGCCGCCGGTGTGCGGGCCGTTGGTCTCGTCGAGGGCGAGGTTCCAGTTGATCACCGTCTTGGCCCAGTTCCGGGTGGTGCCGATGATCAAATTGCGGGCGTGCCACTTCAGAGTGTCCGAGAATGTGGTCGCGGGGTTGCTCGACTGGCTGCCCGAGCATTCGGTGAAGTAGATGTCCTTGCGCGGGAACTCGTTGTGCAGCGCGGTCATCGCACTCGGGTCGCCGGAATAGCAGTGGTAGGCCGTGCCGGAGACCCACTTGGCGGCCGGCGAGGCGAGCAGCTCCTGCGGATAGTGGTCGATGTCGGCCACCGAGTCGGGGGGCGTGTTGGCGGCGTCGTTGGGGTGCTCGGACCAGTTGTGGTCGTAGCCCAGGATCTTCGTGGGCAGCCCGGCCGCGCGCAGCATCGGCCCGAGCCGCGTGATCACCTCGGCCGCCTGCCACGAGGGCAGGTCCATTCCGGGGTAGCCGGCGGGGTTGCGGTTCTGCGGCTCGTTCTGCAGCGTCAGGGCCTCGACCGGTACGCCTTCGGCCCGGTACGCCTGCACGAATTTGAGCAGATAGGTGGCGTACGCCCGGTAGACGGCCGGTGAGTCGATGAGCCGGCCGCCGATCAGGGAGCCGTTGGTCTTCATCCAGGCCGGCGGGCTCCACGGGGTCGCCATGACCTTCAGGCCGGGGTTGAGCCGGCGGGCCTGGCGCAGCAGGGGCAGGATCTGCGCCCGGTCGTGCGCGATGCTGAAACGCCGCAGGCCGTAATCGGTCTGCCCGGCCGGCACGTCGTCGTAGGTGTAGGCCGGCTCGTCGGTGAAGTCGGAGGCGCCGATCGGCTGGCGCAGGTAGCCGAGCTTGTCGTCGCGGAACAACGACACCATCGCCGCGTCGCGGGCGGCCGGGGTGAGCCGGTGGAGGACGGCGGCCGACGAGTCGGTGATCGAGGCGCCGAAGCCCTCGATGGTCTGGAATCGGCGGTTCGGGTCGACGACGACGGCCGGGACATCCGGCGCTGTCGAGCCGAACGCGACGGTGCCGCGGTCGGCCATCCGGTAGGCGCCGTCCGGCGTGGTGAGCCAGACGTGCGCCCGGTCAGCCGATGCCTGCGGGACAAACAGGACGGATGCCGCTAACGCCACGAGGGCGGTTCCGAAGTGAGCCACGGGTCTCTCCCATGTAACAAACTGAAACAACAACGGAACGTTTCTGTTACAGGCAGTCAAACCCGTTACGGTGACTTCTGTCAATGTCTATGCTTCCGGTATGAGAGCGGGCCCGACCGTACGGGACATCGCCGCCCACGCCGGCGTCTCCATCGCGACCGTCTCCCGGGTGCTGAACGACCAGGAACACGTCGCGCCGGAGACCCGTGACCTGGTGCACCGGGCGGTCGAGCAGCTGGGCGGCCGGGGCCCGCGCAAGAGACCGGCCCGCACCGGCGCCGTCTTCGTGCGCTGCCCCTACCTGCTCACCGACTACTTCGGACTGATCGTGTCGTCGATCGCCGAGACGCTCGACCTGCACGGCCGCCAGCTCGTGCTCAACGCCGGCGAGGCCGCCCAGCACAGCTCCGTGCTACCCGCGCTGGCCGGGCGGCCGGGCATCGGCGGGGCCATCGTGGTGCTGCCGCCCGAGCCGGGTGAGGAGCTGGCCGCGTTGCAGGCGGCGGGCTTTCCGCTGGTCGTGGTCGACCCGAGGGAGGCCGTGCCCCGGGACATCGCCGCCGTCTCGGCCGCCCATTTCGCCGGGGCCCGCAGCCTCACCGAGCACCTGACCGGGCTCGGTCACCGGCGGATCGGCCTGCTCGCCGGGCCGGACAACTGGCTGGCCAGCAGCGCCCGGCGGGCCGGGCACGTGTCGGCCCTGGCCGACGCCGGGGTGCTGCCCGACCCGGCCCTGGTGCTGCCGGGCGAGCCGACCGTCCGGTTCGGCTACGAGGCCGCGCAGCACCTGCTCGACCAGCCGGAGCGGCCGACCGCGCTGCTCGGCTTCAACGACAAGGCGGCCTCGGGGGCGCTGGCCGCGGCGGCCGGGCGCGGGCTGCGGGTGCCCGAGGACCTGTCGATCGCCGGGTTCGACGACATCGACCTGGCCCAGGCGACCAACCCGATGCTCACCACCGTGCGCCAGCCGCTGGCCGAGATGGGCCGGATAGCGGTCGGCCTGCTGGTCCGGCTGCTCGACCGGCACCGGCTCGACGCGCTGCACGTAGAGCTGGCCACCGAGCTCATCGTTCGCGATTCGACCGGTCCCGCGGCGGATCGCTGATCGCTCCCCAGGCCGCCTCCGGCGACGCCTCCAGCGCCCGGGGAGCCGGGATGACCGCCTCGGACGGGTCGGGCAGCGGCTCGGCCGCGAGGGGCTTCATCGACACACGGGGCAGCGTGACGATCGCCGGGTCGACTTCCACGGCCTGGACGACGGAGCCCGCACCCTCGTTCTTGACCAGCACCATCGCGTACTCGGGGAGGTCCTGCAGCACCCGCGGCTCGACCGTGTACTCGTAGACGCGCTCGGCCGAGGAGGCGTCGCTCCAGTTCGTGCCCTGGGCGGTCGACTCGGTCTGGCTCCAGTTGCGGCTCTTGCTCCAGTTCGTGCTGGAGAAGCGGCGCAGGTGGCGGCCGAACGACCGGGAGCCGCGCTCGCCGCCCTTGGTCTCGGTCTCGCCGTACGTGTCGGCGAGCGTGTGCGTCTGTTCGCCCCCCAAGGAGCGGGTGAGCCGGCTGAGCACGAACTTGTGCCCGCGCCCGACGAACTCGGCGGCCTGCTGCGCCTCCTGGTGGTTGCCGAGTCGCATGAGCGCGACCTCGCCCCCGCCGATCGTGCGCAGCGAGTCGGCACGCAGGTGGGCGAAGAACAGCACGAGGCGGATGCCGCGCCGCTCGCAGAGGGTGCTGAGCCGCTCCAGCGCCCGGTGGTGGATCTCGTCCGCGCCGAGCAGCACGAGCGAGCCGATCGCCGGCTCCTCCCGGCGCACCTGGCGGCCCAGCCACTGCACGGTCAGGTCCTTGAGCAGCTCGTTCTGCGCCTGTCCGCCGCTGCCACCGGCCACCAGGCAGGTCAGGTCGGTGATCGGCGCGTCCGAGGGTGACGTGCCCATCTCCTCCAGCGGGTGCAGGAACGCCTCGATCCGCCGGACCCGGGCCGGGTCGGTCTGCAGGGTGAGCAGCTGCTCGCGCTCGGAGGGGGTCAGCTGGGCCGAGGCCGGGCGGCCGGCCAGCACGCGCAAGCCGGCCAGCAGGCGGGCCATGGTCAGCCGGGGCGCCAGGATGGTGCTCACCTCGGTCAGCAGCAGCGCGTCCTGCGAGCGTTCGGCCCGGTTGCCCTCCGGGGCGTCGCCGTACATGGCCTCGACCAGGCCGTCCACCAGCTCGGCGGGCGACAGGCCGGCGACCAGGTCGAACTCGGCCAGCTCCTCGGGCAGCAGAAGCTCACGGACCGAGCGCCCGGTCGTCTCGGCCAGCCGGATCAGCTCGCCGCTGAGGGCCTCGCCGGTGAAGTCGGCCAGCACCATCCGGCCCCGGGTGGCCAGCAGCGACCCGCCGAAGACGGTGAGCACGGCCTCCCAGCCGTACATGGTGCCGCCGATGATGTCGACGCGGCGGGTGCCGGGCGACGGGCTGGCCGCGGACCACTCCGTGCGGGCGTCGACTTCCTGTTGTTGCTGCTGGTCGTGCCACTCGCGGCGGCTGGCCCAGGCGGCGTGGTCGCGGGTGTAGTCGTCCTTCGCCTTCTGCTGCGCGGTGGCGACCGCCTTGCGCGCCCAGCCCGGCATCAACGCGGCGATCACGGCCCCGGCGATGCCGGCCACGAACGAAAGACCGGCGACGAAGAACACCAGGGCCCGGGCGCCGCCGTCGTCGTCGGCGGCCAGCACGCCGCCGCAGCAGCCGATCAGGACCGCGAGCAGCACACCGGCGCCGAGCGAGACGAGGATCCGCCTGGTCCGGCCGCGCTCGGCGCGCTCCAGGCGCTCCCGCAGCTCGGGCGGGACGGGCGCGGGCTGCGGCGGCGGCTCGGTGAAGCGGCGCCGGTAGAGGTTCCGGTCGCTGAAGATCCACCCGAGACGCTCACCCTCGGTGGCCAGCCGGGGCAGCGGATCGTCGTTCGTCATCTCACCATCCGCGGATGTGGGTCGGTCAAATCAGTCAACCAGAGTGAAAGATGTACCCATGAAGTGGCTACTGCTTCTCCTCCTACTCGTGATCGTTGCCGTCGTCGCCGCCCGCGTGCTGCTCCGCCAGGCCGGGCAGACCGGCGGCCCGGCCGCCCGGCGGCGCTGTGTGCGCTGCCACGGCACCGGCTGGGTCGGCGGCGGTCAGGAGCGGACCCTCGACTTCGACGGGCAGGGCTTCCAGGACAGGCACACCCCCAAGACGATGTGCGACGCCTGCGGCGGCACCGGCTCCCTCGCCTGACACCTTTCAAAATCCTCAGACGGCCACGTCGGTGTCCGATCAAATCACCATGCTTGCTGCGGACTCCTCGACCGGGATCACCGGTGCACTGAGCGCCACCTCGCTCGCCTACGTCGAGATCGACCGGTCGGGTCTGATCCGCGAGTGGAATCCGGCCGCCGAGCGCCTCTTCGGCTGGTCCCGGGCCGAGGTGCTGGGCCGGGCCCTGGCCGACACCCTCGTCCCGGCGCACCTGCGGGCCGCGCACGCGGCCGGGTTCGCCCGGCGGCTGGTCGCCGGGGACGATGCCTGGGCCGGTACGCAGGTGCAGGTGCCCGCCTGCCACCGCGACGGCGCCGAACTGCTCGTCACCATGGTCATCAACGGGCTCGAGGACGGCTACTGCGCGTTCCTCTCCGACCGCACCGAATGGCACCGGTCCCAGCAGGAGCTGCAGCGCAGCACGACGCTGATCAGCTCGATCCTCGAGCACACCTCGGCCATGATCTCGGCCACGGACCTGGACGGGCGGTTCCTGTTCGTCAACCACGAGTACGAGCGGGTCTTCCAGGTGTCGGCGCCCGACCTGGTCGGCCGGCTCGGCTCGGAGACGCTGCCCGAGCCCGTGGCCGCCGCCTGGCGTCGCAGCAACGCGCAGGTCGCGGCCACCGGCGAGGCGGTCACCGCCCTCGAGGAGGTGCCCTTCGGCGACGACGTCCGGCAGTACGTGGTCACGCGTTTCCCGCTCGCCGACCCGGACGGCTCGGTCTACGGCGTCTGCGCGATCGCCATCGACGACACCGAGCGCCGGCACAGCGAGGCCGCGCTCGGCGCCAGCGAGCGCCGCTTCCGGGCGACGGTGAACAACGCGCCCGGCATGCTGTTCCAGTTCCGGATCGCCGCCGACGGCGCGACGTCGTTCACCTTCGTCTCCGAGGCCTGCCGGGAGATCTACGGCCTGGAGCCGCGGGCCGTCATGGCCGACCCCGAGCTGATCACCGAGATCGTGGCCGAGGAGGACCGGGCCGCCTTCAGCGCGAGCGTCTCCGAGGCGGTGCTGACCCTGCAGCCGTGGCGCTGGCAGGGCAGCGTGATCCGCCCCGACGGCGAGCGCCGCTGGCTGCACGGCGTGGCCCGCCCCCACCGGCTGGCCGACGGCTCCACGGTCTGCGACGGCATGCTGGTCGACCGCACCTGCGAGCACCGCACCGAGGTCGAGCTCGACGAGCTGACCCGGCGGCTGGCCGTCCACCGCTTCACGGTGGTCCCGGGTGATGGGGGCCGCCTGCTGGTCACCGAGTCGACCGGGGAAGACCCCTTGACGTACGGCGGCATGGACGCGGCCTGGGCCGACGCGCGGGCCGGCCGCCCGGCCGACGTCGAGCTGCCCGAGCGTGGGCTGTGGGTACGGTTGCGCCCCCGCCGGGCCGAGGGCCGGCTGGTCATCGACGGCTTCTGCTTCCCGCTGGTGACCCGATGACCGGCGCGACGCACCGGCCCCGCCCGATGCACCTGCCCCGCCAGGTCGGCGAGGCCGCCGTGCCGATGGAGCCCGTGCCGGCCGGGACGCCGCTGGCCGAGATCGTGGCGCTGCTGCGCGACGACCCGGCCCGGCCCGGCGTCCTGATCGACTCCCCCACCGGCCCGCGGCTGCTCAGCCGCAGCTCACGAACCCTGCACGACCCGCTCGTGCTGGCCGCCGACACCGACGTCGACCTGGCCGCCGAGGCCGCCCTGGCCCGCCCGGCCGAGGAGCTCGACGAGCCGATCGTGGTCCGCTGGCCCGGCGACCGGTACGGCGTGGCGCCGGTCATCGGGCTGCTCACCGCGATGGCCGGGCGCTACGCCCGGCTGTCCCGGGCCGACCAGCTCACCGGCCTGCCCAACCGGGCCACCACGCTGGCCGAGGGCCGTCAGCGGCTGGCCGACGGCACGCTGGCCGCCGTCCTGCACTTCGGCCTGGACCGGTTCCAGGAGGCCAACGACATGCTCGGCCGGCAGGGGGCCGACGTGCTGCTCCAGCGGGTGGCCGACGGGCTGCGCGCGGTCTGCCGGGACGAGTGCCTGGTCGGCCGGCTCGAGGGCGACCAGTTCGTGGTGCTGCTGGCCCGGCCGTCGCCCGACCCCGACCTGGCCCGGCTCGCCCGCCGGCTCACCGACGCCATCCGCGGCCCCCACACGGTCGACGGCGTGCCGGTCAGCCTGGAGGCGAGCGTCGGCGTGGCCGACGCCGACCACCGCGACGCCGCCGTGGTCTTCCGCCGGGCCGCGGCCGCGATGCAGAGCGCCAAGCAGGACCGCACCGGCGTGGTCCGGTGGACCGAGGAGACCGGTCTCGGCCAGCGGGCCGACCTGCGCCAGCTCACCGAGCTGCGCACCGGCATCCGCTCGGGTCACCTCGTGCTGCACTACCAGCCGCTGGTCGACGCCCGGACCCGCGAGGTCTGCGGGGCCGAGGCGCTGGTGCGCTGGAACCACCCCCAGCGCGGCATGCTGCCGCCCGGCGTCTTCCTGCCCGACGCCGAGCGCTCCGACGTCATCCTCGAGCTGACCGACTGGGTGCTGGCCGAGGCCGTCCACCAGGCCGGGGTCTGGCACCGGGAGGGCCGCAGCGTGCCGGTCTCGGTCAACCTGTCGGCCGCGTACCTGGCCCAGGACCGGGCCGTCCCGACCATCCTGGCCCTGCTGCGCCTGGAGGGGCTGCCGGCGTCGCTGCTCACCGTGGAGATCACCGAGACTGCCGTGCTGACCCGCCCCGAACAGGCGGCGGCCCGGCTGGCCGAGATCCGGGCGGCCGGCATCCGGGTCGCGATCGACGACTTCGGCACCGGCTACACGTCGCTGGGTCTGCTGCCCCAGCTGCCGATCGACGAGCTGAAGATCGACCGCTCGTTCGTGATCCGGATGCACGACTCGAAGCCGCACGCGGTGATCATCGACTCGGTCATCGCGATCGCCCGGGCCCTGAGCCTGACCGTGGTCGCGGAGGGCGTGGAGGACGAGCCGACCGCGGCCGCGCTGGCCGAGGCCGGCGTGGACCTGCTGCAGGGTTACCACCTCGGCCGGCCCGGGCCGGCCGAGAAGGTTCACCCCAGCCGGTCCGGGGCGCCCAGCGGCGTGTAGTCGAAGACGTCCGGCCACGCGGGCGGGTAGAGGACATCGTCGTCCTGACGCTCGCACAGGCCGGTCGCTTCGAGCATCTGCCGTACGCCGCCGCGCGCGTTCGTGATCTCGTAGCCGTGCCCGCCCCGCATCGCCCTGGTGTAACCGACCAGCAGCACCTCGATGCACTCGCTGCCGAGCTCGTCGACCCGGCCGAGATCGAGCACGACCCGGCCCCGGCGCCTGCGCGCGAACGCCTCCCACAGCTGCTTGCGCAGCTCACGGTGGGCCGATTTGTCGAAAGAGCCGCTCAGGTGCAGATACGTGGTGTTGCCGGCCTTGTCGGTGTCTCTCTCGATGGCACAACGCAGCTCCGTCATGCTCCCGGTGTACCTGGCCGAGGTGACCGGCCGCCGAATAGCACAAGACTGTTCACGGTACGAAGCGGTAGCCCATCGCCGGCTCGGTGAGCAGGTGGCGCGGGTGGGCCGGGTCGATCTCCAGTTTGCGGCGGAGCCGGGCCATGTACTGGCGCAGGTAGTTGGTCTCGGTGCCGTACTGCGGGCCCCACACCTCCTGCAGCAGGTGGTACTGGCTGATCAGCTTGCCGGGGTGGCGGGCCAGGTGTTCCAGCAGCTCCCACTCGCGCGGGGTCAGGCGCACCTCGTGGTCGCCGCCGGTGAGGGTGCGGGTGGAGAAGTCCACAGTGGTACGGCCGATGGTGATCACCGGGCCGGTCTCGTCGCCCGGCTGTGCGCGGCGGGTCACGGCCCGCATCCGGGCCAGCAGCTCGTCGACGCCGAACGGCTTGGTGATGTAGTCGTCGGCGCCGGCGTCCAGGGCGGCCACCTTGTCGGCGCTGCCGGCCCGGCCGGAGAGCACGATGATCGGCACGCCGGTCCAGCCGCGCAGGCCACGGATCACCTCCACACCCTCCATGTCGGGCAGGCCGAGATCGAGCACGACCAGGTCGGGACGGTGGTGGGCCGCGGCGTGGAGCGCGGACGCGCCGTCGGGGGCGGTCTCCACCTCGTACCGCCGGGCCTTGAGGTTGATCCTGAGGGCCCGGACGATCTGCGGTTCGTCGTCGACGACGAGCACGCGGGTCATGAGGCACTGACCGGGAGGGAAAGAACCATGGTGAGGCCGCCTCCAGGGGTCTCTTCGGGGGTGAGCCGGCCGCCCATCGCCTCGGTCAGGCCGCGGGACAGGGCCAGGCCGAGACCGACCCCGGTGTGGTTGTCCCGGTCGCCGAGGCGTTGGAACGGCAGGAAGACGTCGTCCCAGCGGTCCTGCGGGATGCCCGGGCCGTGGTCGATGACGCGGAGTTCGAGGGTGTCGCCGTAGCGGCTCACGGTGATCACCGGCGGGTGCTCGGGCGGGCTGTAGCGCAGGGCGTTGGCCACGAGATTGACCAGCACCCGCTCGAGCAGACCAGGATCGGCCCGTACGGGTGGCACGTCGTCGGGGATGTGCAGAGCGACCGTACGGCCGTCGGGCCCCAGGTCGTCGAGCGCGCGCGGGATGACCTCCTCGGCCCCGATGTCGACCAGCCCGACGCCGAGCGCCCCGGCCTGCAGGCGGCTCATGTCGAGCAGGTTGGCCACCAGCCGGTCGAGCCGGTCGAGCGACTCGTCCGCCGTGACCAGCAGCTCGTGCCGGTCCTGCTCGTCGAAGTGGACCTCGTCGCTGAGCAGCCCGGCCACCGACGCCTTGGCCGAGGCGAGCGGGGTGCGCAGGTCGTGGCTGACCGCGGCCAGCAGGGCCGTGCGCATCTTGTCGGCCTCGGCCAGCGGTTTGGCCGTGGCCGCCTCGGCGCTGAGCTTCTCCTGGCGCAGCGCCACCGCCGCCTGGGCGGCGAACGCCTCCACGATGCGCCGGTCCGAGGCCTGCAGCGGATGACCCTTGAGCAGCATGGTGATGTGCTCGTCGACCTTCACCTCGACGTCCGCCTCGGCCGCCCGCGTACAGACCGGGGCCCCGACCTCGGCCGCCGGCGCGCCGTTCTCCATCAACGTGACCGAGTCGAAGCCGAAGGTCTCGCGCAGCCGCTCCAACAGGGCCATCAGCGGCCGCTCGCCCCGCAGCACGCTGCCGGCCACCGTGGCCAGGGTCTGCGCGTCGGCCGAGGCGGCCGCGGCCTGCCGGGTCTTGCGGGCGGCGGTGTCGACCACCCAGCTCACCGCGAGGGCCACCACCACGAAGATGCCGAGCGCGAGCAGGTTGTCCCGCTCGGCGATGGTGAACCGGCCCACCGGCGCGGTGAAGTACCAGTTGAGCAGCAGCGACCCGGCGACCGCGGCCAGCAGGGCCGGCCACAGGCCACCGATCAGCGAGACGCCGATGACCGCGCCCAGGAACAGCAGGATGTCGTTGGTCAGCGACAGCGACGGCCCCAGCTTGAGCAGCAGGGTCAGCGCCGGCAGGCCGGCCACGACGGTGGCGAAGCCGGCGATCCGCCGGGCCCGGGACAACGCGGCCGGCACCCGCACCCGGCGGCGGCCCTGACCGGCCCGCTCGTGCGGGACCAGGTGCACGTCGATCGAGCCGGACTGCGCGATCGTGGTGGCGCCCACCCCGGCCGCGAGGATCTGGGCGAACTTCCCGCGGCTGCTGGCGCCGAGCACGATCTGCGTGGCGTTGACCCCGCCGGCGAAATCGAGCAGCGCCCGCGGCACGTCCGAACCGGACACCTGGTGGTAGGTGCCGCCCAGCGACTCCACGAGCACGCGCTGCCGGGCCAGCCGGGCCGGGTCGGCCCCGGCCAGGCCGTCGTTGCGGGTGACGTGCACGGCCAGCAGGTCGGTTCCCTTGTTGCGGGCGGCGATGCGGGCGGCCCGGCGGATCAGCGTCTCGCCCTCGGCCCCGCCGGTCAGCGCGACCACCACCCGCTCGCGGGCCTCCCAGGTCTTGTCGATGCCGTGCTCGGCCCGGTACTGACCGAGCTGGTCGTCGACCTTGTCGGCCAGCCAGAGCAGCGCCAGCTCCCGGAGCGCGGTCAGGTTCCCGGTCCGGAAGTAGTTGCCGAGCGCGGCGTCGATCTTCTCCGGCTGGTAGATGTTGCCGTGCGCCATCCGCCGGCGCAGCGCCTCCGGTGTCATGTCGACCAGCTCGACCTGCTCGGCCGCGCGCACCACCGCGTCCGGCACGGTCTCCCGCTGCTCGACGCCGGTGATCTGGGCCACGACGTCGTTGAGCGACTCCAGGTGCTGCACGTTGACCGTGGTCAGCACGCTGATCCCGGCCTCCAGCAGGGTCTGCACGTCCTGCCAGCGCTTGGCGTGCCGGGAGCCGGGCACGTTGGTGTGCGCGAACTCGTCGACCACCGCGACCTCGGGCTTGCGGGCGAGGACGGCGTCGAGGTCCATCTCGGTGAAGTCGGCGCCCCGGTAGGACACCCGCTTGCGCGGGAGCACCTCGAGGTCGCCGATCATCACGGCGGTGTGCTTACGGCTGTGCGTCTCGACCAGGGCGATCACCACGTCCGTGCCGCGCTCGGCCCGGCGGTGGGCCTCTTCGAGCATGGCGTACGTCTTGCCGACGCCGGGCGCGGCGCCCAGATAGATCCGGAGTTCTCCCCTGGCCATGACGTCGCCTATTTTCCGTCGAGGGCCAGGTTGAGCTCCAGGACGTCGACCGCCGGCTCACCCAGGAAGCCCAGGGCCCGGCCGTCGGTGTGCTCCTTGATCAGCTCGTGCACCCGGCTGAGCGGCAGGTCGCGCTCGCGGGCGATCCGGGGCGCCTGCAGGTTGGCGTAGGCCGGGCTGATGTCCGGGTCGAGGCCGCTGCCGCTGGCCGTGACGGCGTCGGCCGGGACGACCGGGTCGGCCGGGGCGGTGCCGCGGATCGGCGTGATGACGCCACCCTCGGCCACGTAATCCGTGCCTTCCTGGGCGGATTCGACCTTGACCCCGTGGTACGAGTCGATGAACGGCGTGCCGGTCTGGTTGACCGACACCACCCGGGTGATCGGGCCGGTCAGGCCGTCGCGGTGGAAGACCGCGAGCACGGCGCCGACGCCGTCGTTGGTGCAGTAGGGCCGGCTGCCGTCGGCGTTCTCGAGCTTGCCGATGGCCAGGCTGCGGGCGCAGACCTGCGTGAGCAGACTCTGCGAAGCATCGTCCGGGTTGTCGGAGAGCGTGTCGACCACGCTCTCGGGGCCGAGGTTGCTGGCCGCGGTGGCGGTGGGGTCGTAGCCGTTCTCGCCGGCCGCGGACGGGCGGCTCTGGAAGTACTTCGGGACCGGGTTGCCGTCGGCGTCGGTGAAGGACTGGCCGATCAGCGTGCTGCCGACGGTGGTCATCGAGCCGTTCGCCTTGTGGTCGAGGCCGGGCAGGTGACCGATCGCGACAAAGGCCAGGGGGTACGCGAGTCCGAGCAGGACGGTCAGGACGAGCAGCGCACGGAACGCTGCGAGGTGTTGGGCGAGCCAAGCGGGAAGACGCATTTGAGATCAGATCCCGGGGATGAACTGGATGATGAGGTCGATGAGCTTGATGCCGAGGAACGGCACGATCACGCCGCCCAGGCCGTAGATCCACAGGTTGCGGCTGAGCAGCTTGCTCGCGCTCGACGGCCGGTACCGCACGCCCCGCAGGGCCAGCGGGATCAGCGCGACGATGACGAGCGCGTTGAAGATGACCGCGGACAGGATGGCCGAGCCCGGCGAGTGCAGCCGCATGACGTTGAGCGCGTCCAGGCCCGGGTAGACCGCCGCGAAGATGGCCGGGATGATCGCGAAGTACTTGGCGATGTCGTTGGCGATCGAGAACGTGGTCAGCGCGCCGCGGGTGATCAGGAGCTGCTTGCCGATCTCGACGATCTCGATGAGCTTGGTCGGGTCCGAGTCGAGGTCGACCATGTTGCCGGCCTCCTTCGCGGCCGACGTGCCGGTGTTCATGGCCACGCCGACGTCGGCCTGGGCCAGCGCCGGGGCGTCGTTGGTGCCGTCGCCGGTCATCGCGACCAGTCGGCCACCCTCCTGCTCCTTCTTGATGTAGGCGAGCTTGTCCTCGGGCGTCGCCTCGGCCAGGAAGTCGTCGACGCCGGCCTCGGCCGCGATCGCGGCGGCGGTCCGCGGGTTGTCACCGGTGATCATCACCGTCCGGATGCCCATCTTGCGCATCTCGTCGAAGCGGGCCCGCATGCCGGACTTCACGACGTCCTTGAGGTGGATGACGCCGAGGATCCGGCCCTTCTCGGCCACCACCAGCGGGGTGCCGCCGGAGGCGCTGATCCCGTCGACGATCTCGGTGACCTCGTCCGACGAGTGACCGACCCACTTGATCACGGCGCCGGCGGCGCCCTTGCGGATCTGCCTGTCCCCGGCTGCCGCCCCAACCGCCCGCCCTTCACCGGACTGAAGGCTGAGCCCGATGTCGACGCCGCTCATCCGGGTCTGTGCGGTGAACGGCACGAACGTCGCGCCGGTCATCAGGCCGGGCTCCCGCTCGCGCAGCCCGAACTCGTTCTTGGCCAGCACGACGATCGAGCGGCCCTCGGGGGTCTCGTCGGCCAGGCTGGAGAGCTGCGCGGCGTCGGCCAGCTCGGCCGCGGTCACGCCGTCGACCGGCACGAACTCGGCGGCCTGGCGGTTGCCCAGGGTGATGGTGCCGGTCTTGTCCAGCAGCAGCGTGTTCACGTCGCCGGCGGCCTCGACCGCGCGGCCCGACATCGCCAGCACGTTGCGCTGGACGAGACGGTCCATGCCGGCGATGCCGATGGCCGAGAGCAGCGCCCCGATCGTGGTCGGGATGAGGCAGACGATCAGCGAGACCAGCACGATGCCGGTGACGCCGTGCGCGTCGATGGCGATGGTGTCGGGCGCCGCCGCCTGGTAGGCCTTGGAGAAGATGGCCAGCGGCTGCAGCGTCACCACCGACAGCAGGAAGATGATCGTCAGCGCCGCCAGCAGGATGTTCAGGGCGATCTCGTTCGGCGTCTTCTGCCGGTTGGCCCCCTCGACCAGGGCGATCATCCGGTCGACGAAGCTCTCGCCGGGCCTCTGGGTGATCTTGACGACGATCCGGTCCGAGAGCACCTTGGTGCCACCGGTGACGGCCGAGCGGTCGCCACCCGACTCCCGGATCACCGGCGCCGACTCGCCGGTGATGGCCGACTCGTCCACGCTGGCGATGCCCTCGATGACGTCGCCGTCACCGGGGATGATCTGGCCGGCCTCGACCACGACCACGTCACCCTGCTGGAGTTCGGTGGCCGGGATCTCGCGGCCGTCCCGCAGGTAGGCCATGGTGTCCTGCTTGGCCGCCCGCAGGGTGGCGGCCTGGGCCTTGCCCCGGCCCTCGGCGACCGCCTCGGCCAGGTTGGCGAAGACGACCGTGAGCCACAACCAGACCGTGATGATCCAGGCCAGCACGCTCGGGTCGGTGATGGCCAGGACGGTCGTGAAGACCGAGCCGACCTCGACGATGAACATGACCGGGTTGCGCCACATGAGGCGCGGGTCGAGCTTCCGGAGCGCGTCCGGCAGCGACCGCCACAGCTGGCGGGGCTCCATGAGGCCGCCCCGGACCGGCGTCGCCGTGTCGGTGGCCGGCTTGTCTAGTACGTCGGTCATGAGAGACCCTCCGCAATGGGTCCGAGCGCGAGCGCGGGGAGGAACGTCAGCGCGACCAGCACGATCGTGACGCCGACGACGAGCCCGACGAACAGGGGCTGATGGGTGGGCAGGGTGCCCTCGGACTCGGGCACCGGGCGCTGCCGGGCCAGCGAGCCGGCCAGGGCCAGCACGAGGACGATGGGCAGGAAGCGGCCGAGCAGCATGGCCAGGCCGAGGGCGGTGTCCCACCACGGCGTGTTGACCGTGATGCCCGCGAAGGCGGAGCCGTTGTTGTTGCCGGCGCTCGTGAAGGCGTACAGCACCTCGGAGAGACCGTGCGGTCCCACGTTGAGGGCCGTGGAGTTGTGGCCGGTGGCGAAAGCCGCCGCCGTTCCGATCAGGACGACCGCCGGCGTGACCAGGAAGTAGAGCGACGCGAGCTTCATCTCGCGGGCGCCGATCTTCTTGCCGACGTACTCCGGCGTGCGCCCGACCATCAGGCCGGCCACGAAGACCGTGATGGTGGCCAGGATGAGCAGGCCGTAGAGGCCGGCCCCGACGCCGCCGGGAGCCACCTCGCCGAGCATCATGTTGACCATCGGCATCATGCCGCCGAAGGACGTGTACGAGTCGAGGAACGAGTTGACCGCGCCGGTCGAGGTCAGCGTCGTGACCGCGCCGAAGGTGGCCGAGTCGGGGACGCCGAACCGGACGTCCTTGCCCTCCATGGCCGCGCCGACCGCCTGCGGCACCGTGCCGCCGGCGTGCACCTCGAAGCCGACGGTGAGCGCGATCGAGGCGAGCGCGAGCACCGACATGACGGCGACGATCGCGTAGCCCTGCCGGTTCTGGCCGACCATCCGGCCGAAGACCCGGGGCATGGCGAACGGGATGCACAGGATCAGGAAGAGCTGGATCCAGTTGGTCCACGTCGTCGGGTTCTCGAACGGGTGGGCCGAGTTGGTGTTGTAGAAGCCGCCGCCGTTGGTGCCGAGCAGCTTGACCGCCTCCTGGGAGGCGACCGGGCCACCGGTGATGTGCTGGGCGGCTCCGGTCAGCGTGGTGACGTCGGTGCCGCCGGAGAGGTTCTGCACCATCCCGCCGATCATGAAGATCAGCGTGGCCAGGGCGCAGATCGGCAGGAGCACGCGCAGCGTGATCCGGGTCAGGTCGACCCAGAAGTTGCCGAGAGTATTGCTCTTGCGGGCGGCGAAGCCGCGGATCAGCGCGACCGCGACCGCGATACCCACGCCGGCCGAGACGAAGTTCTGCACCGCGAGGCCGGCCATCTGCGCGAGATGACCCATGGTCGACTCGCCCGAGTAGGCCTGCCAGTTGGTGTTGGTCACGAAGCTGACCGCGGTGTTCCAGGCGATGTGGGTGGGCACACCGTCGAAGCCGAGCGACAGCCAGAGCTTGTCCTGCACCCGCAGGAACAGGTAGAGGAACAGGATCGAGACGGCCGAGAACGCGAGCACGCTACGGGCGTACACGCCCCAGGTCTGCTCGGCGTTCGGGTCGACCCCCACGAGCCGGTAGACGCCCCGCTCGACGACGTTGTGCCGCCGGCCGGACACGACCCGGTAGATGTAGTCACCCAGCGGCCGGTACGCCGCGGCGACCGCGACGACCAGGGTGATGACGAAAAGCCAACCGGCCATCAGAACTTCTCCGGAAACAACAGTGCGGCGATGAGGAACCCCGCCAGGGCGACGGCGACGATGACGCCGATGACGTTGACGGCGCTCACGAGCGTTCGACCGCCTTGATCAGCACGGTCAGCACTGCGAACAGCACGACCGTCAGCACGACGAACCCGAGATCAGCCACGGGGTGACTCCTAGGACAAGGGATGAGTGGTACGCCGTGAAGCGAACCGTGCCCAGGAGCCGTCGTCATCGGCGTTGACGCGTTGCGTACGGCCTCCGGGGGTTCTTTGACGCGTTTTTGACGCCGCTGCGACGGGGGCCACAAAACTCAAGGGGGTCGCTCTCTGGCGTGGAGTTGTTTACGCTGCGTTCACCTGGGATCGACGGACGCCGATTGCACTCTGGTCAAGGGAGATCTTGAGATGCGTGAGCTGTTACCCCTGCTGGGCCACGGAGGGCGGGACGCGAAGACGTGCCTTTACCGCTGCGGGAACGCGTGTGACCACCCGGAACCAAACCGATCCGACAATCCGTACCTGGGTGATGTCATCAACGCGGCGGTGAGCCGTCGCGGTCTGCTGGCCGCGGGCGGTGCGAGCGCCCTGGTGCTCGGCGTGAACGTGGACGTCGCCGCGGCCACGCCTACAGCTCCGGCGTCCTCCTCGCCCGGCGCGCTCACTTTCAAGCCCATCCCGCCCAACGAGCTCGACTCGTTCATCGTCCCCAACGGCTACGACCACGCCGTGGTGATCCGCTGGGGCGACCCGATCCTGCCCGGCGCCCCGGCGCTCGACATCCACCACCAGACCGGGGAGACCCAGTCGAAGCAGTTCGGCTTCAACAACGACTTCCTCGGCGTGCTGCCTTTCCCGGGCCGCGACGACCGAGCCCTGCTGGTGTCGAACCACGAGTACACCAACGAGGAGCTGATGTTCCCCGGCTTCACCAGCCAGGAGGCGCTCAGCGTGGACCAGGTGCGGGCCGCGATGGCCGCGCACGGGATGTCGGTGGTCGAACTCGAACGGGTCGGCCGCACCGGGCAGTGGCGGCCGGTCGGTGGCCGGCGGCGGCCCTACAACAAGCGATTCACCATGCTGGCCAGCCCGTTCCGGGTCGACGGACCGGCCGCCGGCTCGCCGCTGCTGCGGACGTCGGCGGACCCACGCGGTGTCACGGTCATCGGCACGCTCAACAACTGCGCGGGCGGGGTGACTCCGTGGGGCACCGTGCTCTCCGGCGAGGAGAACTTCAACCAGTACTTCGTCGGCGGCGACGCCGTCCCGGCCGCGGACAAGCCGTACCTCAGCCGGTACGGCATCACGACCACCGCGCGCTACCCGACCGGCTCCCGACGGTGGGAACGGGCGCAGGAACGCTTCGACCTGGCCAAGCATCCGCACGAGGCCAACCGCTTCGGGTGGATCGTCGAGGTCGACCCGTTCTCGCCGGGCGAAGCGCCGCGCAAGCACACCGCGATGGGGCGCTTCAAGCACGAGGGCGCCAACGTCATCGTGGCCCGTAACGGCAGAGTCGTGGCCTACATGGGTGACGACGAGCGGTTCGAATACCTCTACAAGTTCGTGTCCGCCGGCACCTACCGCCCGCATGATCGCCGGCACAACCTGACCCTGCTCGAGTCGGGCACGCTCTACGTCGCCCAGCTCACCGGGGACAGCCCGGCCGCGGAGATCGACGGCACCGGGAAACTGCCGTCGGACGGCGCGTTCGACGGCACCGGCAAGTGGATCAAGCTGGTCTCCGGCGACACCTCGTACGTGCCCGGCATGAGCGCGGTCGAGGTGCTCACCTTCGCCCGGCTGGCCGGTGACGCGGTCAAGGCGACCAAGATGGACCGTCCCGAGGACGTCCAGCCCAGCCTGAAGACCGGCAAGATCTACGCGGCGCTCACCAACAACACCAACCGCGGCGTCGGCACCTACCCGGGCGTCGACGAGGCCAACCCGCGCACCGCCAACAAGCACGGCCAGATCTTCGAGATCGTCGAGGACGGCGGGGACCACACCGGTACGTCCTTCCGCTGGTCACTGCCGATCGTCTGCGGCGACCCGGCCGACCCGTCCACCTACTTCGCCGGTTTCGACAAGACGAAGGTCTCGCCGATCTCCTGCCCCGACAACGTCGCCTTCGACCGCGGCGGCAACCTGTGGATCGCAACCGACGGCAACGCCCTGGGCAGCAACGACGGCCTCTTCGCAACGCCGATCGAGGGCCCCTCACGAGGCCACCTCAAGCAGTTCCTGACCGTGCCGCCCGGCGCCGAGACCTGCGGCCCATTCATCACCTCCGACGACCGGTCGGTCTTCGTCGCCGTCCAGCACCCCGGCGAGATCACCGGCGCCACCCTCGACAACCCCGCCTCAACCTGGCCCGACGGCGACTTCGCCAAACCGGCCGTCGTAGTCACCTGGCGTTTGGACGGCGGCCCGGTCGGCAGCTGACCGCGGGCCTATTCCTGGCAAGGCGAGGGCGCTCGGCTGGAAAGCTCAGCTGAGCGCCCTCGCCGCCTTCACCTACGAGTCCTGCGAATCTCTGACGCCATCAACGCGAGGTCCTCAGCTGCTCGGCCCAAGGAAGGAGGAGAACCATCCTTGCCGCAGCAGGGAGGTTTGGTTCTCTTCTCGGACGGATCTGGCTCGTGACCAACAAGGCGGTACAGCTCGGCATAGATATTGAATTCCGGATCACTGTCATCATGATCGGCGACCAGTAAAAGCCAAGCCGTCTGCTCAGACTCAAACGCCACGATGACGCGTAGGCGCGCACCCAAGTGCTTGTCGCACAATCTCTCCAGCGGATCCGCGCCAGTAAGACGGTAGGAGAGGGCTGCGCATCCGTTCGCCTCGAGGTCGCGCAGGAATGCGATGACCTTCCTCTGCTCGTCCTTCCGCCGGCCCCTCAACTGCTGGTCAGCACGCCGCGTGCGGAAGATCTTCACCGTCATGCGACTAGTCTGCGGTGCCGAGCTCTCTTTCCAGCTCGTCGATGTCTGTCGGGATGCCGTCACCTCGGCGCATCTGCGCCAGGCTCTCTCTCAGGTCCGCGCGTTCGAGGACTGCCTCGTCGGCGAGCCGGTGCCAGACCTTGTTGAGCAGATCATGGGTTTGGCCGGCCGCACGCAGCTCGCGGACCAGAGCGAGGACCTCATACAGGCGGCGCACGTCGAGGCCGCTGTCCTGCCCATCGGCGTATATCAGCAGGCCGCGACGCGTCCAGCTGCGCACAGTGGGCTCGCTGACGCCTAGCAGAGGAGCAGCCACTGAAACCGGAACCGGATCCAGATCGCTCAGCACATCCCTGCTGACACGCAGCAGCTCGGCGCGGCTCTGATCGTCCTCGCTTATCCGACTGGCGATCCGCTCGAGAGTCCCGGCCCTGGAAAGGACCTTCTCGACCTCGGCCCGCTTCGACCTACGGCGAGGCTTTCGGAGTGAACGCCGCCTTGCCTTGTCGGCCGCATGGCTCATCGCACTGGCCCCTGCCGTCGCTCCACACTTTCGATTATGGGCCACTTTTCCGAAAGTTGGAAGCGGAGGCGGAAGCTGAGGGGCGCCTAGTCGCCTCCCGCGTAACGCATGACCTCGGTGACGAGGTGGGCGGTGGTCTCGCCGGTCAGGGTGTAGAAGACCTGGCGGCCTCGACGGCGGCGGCGGATCAGGCGGGCGTCGAGCAGGAAGCGGAGGTGGTGGGCGACCGCTGTCGGGTCGGCGGGGACCGCGGCCGCGATCTCGGCGGGGCTGCGTTCGCCGGCGCGCAGCATGATGAGGATGCGGAGGCGGTGTTCGTAGGCCATGCCGCGCAGGACGGTCACCGCCCGTTCCAGGACATCGTCATCGGGGTGGGTCATGCCGCCGCCGTTCGCCGGATCGGGCGGGCCAGGGCCGAGGACAGAGCCAGGAGGAGGGTTGCGGTGAGGGCGATGCTCGCGCCGGCGGCGACATTCCAGACGTACGAGGCGTAGAGGCCGCCCAGGCCGCTGGTGATGGCGAAAGCGACGGCCAAGACGGTGATCACGGGCAGTCGGGTGGACCACAGGCGGGCCGCGGCGGCGGGGGCGACGATCAGGGCGACGGCCAGGATGGTGCCGACCGCGGGGACGATCGTGACCACGACAGCTTCGACGGTCAGGAGCAGGATGATGTCCCAGGCGCCGACGGGCAGGCCGGCCGCGCGGGCGCCGCCGGGGTCGAAGCCGACGAAGGTCAGGGGGCGGGCGCAGACCAGCAGCAGGGCGGCCACGGCGATCAGCATCGCGGCTGTGACCAGGAGGTCCGGCGTACCGACGGTGAGGATCGAGCCGACCAGCAGGGCCGACAGGTCCCGGCTGAAGCCGCTCTGGGTGGCGACCAGGCCGGCGCCGAGGGCGAAGCCGGCCGACAGCACGACCCCGGTGGCTGCGGCCGAGTTCTGGCCCGGGCGGCGGCTGAGGGCGGCCACGCCGAGCGCGACCACCGCGCCGGCGACGAGACCGCCGGCGAAGACGTTGACGCCGATCAGGGAGGCGGCCACCACGCCGGGAAAGGTGGCGTGGGTCAGCGCCATGGTGAAGAACGACAGCCGGCGCACCACCACCTGCACGCCGATCATGCCGGCGAGCGCGCCGGCCAGGATCACCTCGGCGATCGCCCGGTGCAGCGCGTCGTCAAACCAGCTCATGCGGCGATCCGATCCGCGCGAAGAGCGAACCCATCCGCGTGAAGGCCGATCGCTGGTGCGGCGTCATCCCGCCAGCTCATGTGGGGATCCCTTCCGGGTGGGGGCTGATCGCCGACGGGCGGCCGCGAGCGGGAGCAACAGCAAGTAAGCGGCGACGAGCAGCAGGACGACGGCGGAGGCCGAGGTCAGGGCGATGCCGTGGTCAACCGAGGCGGTCCAGCTGATCCACAACCCGCCGTAGCCGGCGGCGAGGATCAACAGGGTGCTGATCACCGCCATCGCGGCCAGCCGGGCCGTGATCAGGCGGGCCGCCGCGGCCGGGATGATCAGCAGCGCGACGACGAGGATCGTGCCGACGGCCCGTACGGCCGCCACCACGACCAGAGCGACGATCACGTTGAGCCAGAGGTCCAGCCAGAACGTGCGGTAGCCCGCCGCGGCCGCGGCCGCCGGGTCGAACGTGCGGAACAGCAGGGGCCGGGCCGCGATGGCGAGCATCACGAGGATCACCACCGCCAGCACGGCGGTCTCGGCGATCTGCCGCGGCGTCACGGTCAGGAGGCGCCCGAAGAGGAAGGACGACAGATCGGAGGTGTACGAGGACCGCCTGGACACGAGCACGACACCGATCGAGAACATCGCCGTCAGCACGACGGCCGTGGAGGCGTCGTCGGAGAGCGCCCCGCTGCGGGTCAGCAGGGTCAGCACGACCGCCGTGAGCAGCCCGGCCACGAGCGCTCCGACAACCAGACCTTCGACACCACCGGCGATGAAGCCGATCACCACGCCGGGGAAGACCGTGTGGGTCAGCGCGTCCGAGACGAAGGAGAGCCGGCGGAGGAAGACGAAGACGCCGACCGGCCCGCAGATCAGCGCGAGCAGGGCCAGCTCGGCCAGCGCCCGGGCCATGAAGGGCACGGTGAAGATCATGGCTCGACCAGCACCGTCCGCCCGTCGGCCAGCTCGATCGTCTGCCCGCCGTAGGCGTCGCGCAGCCGGTCCGCGGTGAGCACCTCACCCGGCGGCCCGAACGCCCACTGCCGCCCGTTGATCAGGCAGACCAGGTCGGCCACGTCCCGGGCCAGGGCCAGGTCGTGCGTGCTCAGCAGCAACGCCGTACCGCTCGCGGTCAGCTCCCGCAGGACCGCGAGGATCGCCTCCTGGCTGACCACGTCGACGCCGTTGAAGGGCTCGTCGAGCAGGAGCAGCCGGGGTTCGGCGGCCAGCGCGCGGGCGAGCAGCACCCGCTGGCGCTGACCGCCGGAGAGCAGCCCGAAGCGGCGGCCGGCGGCGTCGGCCAGGCCGACCCGGTCGAGCGCCTCGGCCGCGGCCCGGCGGTCGGCGGCCCGGGTGGGCCGCCACCAGCCGATCCGCCGGTAACGGCCCATCAGCACGACCTGGGCCGCGGTGACCGGGAAGTCCGGGTCGAGGTCGCCGACCTGCGGTACGTAACCGCACTGCGACCGGGCCTGGGCCGGGGCCTGACCGAAGACTTCGACGGCGCCGGCGAGCACCTCGGTCAGCCCGAGGACCGCCTTGATCAGGGTGGACTTGCCGGCGCCGTTGGGGCCGGCCAGGGCGAGCGCGCGGCCGGCGGGCAGCTCCAGGTCCACGTGGGTGAGGACCGGGGTGCCGCGGTAGCCGACGCTCGCGTCGGTGAACCGGAGGACCATGTCAGCCGGCCAGCGCGTCCACGATGACCTTGGTGTTGTGCTCCTCGGCGCCGAGGTAGGTGCCGGTGGGCGTGCCCGGCTCGCCGAGGCTGTCGCCGTAGAGGGCGTCCGCACCGCCGATCACCTTGACGCCCGCCTGCTTCGCGATGGCCTCGGCGCTTTTCGGTGGCAGCGAGCTCTCGGTGAAGATGGCCTTCGTGCCGGTCGCCTTGATCTTGGCGACCAGGTCGGTCAGCTGCTGCGCGGAGAGCTCGGCCGACGTGTCCAGGCTGGGGATGACCGAGCCGACGAACTGCAGGTGATAGCGGTCGACGTAGTAGCCGAAGGCGTCGTGGTTGGTCACCAGCTTGCGGTCGGCGGCGGGCAGCTTGGCGAACGCGGCCTCGTTGTCGGCGTCCAGCTTGTCGAGCTTGGCGGTGTAGTCGGCCAGGTTCTTGGCGTACGCGCCGGCGTCGTCCGGGTCGGCCGCGGCCAGCGCCTTCTCGATGTTGGTGACCATGATCTTGGCGTTGCGGGGATCGTGCCAGATGTGCGGGTCGTGGTCCTCGCCCTCACCCTCGGCGTGCTCCTCCTCGCCCTCTTCGTGGCCGCCCTCGCGCAGGGTGACGCCCTGGCTGGAGTCGACGACAGTGCCCTTGAAGCCGGCCGAGCTGATGGTCTGGTCGAGCCAGGCCTCGAGCCCGACGCCGTTCTTGACGACGACCTTGGCCTCGCCGATCGCCTTGATGTCGGCCGGCGTCGGCTCGTACTCGTGCGGGTCCACATTGGGCTTGATGATCTGCGTGACGGCCACGTCGTCGCCACCGATGTTGCGGACGAAATCGGCGACCTCGGGTGTCGTCGCGACCACGGAGAGGGCGGCGCCCTCGGGAGCGGCTGCGGCCCCGTCATCGGAGCCGCAGCCGGCGAGCGTGATCAGTGCCGCCGAGACGGCGAGAATTCCCAGTGCTTTCACACCGCGAAACGGTAATCGTTTTCAACAATTATCGTCTAATGGCAAGATGCGGATGTATTACTTCGTGAATGTGAAGTAGTAGTAAGCGCTGCCGGTGGTGTAGTTGACCGAGTCACCCGACGACGTGGTCACGTAGTCGGTGCGAGCCCGGAACTTGCCGCCCACCGGGTGGGTGCCGGTCAGCGTGAAGGCGGACTGCCCGGCCGAGTTGAGCGGCAGGTAGAGCACCCGCTGGGCCTTCCACTTGCCGCCCGAGTATGCCTCGATGGTCAGACGCTGCTTACGGCCCGGGTACGGGGTCATGGTGGTGAGGAAGTACGGGTGCACGTTCGCCCGGTAGAAGCGGTACGGCACCGACCCGATCTTGGCAGCCTTGTACTGCCGGGACGGCTGCAAATTCAGCGCGACTCGCGTGTTGAGCACCGAGCGGGCCGAGACCGGCGCGTAGCGGTCGTCGCCGGCGAACTTGACCTGGACGGCGGTGGTGCGGGTCAGTTTGAGCGAGGCGGTCAGGTTGCCCTTGGCGTCGACGTTCGTCTTGCGGAGCAGCCGGAGCGGGTCGGTGCCGTACGGGTCGGCCCAGATCTCGACCGTACGGTGGGTGTGGGTCGGCCCGAGGTGCGCGGTCATGGTGACCGTGCTGCCGTAGTTGTTGACCGTGTTGTTCGGGGTCAACGTCAGGGCGGGAGCGCTCCGGGCGATCTTCACCGGTATCGAGGCGGTCACCGGCCCGTTGATGCTGTCCCCGCCGTAGGTGACCGTGTAGATGATATTGCTCTCGGCCCGCGGAAGGTCGGTCAGGACGAACTCGCCCGCATCATCGGACCCCGCGCTGTCCACCTGCTCCTTGAGGGCCTGCGAGCTCGGCCCGTAGCTACGGGTGAGCGTGACGACGGCGCCCGGCCGGCTGATCTTGCCCTTGATCTGCACGACGGTGCCGGGGGCGGCCACGGCCGGCCCGGTGACGGTCATGGTCGTGCGGACCGCCGGGGCGGAGCCGTGGATCGGGAAGATCCACCAGTCCTGGCCGTAGTTGCCGAAGGTGAACAGCCGGTCGCCGTCCGGCTCCCAGACGACCTTCCAGACGTCCTCGGACCTCGGGGTCGTGAACTGCTCGGCCGGGACCTCGGAGCCGGCCGCGGTGATCGCGACCGTGGGCGCGGCGCCGACACTGCCGTAGCCGAACGCGACCCGTCCGTCCTTGTTGATGTCCACCGCTTGCGGCCGGCAGATCTTGTTGTCGTACGCGACGGCGAACTTCGCCGGCTCGGCCACCGGCGCCTTCCAGATCTGGCATTCGATGCCTGGACCGACGCCGATGCCGGTGTTGATGGCGATGAGAGTGGCGCCGTCCGGCGTGAGCGCGATGTCGCGCAGGGCTACGTCGCCGAACCTGCCCTTGCTCGTCTGGACCGCCGTGCCGTCCGACACGTCGTAGGCGGCGACGAAGCCGTCGTTCGGCTCGCCCTGATTGGCGAGGGCCGCGACCAGAAGCCCCGGTGCGCCCGGCGCGGTCAGCAACCGCGCGCCGAGCGAGGTGTCGACTCCGATGGAGTACGGCTTCACCTCGCCCGAGGCGGGGTCGAGCGAGTTCAGCCCGCCGCCGTCGGAGGAGAACCAGACCTTGCCCGCCACCACCTTGACGTGCCGCGGCCACACCTCGCCGGCCAGGCCGTACGTGCGTTTCAGGCGCATGGTCCGGGCATCGAAGGCGGCGATCTCGTGCTCGTCGGGAACCGCGACGTAAGCGGTCGCATAGTCGGCGGAGAACGTCACTCCCCAGGCCGTCTGGCCGACCCCGATCGAGTTCTGCGGCCCGCCGAAGTACGACAGCACGTTGACCGTGCCACTCAATGAGTCGGTGACCAGGACCTGCTCGTGCACCGGGTCGACGGCGACCTCGGCGATCGAGTTGATCGGCAGCTGAACGCCGGTGGTGAGGATGGTCGGGCCCGCCGCCGAGGCGGGGCCGGCGGTGACCGTGACGGCGGCGGCGCAGGCGACCGCCGCAGCCGCCAGAGCGGCTCGAAGCTTATGCATTTTGAGGACCCCCGTGGTCAAGGAACGGGGGAAGCGTAAGGCCGCCGATCCACTGCGGACGATCGGCCGATTGGGCGGATCAGGCGCGGGCGGCCAGGGCGGCGTGGCGGCCGTCGCGCCAGATGAGGCCGGCCTCGGTGAAGCCGGCAGCGCGGGCGGCGGCCAGGTGCCAGGAGAGGGCGCCGGCGAAGTTGGCCGGTGGGCGGTCGCGGAAGACGTCGGCCCGGGCGGCCATCAGGTCGCGGAAGCCGTCGGCCCGGGCCAGCTCGCTCCACCACTGCACCCAGGCCAGCTCGGCTGCGGCCTCGCCGGGGGCCGGGTCCAGGGCCCGGCTGACCGAGGGCAGGCCGTCGTCGGGCATGAGGTCGGCCACGACGAGCAGGCCGCCGGGGGCGAGCACGCGGCGGCAGCGGCGGTAGAGGGCGCGAATGGCCGGCGGCGGCAGGTAGTGCACGGTCATCACCGAGGTGATCAGGTCGTGGCCGCCGCCGGCCCGGCCGGCCCAGGCGCCGGTGCTCAGGTCGGCGTCGATCACCGACATGGCCGGGGGCGCGGCCGCCCGGGCCAGTTCGAGCAGTACGGGGTCGAGGTCGACCAGGGTGATGCAGCAGTCCGGCCAGCGGGCCGACATGCGCTCGGCCAGCACACCCGGGCCGCCGCCGAGGTCGAGGTAGCGGCCGGGCGGGCCGCCGCGGACCGCCTCGACCGTGCTCGCGATGGCCGACTCGAGGGCGGCCAGGCCGGGCACGAAACCGGCCATGACCTCGTCCCAGGCGGTGCGCCAGCGGTCGGAGTCGAGCGTGGTCGACGGCATGGGCCCATCCTCGGCGGTTAACGGAAATGACACCCATTTCTATCAGGTGACCGTCCCGTCAGCGGTCAAGGGCCGCCAGCGCGTCCAGGAGACGATCCACCTCCTCGACCGTCGTGTAGGCGTGCAGGCTCACCCGTACCGACGAGGTCTTCTCGCCCTGATCGCCCTGACAGTGACCGTCCGCCCGGACCAGCAGCCCCTCGCTCTCGAGGATGAAGCCGAGGTCGTTGGAGGAGATCCCGCGGTGGCGGAAGGTCACGATGCCCTGCCGGCGCTGCACCGTCGAGGCCGCCGGCAGGCTGCTCTGGCACCCGAGCACCTCGTAGCTGCCGAGGCGGTCGAGACCGTCGGTGAGACGCGCGCCGAGGGCCCGGCTCCAGCGGGCGATCCGGTCCAGTCCGGTGCGATCGAGCCACTCCATGGCGGCCGCCAGGCTGACGATGCCGCTGGTGTTGGGCGAGCCCCGCCAGCCGGCCGGCTCGAAGGCGGGGCCGCGTTTGTTGGCCGCCCAGATCGCGCCGATGCCCGGCAGGGCCATGGCCTTGTGCCCGGAGAAGACGGCGAAGTCGACGTCGAGCGCGGCCACATCCATCGGCACATGACCGAAGGCCTGGGCGGCGTCCAGACAGATCGGGATGTCCGGCCCCACGGCCGACCGCAGCCGGTGGATGTTCATGTCGTTGCCGTAGACGTGATGCACGTGGGTCGCGGCGACGAGGCGGGTCCGCGACCCGACCATCCGGGCCAACCGGGCCGTGTCGTAGTCATGCGCCTCGTCGTACGGCATGGCCTTGACCTTGACCCGGGCCCCCGCCACGGAAAGCCAGGGGACGATGTTGGCGCTGTGATCGGCGAACGGCACGATGATCTCGTCCCCGTCGCGCAGTTGCGGGCCCAGCCAGTCCCGGGCCACCATCGCCAAGCCCTCGGTGGTGCCGCTGACGAAGTGCACACCCGAGATGTCCGAGAAATCCGACAAAAACGAACGCACGCCGTCGGCCGCCTGCGTAATCCGGTTAGTTGTCCGATTTGCCCACGGGTAGGTACCACGCGCGGCGTTCGCGTTGGCGGTGGACAAGTAGGACATCACAGCGTCGAGAACCGCTTGCGGCTTCTGAGACGTGGCCGCGCTGTCCAGGTAGGCCACCCCAGGGTGGGCCATGAGCTGGGGAAACTGCGCTCGTACCCCGGCCTGCCAGAGCAGCAGCTCGCCAATGGTGTCCGTCTGAAGGTCGAGCATCAGTCACGCACCAGGTCGGCGCCGGCGTCGCGCCAGGCGATGATGCCGCCGGCCAGCGATCGCACCTCGGGATGCCCCATGCGCCTCAGCAGCGCGGCGTAGCGGGCCGATTTCTCCCCGACCGGGCAGACCAGCAGCACGGGCTGTCGCCGGCTGAACGGAAGTCCACCGTGGAGCAGCTCGTCGAAGATCTCGTCGACGATGTTGATCGAGCCGGCGATGTGCCGGGCCTGGAACGCGTACGGGCTGCGCAGGTCGACCACGAGGCCGGGCCAGCGCCGCGCCTCCTCCACGTCGACGGTCGGCGCGGCCGCCACCTCCGAGGAGGTCAGCGCCCGGTGGTCGTTGGGCCGGGCCGGCCGGCCGAACAGCGCGGGCCGGCGTTCCCGCAGGTAGCTCAGGTAGCTCTCCATCCGGTCGCAGACGATGAAGACGGCCGTGCGGCGCTCGGTCAGGGAAGAGTCGAGCGCGCGCAGATGCCGTACGGCTCCTTGGTAGGCGCCGCCCCCGGTCGGGCCCGCCGGCGTACCGCATCGTCTGATCAGGGTGAGCATCCCGTCGATGGCCTCGTCGGCCCCGATGGTCTCGACGGCGTCGTAGACGCCCGGGTCGAACAGCCCGACCTCGTGCACCTCGTCGATCGTGCGGATGCCGGGGATGAAGTCGCTCTTCGCGGCCACCAGACCGATGACCTGGACGTCCGGGTCGTGCTGGCGCAGCGCGCGGGCGACCCCGGTCGACGAGCCGGCCGTGCCCACGCAGGCGAAGAAGTAGTCGGGCGCACGGCCGTCCAGGTCCTTGACGATCTCGGGCCCGGTCCCGCCGAAGTGGGCCTCGACGTTGTCGTCGTTGAAGTACTGATCGGTGTGCACGTAGCCGCTGCCGTTGGCCGCGAGCACCTGATGCATCCGGGTCAGCGGGTCCTCGGTGTCGGTCGGGTCGAGACACTCGGCCTGGCCCGGCAGCTCCTCGATCTCGGCCCCGAGCAGCAGCAGGAGGTCCTTGACCTCGGGAACCTTCATCCGGTTGGTCACGCTCTTGAACGGCAGGCCGTGCATGCCGGCCAGCATGGCCAGCGCCTTGGCCGTGTTGCCACTGGAGAGCTCGACCACGGTGTCCCCGCGCCGGCGGGCGCCGTTGATCAGCGGCCGCAGCATCGACCAGGCGGCCCGGTCCTTGAGCGAGCCGAACGGGTTGAGCAGCTCCATCTTGGCGTACAGGTCGATGTTGCGCAGGCCGTGGACGGCCGGCTCGATGCGTACCAGCGGGGTGTTGCCGATCGCCTCGGTCATGTCGTCGAATCTCATGATTCCTCCGCGCGCGGGTGGACGGGCCAGTACTGCTCGTCGAGGCACCAGCGCCAGGCGCCGCCGTCGCGGTAGACCGCCACTTTGCGGCCGATCGGCTGGTGCAGGGCGTGCGTGGCGCTGAAGTCCATGAAGTAGCCGGCGGTGTTCACGAAGGCGAGCAGGTCGCCGGGCCGCGGCGTGCCGGGCAGGAACACCTGGCGGCGGGTGATCAGATCGGCTTCCAGGCACAGGTTGCCCAGCAGATGGAAGGCGCCCGGCCCCTCGCGCTGAGGCAGGAGCACCGGGTCCATGAGCACGCCGTGCTCCTCCAGGCTCACATCGCGGGCGTTGCAGTCCAATCGGATCATCGAATCGCGCACCTCGAGCACCGTCGCCAGGACGATCCCGCACTGGTCGAGCAGGGCCCGGCCGGGCTCGATGTCCAGCTCGTACATGCTGTCCAGCAGCAGCGACCCGAGCGGCCGGCGCCGCCCCGGGGCGTCCGCCTCGAGCAACTGATCGAGATAGCCCGCACCGGAGACCGGCCGGTACGAGGGGTAGAGCCCGAGCACCCCGCGCAGCGTCCCGGCCTCGTTGCGCAGCCCGTAGCCGTGCCCGTTCCAGGTCATCGGCGGCCGCCGGCCGAGCACGGCCTGGGCCAGCTCGGACGTGTACCGCTCCCACTGCGCGCCGTCGGCCAGGTAGTTCACGCCGAAGCCGCCACCGATGTCGACCGAGCGCACCCCCAGCCCGCGCGCCTCGCACTCCTCGAGCGCGGCCAGGCAGCCCTCGAGCGCGACCGCCTTCTCGGGCCGGCCGATCGTGTCCAGGTGGTAGGCGACGCCGACCAGCTCCAGCTCCTCGCGGTGCTTCTCCAGCTGGTCGAGCACCTCCGCGAGAGCCCCCGAAGGCACGCCGAAGCGGCTGCGCCGGCTGACCACCTGAACACCCTGGGACGCGAAGCCGGACAGGCGCACCATCACCCGCACCCGCGGCAGGCCGTGCTCGGCGACCAGCGACGCGAGGTCCGTGAGCTCCCCTAGTGAGTCGGCGTTCACGATGACACCCGTTCGAGCGGCCAGCCAGAGGAACTCGCGGTTCTTCGGGCCGGTGGCCATGATCCGTTCCGGGCCGAATCCCGCGCCGAGCGCGTGCTGCAATTCAGCCACCGAGGCCACATCGACCCCGGCCTCGGTGGCGGCGAGCCGGCGCACCAACGCGGCCGACCGGTTGGCCTTGTGCGCGAAGTAGATGCGGCCGCGCAACCGGTGGTGACGATAGGACTGCCGAAAGGCCTCGACATTCGCTTCCAGCAGGTCGGGAAGGACGATGTTGAGGGGCGATCCGAGGCCGTTCACCAACTGCCTCAGCAGCTCGTCCTGGTCCAGAACCGATTGGACCGGTGGTTCGATTCTCGGGGTCAGATAGAGCGGTGACAGACCGGGCACAATGGCGACCTCCCGCTTGGCGGTTGTCCCAACCTAACCGATGGTCGGACCACTTTCTATACCCGCAGTGATGAGTCAATCACTCATTCTTGTTTGCGCATGCATAAAACGAATTTGTCAATCCCTCTGTCGTTGATTGGGCACTGATATAAGCAATTGCGCATGTATTACCGGAACTAATCTTGCCGCCATGGCCGGTCGACACACCCATTCCCACGATCAGCTTCCGGGCGCCTCGCGACGGGTGGTGGCCGCGATCCTCATCCCGGCCGCCGTGGCCACGCTGATCGCGATGATCGCGCTCTGGCCCGGCCTCACGAAGGCCCCCACCGCCTCCGCCAAGATCAACGGCACGGTCACCACGATCAACGGCCCGACCGCAGCCGTACGCCTCGACGACGGCCGCCACATCACAGCGGAAGGCGCCGCCGGGGTGCATACCGGCGACGGTGTCGTCCTGCTCCACACACCGAACGCGGTGCCGGGCGGCACCGACTACGCGATCGTCGACCGCCAGCGGGGCACGCCGATGACCTGGCTGCTCGCCCTGACCATCGCGGTCATCCTGGCCTTCGGCCGCTGGCGCGGGCTCACCTCGCTGGCCGGCCTGGCCATCAGCTTCGCCGTCCTGCTGTTCTTCATCATCCCGGCCATCCTCGAAGGCTCACCACCGCTGCTGGTCGCGGTCGTCGGCGCCTCGGCCATCATGTTCGCCGCGCTCTATCTGACCCACGGCGTCACCACGCACACCTCGGTCGCGGTCGCCGGCACGCTGGCCAGCCTGGTCCTCACCGGCCTGCTCGGGGTCGCCTTCACCGCCGCCCTGCACCTGACCGGCGTCGCCACCGACGACGACGCGTTCCTGTCGGCCACCTTGGGCGGCATCGACATGCGCGGCCTGCTGCTGGCCGGCATCGTGATCGGCGCGCTGGGCGTGCTCGACGACGTGACCGTCACCCAGGCCGTCACCGTGGCCGAGATGAGCGCTCACGCCTCGGGCCGGCCGCTGTACCGGGCGGCCATCCGGGTCGGCCGCGCCCACGTCGGATCGGCGGTCAACACCATCGTCCTCGCGTACGCCGGGGCCTCCCTGCCCCTGCTGCTCCTGATCTCCACGGGCACGCAGCCGGTCGGCGACCTGCTGACCGGCGAGCTGCTGGCCCAGGAGATCCTGCGCAGCGCCGTCGGCACCATCGGCCTGGTCGCCTCGGTCCCCATCACCACGGCCCTCGCCGTCCTGGCGGCCCCACGTCACCATCGCTTCGCTTAAAAACATCAACGCGCTGACCTGGCCCAGGTCCGGACGTTGGACTGCGGCTCGAAGACGCTGCCCGACAAGCCTGGCCGGGTCGCCGTGCCGGGCGCTCGCAGGCCCCTCCTGCGCGAGGTGTTCGCGCTGGTCAGGCGCTACCGTGCGGACGGCGTCAAGCTCAACGTGGAAACCAAGGTCGAGGCGGGAGCGCCCGCCGAGACCGCCCCCGCGGGAGCAGTTCTTTCGACCCGTGTCGGTGGCGATCCGCAACGGCCGGCGCTGAAGGAGCGGCCTGCCCGGAAGCAGGGCAGGCCGCTCCGGATCCTCGATTACCGGGAGCTGATCAGCAGACCGGGCACGACCGTCCGGCCGGTGCGGAACTCCGTGTAGGCCCACTGCTCGACGTCCGGCTGGGGGCCGGCCGGGGTCAGCGTGACCTGGCCGGAGCCGCCGCGCGTGACCCGGGCCGGTGCTTCGATCGTGGCGTTCCGGACGTTCCCGGCGCCGGGCACGACCGTCACGCCCAGCTGGTACGGCACGTCCGGGGTGTACGTGGACTGCGCGTGGACGTAGGCCGTGTACACGCCGGGCGGCGGGGTGAAACGCACGATCCGCTCGTTGCTGTGCCAGAACGCCCAGCTCCGCTCGACCAGTTTGCCGTCCTGGTAGAGATACAGGTCGAGGTTGAGGTTCGGGTCGTCCGAGGCGGTCTGCACGATCAGGCCGGCCGTCCCGCGCGGGACGACGATCTTCGTGCCCTGGGTGCCGACGCCGCCGGGGGCGAAGGCGCCGCCGCTGACGGTCGTGCTGAGCTGTTTGCCCGTCCAGGTCACCGGCTTGTAGCCGGTGGTCCGCCCGGTGAGCGGGCCGGTGAAGCCGGGCTCGAGGTAGCCCTGGCCGCCGCCGCCGACCCGGCCGAACTCGATGCCGGTGTCGTCGTACGTCCGGGGCGTGAAGCCCCACGGCCGTGCGGCCACGGTGAAGCGCACCCGGTGTTGGTCACCGGCGAAGACCAGCGATCCGGTCGCGTACCGGTCCCACGTCGCGCTGCCCCGGGCGAGTTTGATCGTCACGGTCGCCGTCGCTCCCGGCCGTACGGTGATGACCTTGGGGTTGATCGTGACGTCCATGCCGGACAGGCCTTCGACCCGCGCCCGGTAGGTCTCGGTCCGGGTGCCCACGTTCGTGAGGCGCCGGGTCACGACGACCGGGTGCAGGCCGTCGTACTCCCGCAGCGCGATGGACGGCAGGTTGAGTTCCTTGCCGTCAGGCGCCGTGGCCGTGGCGAACGCGCTCAGCGAGGCCGCCGACGGCTCGACGATCAGGCCCGGGTCGGTGGCGCGGGCGACGGTGGGGCGGCCCGAACCCTGCTGCAGCGGGCTGCTGGTCGCCTTGGTGTCGGCCGCGGTGGTCCGCAGGGCCGAGGCGACCGCGCCCGGCGACCACCCCGGGTGCTGCGCGCGCAGGACGGCGGCCATGCCGGCCACGTGCGGCGCCGCCATCGAGGTGCCGGAGTACGCGTCGAACAGGCGCCCGCCGGTCATCGGCGACACCGCCGCCACGACGTCGATGCCGTCGGCCACCAGGTCCGGCTTCTGTAGTCCGGTGTGCACCTGGTCCGGCCCGTACGAGGACAGCCCGGCCACGCTCGGCAGCCCGGCCAGGCTCGACCCGTCGCCCCCGGTCACCAGCGCCGCCGTGCCGTCGTCGCGGTGGGCCCACAGGTAGTTGAAGATCTGCCCGGCCTGCTCGGTGCTCCACAGGTAGACCGTGGGGAAGTCGTAGATGACGTTGAGCCGCGCGTTGCCGTTGGTCTGGAAGAGCACGACGCCCACACCACCCTTGGCCTTGACCTCCTCGACGGCCCCGGTCGCGCTGTCGAAGTCGCAGGCGACGATCTTGCCGGTCACCTTGGCCGCGTCGAGGCTGCCGCCGAGGCAGAACTGCGCGCCGTCCTCGGCCGACCCGGCCCGGTCGGCGAAGACGATCGGGGTCCGCGCCCGGGGCGGCAGGACGTCCATCGACGTGCCGACGATCCTGGTGCCGTCGCCGAGGCGTACGGTCGCCTCGTTGGCCCGCTCGACCGCCGCGCCGACCGTGGTCACCCACGGCTCGGCGTTGCTGATCATGCCGGACATGCCGTCGTTGCCGGCCGAGGCGGCCACGAAGACCCCGGCCAGGTACGCGTTGAGGAAGGCGTTCCCGATCGGGCTGTTCGCCTGGTAGTCGCCCATCGCGCTGCCGATGGAGTAGTTGATGACGTCGACGCCGTCGGCCACCGCGGCGTCGATTGCGGCGATGATGTCGGCGTCGCTGCCCGATCCGCCCCACAGCGCCTTGTAGACGGCGATCTGCGCGTCCGGCGCCACCCCGGAGATCCGGCCGAGGTCGCGTCCGAGCACCATCGCGTGCTCGACCGGCAACCCGGCCGCGGTGGACGCGGTGTGCGTGCCGTGCCCCTGCATGTCGCGCGGTGAGAGCACCTCCCCGTCGGGCAGGGAACCGGCCATGGCGAGCCAGCCGTCGGCGAAGTACCGCGCTCCCAGGATCTTGCCGTTGCAGGTGCCGGCCGGGAAGCCTTGGCAGGTGCCGTGCCAGCCCTTCGGCGCCGGCATGGTCGCCGCGAAGGACGCGCTCTCCGGCCAGATCCCGGTGTCGATCACGCCGACGACGACGCCCGATCCTTTGCCCGGCACGGGTTTGGCCATGGTCGTGGCCGGGGCCGCGCCACCCGGCCCGCTGGGCGTCGCGGCGTCGGCCTTGACCACGCGGGCCCGGCTGACGGCGGCCACCCGGGGGTCTTTGGCCAGCGCCGTGGCCTGGGCTCCGGTCAGTTTCGCGGTGAAACCGTTGAAGGCCGTGGTGTAGGTCTGCCGGGCCTGGATGCCCAGGTCACCCAGCACGTCGCGCTGCGCCGCGCCCAGGTGCCCGCGATATTTCTCGGCCGCGGCCGAGTGCGGCGCCAACTCCTGGCCGGCCGCCGGCCGGGTGGCCGCCAGCCCTTCGACGCCGCCGGCGTACGAGGTGACGGGCGCTTCGCGGAGCCGGACGATGTACTGGCCGTCGGTCAGACCGGCCGCGGCCGGCTGCGAACGGAGCGCGGCGCCGCCGGTGAGCGGCGCCGGTGTCCGTCCTTCGCGCACCAGCCCCAGGTCGGGCAGGGGTGTGCCGGCCCGGGCGTGCGCAGGCCCACCGAGACCGGCTGCGGTCAGGGTGAGCGAGAGAGTGAGCGCCGAGAGCGCTCGGAGGCTCGTGGCCACGAGTTCCCTTCCTCAGAGGAGCATCACGTACTTGGATGTGGCCACACCCAATCCTGAACCGGTTAAGCGGTCGTAGCCGGATCATTACGATCGATGCCCGATCGGCCGATCACGGTTGTCGATCATGGACCGTATGCTGTCGGCCACCATCGACCACGGGGGTCTACATATGCACAGGTTTCGAGCCGCTCTGGCGGCCGCGGCGGTCGCCTGCACCGCCACTGTCACCGCTGTCGTCGCGGGCGCCGGGCCCGCCACGGCGGGGCCGCCGGCGCTCAGCAACGGTGTCATCCTGCCGATCGACGCCGCGACCGATGTCGCCGTCGACCCGGTGCACAAGCGGGTTCTGATCAGCGACGCGCTCAAGGGGCAGCTGGTCTCGGTGTCGTACTTCGGTGGCGTGCAGAAGTACGTTCCGATCGCGCGCGGCGTCAGCGGGATGGCGTTCTCGGCCGACTACTCCACGCTGTACGTGACGGTCGCCGACGACCACCAGATCCACGTGTTCGACGCGGCCACCCTGGATCTGCGGCGCACCTACGAGCTCGGCCAGGAGGTGTGGCCGCGCACGGCCATCGTGGCCGGTGGCCAGTTGTGGTTCGGCTACGACGGCGGCTTCGGCTCGCTCGACCCGGCCACCGGAAAGACCACGGGGCACGACCTGATCGGCAACCGGTGGGCGCCCGAGCTGCGTACCTCGCCCGGCGCCCCGGGGACCCTGGTCGTGGCCGACGCCGGGCCCTACGCCCCGGGCAGCGGTGACGTCCACGTCTACGACGTGACCGGCGGGACGGCGAAGCTGAAGAACGAGGGCCGGTTCAGCGACGGCCTGCTCAACGATGTCGGGTTCAGCGCCGACGGCAAGACGCTGATCGGCTTCGGCAACAGCTGCCTGATCTGGAAGGCGCCGATCGCCGAGCTGGAGAAGCGGACCAACGCCTACCACAACGGCATCTGCACGCCCCACGCCGTCGACGTCAACACCGACGGGGAAGTCGCGTTCGCCTACGGCAACACCAGCAGCACGCCCGACGTCGCGATCTCCCCGGCCGGCTCCGAGCTGCCGGCCGAGCAGTTCGCCGCCCCGGTCACCGACGACGTCAACACCCTGCCCGACGAGGTCTGGGACGTCGCCTGGGAGCCGGGTGGCGAGCGGCTGTTCGTGCTCAGCCACAGCGCGAGCAACTACAAGGGCAAGTGGCGTTTCTGGCCCGTCCACGGTTCCGCCGCGTTCCGGCCGACCATCACGCTCAACGCCCCGGCCACGGCCGTGCCGGACACCGACGTGAAGATCACCGGCACGATCGCCGTGCCCGGCGCCCACGTCGAGCTCATCCGGGACTACGCGCAGGCGCCTTACGACTACACGCCGATGCGCACTGCCATCGCCGACGCCTCGGGCCGGTTCACCCTCATCGACCAGCCGACCATGCAGGGCCGGCTCACCTACACCGTTCAGTATCAGGGGACCGACAAGTACGCGCCGTCGTCCGCCAGTGCGGTCGTGACCATGCGGAAGAACACCCCCACGCTCACCGTGACCCCCAACAACACGGTCAACGCGTACGGCTCGACGGTCACCGTGACGGCCCACCTCGGCTCGACGTACTCGAACCGGGCCGTGCAGATCTGGGCCGACCCGGTCGGCTCCGAGCCGGCCCGGCTGCTGCGCCTGACCAACGTCGACGCCAAGGGCAACCTGACCTCCTCGCTCAAGCTGACCCGCACCACCGCGATCGTCGCCAAGTTCACCGGCGACGAGCAGTACGCGGCGGCTCAGGCGGTCTCGTTCCTCCACACCCGGGTCGCGCTGAACCTGCAGCCGTCCCGGCAGTACAAGGCCGCCAAGATCGGGTCGGTGCCGTACCGCTTCTACCGGGCGAACGTGCACCCGTACTTCCTCACCACCATGACCTCGTACCCGGGCCGTAAGCAGCGTCTGACCATCGAGGCCTACTCGGGCGGCAAGTGGAAGGCCCAGCGGGTGCTCTACCTGCCGCTCAACTCGGCCGGGCAGTCCGCTTTCACGCTGACCGGCGCCCACCCGACCGGCGTCTACTACCGGGTCCGGGCCGACTACATCACCACGTCGTCCGGTGACAACGTCAACTACTCCACGGCCAGCCCGTATTACTACTTCACGTTCACGAAGTAGGACCTGATCGGCTGATCAACAACGCAAGATCAGGTGCCGTACGCTCCTGCTCCATGCGCAAAATTCGGGCCGCTCTGACGGCGGCGGCGGTCCTCGGCACCGCCGCCGCCGCAGTGGCCGTGGGCACCCTCGACGCTTCGGCCGCCACTGCCCTGGGCAGCGGCACCCTGCTGCCGATCTCCACGCCGAGCGACGTCGTGGTCGACACCACCCACCAGCGGTTGCTGATCAGCGACGAGAACACCGGCCAGCTCGTGCAGACCACGTACGCCGGCGCGGTCGTGACCAGGAAGACCGGCCTGCCCGGCATCCGGGGCCTGAAGCTGTCAGCCGACGGATCGACCCTGTACGCCGCGGTGGCCGAGGCGCACGCGCTCGTCACCTTCGACCCGCAAACCCTGGCCGAGACGGCCCGCTACGACCTGGGCGCGACCGTGTACCCGCGCACGCTGGCCCTGGCCGGCCGCAAGGTGTGGTTCGGCTACGACGGCTCGGCCGAGAAGGACTACGTCGGTGGCTTCGGGTTCTTCGACCACTCCGGCGGCCTGCCGCTGACGTTCCACGATTCGACCGCCGACCGCACCTCGTTCCACGACGCGCCGCAGCTGCTCACCTCGCCCGGCGCCCCGAACACGCTGGTCGTCGCCGACGTCTCCAACAACGCCGTGACCAGCGGCGCGGTCGCCGTCTACGACGTGTCCGGCGCGGCCGAGACGCTGAAGGTCAAGACCACGTCGAGCGACTCGTTCCTGCGCGGCGCTGCGTTCACCGCGGACGGCGCCTCGCTGCTCGGGTTCGGGGTCCGCTGCCCGATCTGGCAGGCGCCGATCACCAGCCCTCATTCGCAGACCACGGCGTACGACAACAAGATCTGCAGCCCGGCCTCGATCGACGTCAACACTGACGGCCGGGTGGCGATCGGCTACAGCAACAACGACAGCACCACCGATGTGGCGCTCTACCCGGCCGGCTCGCAGACCGCCGGCCAGGAGTTCCAGCTGCCCAACACGGCGCCCGAGAACAAGCCGATCCCCGATCAGGTCGGCAAGGTGACCTGGGAGCCGGGCGGCCAGCGGGTCTTCACCCTCGGCTACAACTACAAGGCCGAGTGGCGGCTCTGGGTGATCAACGGCCCCGAACAGGCGGCGCCGCCGGTCACCCGGGTCAGTCCCGCGCTCACTTTGACGCCGAACAACACGGTCAACGCGTACGGCTCGACCGTGACGGTGACCGCCCGTCTCGGCACCACCGCGACCAACCGCGTGGTCGAGATCTGGGCCGACCCGAACGGCACCGAGCCCGCCCGCCTGCTGCGCAAGACCACGGTCGACGCCAAGGGCAACCTGACCGCCTCGCTGAAGCTGACCCGGACCACCGCCGTGCAGGTGAAGTTCGCCGGCGACGCCAAGTACCTGCCGGCCACGGCCAAGGCGGTGCTCAACACCCGGGTCGCGATCGCGCTGCAGCCCTCGCGGCAGTACAAGGCGGCCAAGATCGGGTCGGTGCCCTACCGTTATTACCGCACCACGGTCCACCCGTACTTCGTCACCACGATGACCGCCTACCCCGGCCGCAAGCAGCGGCTGATCTTCGAGGTCGCCTCGGGCGACGCCTGGAAGACGTGGCGCGTGCTCGACGTCCCGCTGACCAGCGCCGGCAAGTCGGCCTTCACGCTGACCGGCGCCCACCCGGCCGGCGCGCGTTACCGGGTCCGCGCGGTCTACGTCACCGGGACCTCCGGCGACAACGTCAACTACACGACGTACGGGTCGTACCAGTACTTCACGTTCACGAAGTGACCCACGGACCGGCCGGGTCGAGCCGCCGCAGCACGTCGAGCATCTCCGGCGGCTCAATCCGATCCGGCATGTCCGAGATATCAGGCCAGGGCACCCACGCGTGCCGGTCCAGGTCGGTCTGCTCGTAGTCCAGCAGGCCGTCCCGGACCACTGGCGGCTCATGGACCGGGAAACGGGCCAGGAACCACTGCTCCGGGCCGACGTAGCGGCGGCCCTTCCACTGCGTGTCCCGGTGCACCTCGAGCCCGGGGCCGGTGATCTCGGCGGTCAGGCCGGTCTCCTCCAGCAGCTCGCGTCGCGCGGTCTCGGCCGGCGCCTCGCCGGCCTCGATGCCTCCGCCCGGCGGTTCCCAGAGATAGGAGCCGTCGTACGGGTCGTGCCAGCGCAGCAGAAGAATCCGGCCGCCCGCGTCGACACAGACGACGCGGGCGGCCGGACGGAACGGCGCTATCTCCACCTGGGAGACGTTACTTGGTGACCTTCACCGAGTAGGACTTCTGAGCCGAGGAGTTGCCCGCCTTGTCGGTCGCCCAGTAGGTGACCTTCAGCGTGCCCTTCTCGACCCCCTGGACGCCGATGTTCCACAGGATGCCCAGGAACGGGTTGTCGTCCGCGAGCACCTTGGCCTGGCCGGCCGCCTCGGACTGCGACGCCGCCTTGACCCACTTGGCGCCGTCGAAGTAGTACCACTTGCCCGAACGCTCCTGGATCAGAGTGGCCTGGACCTTGTCGACGCCAGTGCCCGCGTCGGCCACGAGGCCGGAGAGCGAGCGCCACGACGACGCCTCGGTGGCCCGGAACGGCACAGTCAGCGAGACGACCGGCGCGGCCGTGTCCGCCTTGACCTTCACCGTGCCGGCCGTGGCCGGCATGCCGGCGCCGGCCGTGTTCCACGGCGTGACCGTCACCGCGAACGAGCCGCCCTTGGTGTAGGCGTGCGTCACCACGCCGCCCTTGGCCGGGACGGTGGTGGTGGCCCCGTCTCCCCATGCGACGACGAGCTTGCCGGCCCCGGTGACCTGGCCGACCACGAGCACGGCCGGCTGGCCGGCCCCGATCGAGGTCGGCGCGAGCACGTTGCGGCCCGTGGGCTGCGCGGACACCTTGACCGTGGCCGCACCCTGGAACGTGGCCGCGGCGCTGTTGCCGGCCTCGTCCGTGAGCGCCACCGACACGGTGTAGGTGCCGGTCTTGGCGTACTTGTGGGTCGCGGTGGTCGTGCCGGCGGCCAGGGTCTCCGGCGCGCTGCCGTCGCCCCAGGTGACCACCCGCTTGATCCCGGCCGCGGCGCTGACGTCGTCGCTCAGCGCGACCTGGGTCAGCGTCACCGACTGGCCGGCCCACAGGGCGCCGGCCGTCGGGCCGAGAGTGAAGGTGCCGGTCGGCGCGGTGCCGTCGAGCACGCCCGCGGTCGAGCGCGGCTTCGGGTCGGCGGTGACCGGCGAGTGCGCGGCGAAGTAGTTGACCAGCATCGTCAGGTCGTTGTCGCCGGTGGTCACCTTGTTGGTGCCCTTGCCCAGGGTGAGGAAGTTGTCGCCCCCCGCGGCCAGGAACGAGTTGCTCGTGACCCGGTAGGCGCCGGCCGGGTCGAGCCTGGCGCCGTTGAGCTTCAGGGTCGAGGCGATGATCCGCGAGCCCTGCGGCTGGTTCACGTCGTAGGAGTAGGTGAGCCCCTTCGACGAGCCCAGGTGCAGCACCGGGCGGGACGCCCCGGCCGGCTGCCACTGCTCCTCCAGCACCTGCTTGATCTGGGCGCCGGTGAGGGTCTGGGTCACCACGTCGTTGGCGAACGGCTGCACCGAGAACGCGTTGGCGTAGGTCACCGTGCCGTCGGCGCCGTACTTGAGGTCCGCCCGCAGGCCGCCCGGGTTCATGAAGGCGATCTGCGCCCCGCCGCGACCGGCCGCGCTGGTCTGGTCGAGCTGGACGTCGGCGATGAAGTTGCCCAGCACCGATTCGGCGCCCCGGTCCTCGGCGCCGGCGGCGCTGTAGGCCCGGTTGATGTCCGCGGTGATCTTGCCGAGCGGCTGCTTGCCGAGCTCGTCCGCGGTCACCTTGGCCTTGGCCACGATGTCCGCCACCTCGGCGTCGGCCGGGTAGCCGTTGACATTGAGCAGCTCGGCGGTCGACTTGGTGACCGCCTTGGTGGCCGGGTCGTAGGTCAGCACGGCCTGGCCGACCTTCAAACCGTAGTCCTCGGCCTGGATGACCGGACGGGTCCGGTCCGTGCCGGGGACCGGCACCTCGAAGGCGTACGGCTGGTGGGTGTGCCCGCTGAAGATGACGTCGATGTTCGCGTCGACCCGGGTGAAGTCGCCGAACACCGGGTCGTTCTGCAGCGCCTGGGCCGAGCCGATGTTCTCGGTCGCCGCGCCCTCGTGGGCCAGCAGCACGAGCACGTCGGCCTCGCCGTTGGCCTCGTTGCCGTCGGAGAGCTGGGTGGCCAGGGTGTTGGTCTCGGCCACCGGGTCGCGGAACTCGACCCCGGCGATGCCGTCCGGGCTGACCAGCGACGCGGTCTGCTCGGTGACGACGCCGATGTAGCCGACCTTGACGCCGCCGACCGTCTGCACGCTGTAGCCGGGGAGGACCCGCTCACCGTTCTGGTAGACGTTCGCGGCCAGGTACGGGAACTTCGCCCGGTCCTCGACACGGCCCTGCAGGTCGGCCAGGCCCTTGTCGAACTCGTGGTTGCCGACCGCCGAGACGGCCAGGCCGCCCGCGTTCAGCGCGTCGATCGTCGGGTTGTCGCCGTCGATGGCCGAGATGAAGGTGGACGCGCCGATGTTGTCACCGGCCGACACCCACGCGGTGTTCGGGTTCTGCTTCCGGAGCGCGTCGATCATGCCGACCAGCTGGGCGGCGCCACCGTTGCCGGCGGTCGGCTGCTCGAGCCGGCCGTGGAAGTCGTTGACGCTGAGCAGCTGCAGGTCGACCGGGCCGCTTGCTGTGGTCCTGAGGCCGATCACGACCGGGTCGTGGTCGCTGGCCCGGTACGGGTCCGGCGCGTAGAACGGCGCGTAGCCGTCGTACTCGTACGCGAAGGACTCCCCCGAGTTGATGTTCCAGATGTCCACGCCGGTGACCCGCTTGGCCATCTCGCTGGTAGCGAGCGCGTGGTCGAGCGAGCCGGACTCGCCGCTGAAGACGTACGAGTTCTTGTCCGGCGCGAACGTGGAGTGCAGGTCGCTGTAGCCGGCGGCGTAGAGGGCCTGCATCGGGTCCTCTTGCGTGTACGCGTTGAAGTCGCCGAGCAGCAGCACCTCGTTGCTGCCGCTGGCCGTCTTCACCCCGTCGACGAAGGTGGCCAGGGCCTTGGCCTGACGCACCCGGTCGCCGTTGTACGGGCCCTGCCCGTCCCCGGTGTCGACGTTGTCCCCGGTCGGCGCGACCGACGCGCTCTTCGACTTGAGGTGGTTGGCGACCACGGTGAACGTCGCCGCGCCGGCGGTGAAGGTCTGCGCGATCGGCTCGCGGGCGTTGGCCCACACCGTCTCGTCGCTCAGCGACTTCGAGGCCCCCTTGGTCGCCACCTTGCCCGGTTTGAAGATGATGGCCGTGGTGATGAAGTCCTGCTCGGCCGGGCTGGGCAGCTCGGCCGGCGACCGTACGTAGTCCCACGTGCCCGCCCCGTCGACCGCGTTGAGCGCGCCGACCAGGGTCTTGAGCGCCACCTGGGGGTCGTCCGGCTCGAAGCGGACCGAGTTCTCGATCTCCATGAGCGCCACCACGTCGGCGTCCAGCGCCGAGATGGCCGAGACGATCTTCGCCTGCTGCTTGGCCAGCGCGGCCGCGTCGGTCGCGCCCCGGGCCTCGCCACCGAAGTGGACGAAGTAGTTGAGCACGTTGAAGCTGGCGACCTTGACGTCGCCGCCGACGTTCGCGGGCCCGGCGGTACGCGGGTTGGTGTCCTTGAACGTCGTCCGCGCGGCGGCCGGAGTGCCGGCGTCGACCGGCGTGGCCGGCTGCAGGCGCCAGTCGTTGAGGCTGTAGTTCAGCACCGCCGGGCCGAACTTCTCCACCGTGTCGCCCACCCGGACCGGGTCGTTCTGGGCCAGGTACGGCGGCGCGAGGCCGGCGCTCGACAGGTTGGTGGTCTTGCCGTCGTCCAGCAGGAGCCGGCGGGCCTTGTTGTCGGCCTTGACCGCGGCGCTGGCGTCGGTGCCGGGCCGGGCCACGTCGGTCGGCACCTTGGCCGGCTTGTCACCGGCGGCCAGGATGATCTCGCCGTACCGGTTGGTGTTGTAGACGTCGGAGACGGTGAACGGGCCGATCGGGGCGACCAGCATGCCCTCGACCGACTCGCGGGCCGCGTCGTCCAGCGGGAGGCTCAGCGCGACCGGGGCCGGCAGCGGCGCGTTGCTCGCGCAGACCTGCACGTCGGTCTTGGCCGCGGTGGTGAGCTCGGTGAAGCCGTTGAACTCGCTGACCGTGCCGGTCACCCGGACCAGGTCGCCCACGGCGACCGACGGGTGGATCGCGGTGTTGGTGGTGAAGTAGGCGAAGATGCCGTCCGAGGCGGTACCGGCCTGGACCGGGCGGTCGCCGCCGCTGCCGGCCGTCTGGAGGTAGACGCCGTTGTAGCCACCCGAGCGGTGGTCGGCGGTCACCACACCCTCGACGGTGACCTTGCTGCCGGCCAGGCCGGTCGCCGCTCCAGTGCCCTGTACGGCGGCGATCGTCGTGGTGGCGGGGGTGTCGCAGCCGGGCTGCGGCTCTTCCGGCTCCTCGGGCGCGGTTCCGTTCTTCGTCCCGAACGAGCTGACCGCGGGGGCCAGCCACTTGCCGTCGACCTTCTGCAGCGACTGCCCGACCGGGGTCGACGAGGTCTCGGCCACGCCGAGGTCGACGCTGGTCTGCCCTCCGGCCGGGCCCGAGGCGGCGGTCATCGTGCCCTCGTAGGAGAGGAACTCGGCGACCGAGCCGTCCGGCTTGACCAGGGCGACGCCGTCGGGGGCGCCGTTCTGGAGGCCGTCCACGCCGTAGTTCTGCACGACCACGCCGGCGACCGGGACGGCCCCGCTCAGGGTGGCGGTGTTGTAGACGGCGTTGTTCGAGCCGTTGTAGAGGGCGATCTGCCAGCCGCTGAGATCGAAGCCGGCCGGGGCCTGGATCTCGATGGCCTCGCCGCTGTCGGTGCCGACGTTGTCGTAGTGGATCTCACTGATGAACGGTGTCGCGTCGGCCGCGACGGCCGGGCCGGCCAGGGTCAGGCCGAGCGCGGTGACGAGGCCGGTGGCGGCCACGCTCCGTTTATATCGACGCATAGAGATTTATCCTCCGAAGGACGTTGATCCGTCGGAGATTATGGATCGCGAATGACGATCGATTCTCTTTCAGGTAACGAGTAAGCATTGCCGCAGGTAAAAGCTTGGCCCCGCCTCGTTTTATCCGCGAGACGGGGCCATAGACTTGAACGATCCTTAATGGATCAGAACGGGCGGTTCGACCGCACCTTCGCCACTCTCGTCCTTCACGACGCGCTTCTTCGGCAGGAAGGCGATCGGGATCAGCGTCGCCACCGTCAGCAGGAAACCCACCCAGAAGGTGGTCGCGAACGAGTCGGCCGCCCACTGCAGGCCGCGCTGCAGGATGTCGGGCGGCAACGGGATCTGGGCGCCCTGCTGCACGGCGATGGCCGCGCCGGCCTCGGTGACCGGGTCGCCGCTCGGGCCCTTCAGGCCGGGGATGTCGGCCGAGCCGTTGAGCTGGCTGGTCAGGATCACCGACATGATCGCGGTGCCGATCGAGCCGCCGATCTGCTGGAGGATGTTGACGAGCGTGGACCCGCGGGCCACCTCGGCGTGCGACAGCGTCCGCAGGGCCGACGTCATGATCGGCATCATCGTGCCACCCATGCCGAGACCCATCACGAACAGCGAGCCGCACAGCAGCAGGTACGACGTGTCCGTGCCGACCTGGGTGAAGGTGAAGAAGCCGGCCGCGATCAGCGCCATCGCGAACGGCACCGTGCGCCCGACCGGGATCTTGTCGGCCAGCATGCCGGCGATCGGCATGGTCAGCATCGCGCCCAGGCCCTGCGGCGCCATCAGCAGACCCGCGTTGAGCGTGGACTCACCGCGCACCTGCAGGAAGTAGCTCGGGAAGAGCAGGCCGGCGCCCATGAAGGCGATGACGAAGACGAACAGCGAGATCGTCGCGATGGCCAGGCTGCGATTGCGGAACAGCCGCAGGTCGAGCAGCGGATGCTTCGGCTTGAACGAGTAGAGCACGAAGCCGATCACCAGCAGCGCGCCGATCAGCATGGTCGCCCACACCTTGGTGGCGGTGATGGTGCCGGTCTCCGGCAGCGACGAGACCCCGTACAGGAAGAGCGCGAGACCCGGCGAGAGCATGAGCATGCCGACGAAGTCGAAGGACTCGGACGGATGCGGCTCGTCCTTGGGCAGCACGAACCACGCGTAGACCAGCGCGATGGCGCCGATCGGAAGGTTGATCAGGAAGACCCAGTGCCAGCTGGCAACGTCGATCAGCCAGCCACCCAGGATCGGGCCGCCGATCGGGCCGAGCAGCATCGGCACACCCAGCACGGCCATGAGCCGGCCGATCCGCTCCGGGCCGGCCGCCCGCGTCATGATCGTCATGCCGATCGGCATGAGCATGCCGCCGCCGAGGCCCTGCAGCACGCGATAGCCGACCAGCTGCTCGATCGACCCGGCGGTGGCGCAGAGGGCCGAACCGAGGGTGAACAGCAGCAGCGCCAGCATGTAGAGCCGCTTGGTGCCGAACCGGTCGGCGGCCCAGCCGCTGAGCGGGATCACGGTGGCCAGCGCCAGCGTGTACCCGGTCATGGTCCACGCGACCTCGGCGTACGTCGCGTCGAACTGGGTCTGGAAGGTGGGCAGCGCGACGCTGACCACGGTGATGTCGAGGATCGACATGATCGCGCCGAGGACCACGACCCCGGCGATCTTCAAAACGGCGCCGTCGAGCTTGTTGGGTGGCGCGGCGGTTTGCTCTGTCACGGAGAACTCCAGGGTCCTTGGCTTCCGGCATCGACGCGCCCGCAGGTCAGAAGGGCCGCGCGCGCCCGGCAGACGGCGATGGTTGCATTACACACCGATCGCTTGCACCAGGTTTTCAGCTTCGCAGCTTTCGGTCCGTCACCGGCCCGGGTGGCTGAGGACCAGCGGAAACATCGCAGCTCAGGGCATTGATCAACCTGAGAAGGTGGCGAACGTCACTGACCGGGGCGCACGCCGAAACATGAGCCCCGTCAGCAACACGACAGAACATCAGCCCTTGACGGTGACCATGGTGCTGGTGGACCGGCCGTCCAGGTGGCCGGTGCGGCGGGCGACGACGGTGACCGTGAGCTTCTTGTTGCGCATACCGGAGGTCAGCTTCAGGGAGGCGCCGGTGCTGATCAGCTTTCCGTTCAGCCGCCACTCGTACCGGTAGGAGTTGGCCGCGGGTGACCAGGCGCCGACGGCCGCCTTGACCGTGCGGCCGACCTTGGCCGTGCCGCTGATCGCCGGCCGCTTGGCCGCCACCGGGGCCTTGCCCTTGGCCACCGCGCCCGTGGTGGCCGACCACGCGGCCCCCGACAGGTGACCGTCGCGCAGAGCGGTCACCTTCACCGCGATCCGCTTGCCGGCCAGCCCACCCGAGACCGTCAGCGCGGACCCGCCGGCGCCGGGGATGAGCACACCGTTGGCCGTCCACTGGTAGGCGTACTTGTTCGCCGCCGGGCTCCAGGTCCCGGCCGCGGCCTTCAGCGTGTAACCCACCTTGACGGTGCCGGTGATCACCGGCTTCTTGGTCGCCACCGGGGCCTTGCCCCGGGCCACGACGCCCGTCGCCGCCGACCACGCGGCGCCCGGCGCGGAGCCGTCCCGGGCCGCGGTCACCTTGACGGTGATCCGCTTGCCGAGGGCGGACGCCGGGATCGTCAGGGACGACCCGGTGGCGCCGGCGATGGCCACGCCGTTCGCGGCCCACTGGTACGCGTATCTGGTCGCCGTGGGAGTCCACGTACCGCCCGAGGCCTTGACCGTGGAACCGACCGCGGCCGCTCCGGAGATCACCGGCGCCGCGGCCAGCCGCAGCTGGGGCAGGGTGACCGTGAAAGCGCCGGCCACCTCGGCGTGCGGGCCGTACTGCCGGTCCACGGTCAGCGTCCACGCCCCCGCGGCCGCCTGGGCCAGCGGGAACGTGACGTCCATGGACCGGCCGTCGGCCGCGATGTTCGAAAGCGTGCCCGTGATCGGCTCGGAGCCGGACCGCGTGAGCTTGACGTCCAGGCTGGAGGTGAACGCTCGCCCGGTCAGCTTCACCACGGCCGTCGTGCCCTGCAGCGCGACCGCGGGCACGATCGCGGTCGGCCGGTACGCGGCCACCACACCGAGGTCGAGCAGGGCCGGCTTGGCCGCGGTGACCGGGAACACCGGACTCTCGCCGACCTGGCTGTACCTGTCGTCGCTGATCATCCGCAGGTCGGAGTCGGTGGCGTCGCTGCCGACGTCCGGCTTCGTGAAGAGCCAGAAGAACGGGTTCAGGTCGGTGACGATTTTGAAGCGCTTGCTCGGCACCTCGTACCGGAACGAGCCGTCGTACGTGTTGGCCGTCCCGTAACTGTCCTCGTCGTCCTGCGACCGGATCGACATGCCGACGTCGTTCGCGCCCGGCTCGGTCGCCTGCCGGATCCCGTCCGCGTTGAGGTCGTTCCAGATCCGCCCCCGGATCTCCCCGGTCTCCACGATCCGGATCGGGGCGGAGGCGGCGTTGTCCGCGGTCGAACTCTCCGGCGTCGACGTCGTGACGCTCGCGCCGACCTGGAGCACGGCGCCGACCGCCAGCCCCTCGACTTCGACCGAGCGGGTGATCGGCCGTTCGGACGCCCCCGGCGCCAGCTCGCCGAGATACGTGCAGGTCATGACCGAAGTGCCCCAGTCACAATCCCAGTCGCTCGTGCTCGAGCCGCCGAACGGACGAAGCCCGGCCGGAACGGTCAGCGCCACCGTCACCCCCGCCGCCGGCGCCGCCCCGTCGTTGCGGACGAACACGTCCACACTGGACCAGCCCGAGGTGTCGAGAAGATTGCGCTTCGCCGTCACCTCGACCACCACATTGGCCGTCTCACCCTCAGCCGCCTGAGCCGGCGCCGCCACCACGCCACCCGACACGCCCGTGAGCATGGCCAGACCGACACAAGTCAGCCACCTGGACCGCACCATAGAGATCCTCCCCGTGATCCGCGGGCCAGATCATAGAACGGTACCGTTACGTCGTCCATAGCCGTTCGGCTATCGAACTTCCGTCGAGACCGGGTCCAGGTAGAAGAGGCACTGGTCGGCATTGAACTCGCCCACCGTGGCGACGAAGCGGAACTTGTCGCCCTCGCCCACGGTCGCCTTCACGGTCAGCTTCAGGTCGAGCATGTTGACGTCCTCGTACTTGAAAGCCGGGCCGGTCGTCGTGTTCGGCCCCTTGTCGCCCGGGCCGAGCAGCAAGTCGTAACGGGTCTTTTAGCCATCGTGGGGCGCCATGTTCACGATCGAGCCGTTGAACGCGACGCTCTGGCCCTGGTGGCGGTTGGCGAAGTTCACGTTGGCCTGGTCGCAGTCGTCCGCCTTCAGCAGCGCCGCGAATTCCGGATTGTTCTGGGCGGTGATCACCTTCGGGGCGGCCGGCTCAGGCGCAGCTTCAGGAGAGGCCGAAGTCGAAGCTGGAGCCGCCTGGGCCGGCTTCTCTTTCTTCTCGCCACCGCCGCCGAGTGCCGAAGCAACGACGATCCCGCCGATCAGGACCGCGAGCACCGCCGCCCAGCGCCGATCAGGCGCCACGGGACCGGCTTCTTCGCGCGGCGGAAGTTGATGGTGGAACGAAGCATGCCCGGAGTCTGATCGACGAACTCCCAGCCGTGCCGCCGTGCTGTGCCCTCCTGCTACGGCGCGAGGAAGGCTGCCACGCCCATGTCGGCGCTCACGGTTCGGGCGGTCGCGGCGGCGGCCGTGTTGAGGGCTTCGACGGCCTCGCGCTGGGACGGCGGGGCGACGACCGTGCGGAGGGGGCGCTGGCCGGCCGGGGACTCGATCAGGGCGACGATCGCGTCGGAGACGGCGGTGGGGTCGGCCGGTGCTTCCGTCTGCAAGCCGGTGAGGGTGGCGACGAAGCGGCCGAAGCCGTCGGCGTAGGCGGCCATCCGGTCGGTGTCGGCGGCCATGACCGCGTTGGCGCCGATGTTGGTCGGGTAGGGGGCGGCGTCGACGATGATCGACTGCACGCCGAAGGGGGCCAGCTCGTGGTGCCAGGCCTCGGTGAGGCTCGCCAGCGCGGCCTTGCTCGCCGCGTACAGGCCGGAGTAGGGGATCGTGACCCGGCTGGAGATCGAGCCGACCTGGATCAGGACGCCGCTGCGCTGCTCGCGCATGTGCGGCAGCGCGGCCCGGCTCACCCGCAGGGCGCCGAGCACGTTCACGTCGAACTGGCGCTGGGCCTCGTCGGCGGTGAAGGCCTCGAGCGGGCCGGGGAAGATCATGCCGGCGTTGTTCACGACGGCGTCGAGGCGGCCGGCCGTGGCGAGCACCTCCGCGACGGCCCGATCGGCCGAGGTCTGATCCGTGACGTCCAGCTCGACGACGTTCAGGCCGAGTGACTCCAACTCCGCAGCGGCTTTCTCATTACGTCCGCGGATGTCGCGGAGCCCGGCGAACACCGTGTGGCCGCGGCGGGCCAGCTCCTCCACGGTCAAGCGGCCGAAGCCCGAGCTCGAGCCGGTCACCAGCGTGACTGCCATGACGTCCTCCTCGGTTGCAAAATGGGGTGGCACCCCGTTTCACGTCAGTACGATATGGGGTGGCCCCCCGGTTAGCAAGTCCGGGGCACCAGCGAAGGGGAGGCGTCAGTGGCACCGGAACGGCCGAGACGGGCGGACGCGCGGCGCAACTACGACCAGATCGTGGCGGCGGCCGAGGCCGAGATCGCCCGGCACGGGGCGGACGCCTCCCTGGAGGAGATCGCGCGCCGGGCCGGGGTTGGCTCGGCCACGCTGCACCGCCACTTCCCGTCCCGGCAGGCGCTGCTCGAGGCGGTGTTCCACGACCGGGTCGAGCTGTTGTGCGCCCGGGCGCGCGAGCTGGCCGACGGTCCGGACGTGGGCGCGGCGTTCGGCGAGTGGCTGCAGGCGGTCGCCGTCTACGGGGCGACGACGCGAGGGCTGGCCCGCTCTCTGCTCGGCGGTGGCGGTGGCGGTGGCGGTAGCGGTGTTCGCGAGCCGGGTCGGCCGACGGACAGCACCTGTGAGGCCATGCTGGTCGACGCCGGCGGTGAGCTGCTGCGCCGGGCCGGTGACGCCGGCGCGGTGCGGCCCGGCGTCTCCATCGTCGACCTGCTGACCCTGGTCAACGCGGTATCGCTGGCGACCGAGGGCAGCCCGGACGCGGCCGGGGAGGCCACTCGGCTCGTGCAACTGGCCCTGGAGGGTGTCCGGCCACACTGAGCGGTTTCACCTGGCCCGCGCTGGGAACTCGGCGGCTCCAACGACCTAGGGGACTGATGGCGCAGCGCGACATTATCGTGATCGGCGGCTCGGCCGGGGCCCATGCGGCGCTGCTGAGTCTGCTGGCGCAGCTGCCGGCCGATCTGCCGGCCGCCGTCGTGGTCGTCACCCATCTCGCGCCCGGGGCCCGCAGCAACCTGGCTCATATCCTGGACCGCGATTGCGCCCTGCCGGTCAGCACCGCGGTCGACGGTGAGCCCGCCCGCCCCGGCCGGGTCCACGTGGGGGTCCCGGATCGGCACCTGGTCATCAGCGCCGGCGACGTTCTCCGGCTCACCACCGGGCCGCGCGAGAACCGGACCCGCCCGGCGGTCGACGCGCTGTTCCGGGCGGCCGCCCGGTGGTGCGGCCCACGGGTCACCGGTGTGGTGCTGTCGGGGTCCCTCGACGACGGGGCGGCGGGTCTGGCCGCGGTGGCCCAGCAGGGTGGCGTGGCACTGGTTCAGGATCCGGGCGAGGCCAGGTTCCCGGGCATGCCGACGGCCGCCCGGACCGCGGTCCCGTCGGCCCGGCCGGCGCCGGCGGCGGAGCTCGGCCGCCTGATCGGCGAGATCGCCGGGCGCCCGCTCGAGGGAGTGGGAACCCCGCAGGACGAACTGATCTGGGAGACAGACATGATCGCCGAGGGCCGTGCGGAAGGTAGGACTCCGGGAGATCCCGTGGGGCTGGGCTGTCCCGAGTGCCGGGGTGGCATGTTCGCGATCCGTACCGGGCACGCCGTTCACTACGTGTGCCACGTCGGGCATTCCTGGTCGCCGCAGTCATTCGTCGCGGCCAGCGACGACGGCATCGAGGAGGCGCTGTGGACGGCCATCAGTGCCATGCAGGAGAAGGTGACGGTGCTGGGCGGGCTCGCGGCGGAGGCCGAGCGGGCCGGTGACCAGCAGTCCCGGAAAACCTACGAGGGCGAGGCGGAACGGGTACGCCGGGACATCGAGGTGGTCCGTAGCCGCGTGCTGGGCGACCCGCAGCCTCGGAGCTGAGACCTCAGGCCTCCGGCGGCTGCCGGAGCAACGTCGCCCAGACGACCTTCCCGCCGTACGCGGGCAGCGCGCCCCATCGGTACGCCATGGCGTTGACCAGCTGCAGTCCGCGCCGGCCGGCCGGGTCGGCCGAAGCCACCGGCGGCAGCACCGGCTCGGCGTCACTGCCGTCGCACACTGCCAGGATGAGTATCGGCGGCCCAGCGTGACCCGGAAATTGATCATCGTCTGGGCGTGCACGACCGCGTTGGTGACCAGCTCGTTGGCCACAACCTGGGCGCGGCCGGTCAGGTGGGCCAGATCCCATCGGCGGCACCCCTCGGAGACCAGGTCGCGGGCGTGCCGGGCGGCCCCGCTGGCCGGCAGGAGGGTGTCGTTGATGCTCGGCGTCGGCGGCCGCGGCTCGGCGTCGAGCGCCTCCTCGACCGAGTCGTAGACCGCCAGCCGGCCGTAACTGCGGGCCAGAAGCTCGGACAGCGCCGGATCGGGGGCGGCCAGCAGCATCGGGGTGCCTGGCCACAGTGACGCCTGGCGGGACGCCGCGCGGAACACCGCCGCGGCGGTGGGTTCGGCGAGGGTCGTTCCCGACAGGTCGATGACGACGACGTCCGGCTGCTCGACCAGACATTTGAGGATGGCGGTGCGCACCATGGGAGCGGAGGCCACCGACAGCTCGCCCCGAACCCGGACGAGTAGGCGCGCACCCATCGTCTCGACATCGCATCTCAGGGAAGACACCACTTCATGTTGCTCGCAATGGTCAGACACGGGGTGACAGTGACAGAACCACTGAGGTCCATTCGTCGCCTGCTGCCGCGCCGATCGCGCTGTACGGTCGAGTTTGAAGGCCTTCGACAGCGAGGCAACACCTGACTACCTTGGGCAGGAGCCTTCCGTGACATCCTTCGACTATCAGCCGGCGCGCCGGCTGCACATTGAAGATCCCAAGCCGGCCCCCGACGGCTCGATCCACGTTGGCCTGTCCGGCGAGCTCGACGGCGAGGAGAGCGAGTTCCTGCGGGCCACGATGGCGGAGGTCGTGACCCGGTTCGCGCCCGCGCCCGTTCTCATCGATGCCAGTCGACTGGATTTCCTCGACTCCGCCGGTATCCGGTCGCTGCTCAGCTGTCGCCGGATGATCGAGGAGGCCGGCTCGCGCATGTCGATGCCGTGGGTCAGCGCGGACGTCCGCCAGGTCCTGGAGATCACCGGCCTTTTTCAGATCCTCCGGGTCGAGCAGGCGGAGCCGGCTTTCCCGTCACCGAGCTGAGGTTGCCGGCTGCGGGCCTGGGTCAGGGCCCGGCGGGTCAGGAGCCGGATCAGGCGCCGCCGCTTGTTCCGCTGGGCCTCCGGGACCAGGTCCAATGGCGCGTCGAGGTCTGCGGCGGCCTCGGCCGCGGTGTTGATGGCGGCGTCGGAGAACGCCGCCCCGATCAGGGCGGCCCCGGCCGCCCGGGCCCGCACGGGACACGGCCCGGCGTTGATCAGGCCGACCGCGGCCGCGCTGACCACATCGTCGGTCACTGTCACGGCCGCCATGGTGGCCGCCTGGACGAAGCACCCAGCGCCGGGGCGGTCCTCGGCGTAACCGATGCCGGCCGCCGGCGGCGGCAACGGCAGGCGCACCTCGGCCAGGAACTCCTCCGGCCGGCGGACGGTGGTGAACGGTTCGACGAAAAAGCGGTCGGCACCCACCGTGCGCGACCCGTCCGGCCCCACCAGGTCGAACTCGCCGTCCAGGAGCACCGCGGCCACCGGCCACTCCGCGCCCGGATGCGCGTAGGCCAGGCTGCCCAGGGCCGTGCCGCGTTCCCGCACCGGCGGATGTCCCATGTTCTGCAGGATCAGGCACAGCAGGCGGCCGAGCGGACCGTCGGCCCCGCCGATCACGAACGTCCGGTGCCGGACGAGCGGCGCGATCCGCAACCGGCCGTCCGTCACGGCCAGCGTGTCGAACCCCGCGACCCGGTTGATGTCCACCACCCGGCGAACGCCCCGGGCCGAGTCGGTGAACAGGCTCTGCCCGCCGGCGAGCACCGAGGTGTGCCCGTCGGCCAGCGCGGCCGTCACGTCGTCGAGACAGGTCGCGGAGATGTGCTCCGTCGGCGTCGATTTCATCGCCTTTCCCCCTGTCGAAGGGGGCGAGCGTATAGCCGCGGATCAGTGCCCGCCAAGCGCGGTTTCCCCGCACGGGGGGATCAGATGATTGCTCGTTGGCCCGCTCGAAAAGGGGGTAGACGGGCGGGCTTGACCCCGCGGGACAGCCCGGCGGCAGCGCGCGGAGGGTGACCCACGACGGCCCGGGCCCGTGGAAGCGGCGGCGGTTCTCCGACGATCCGTACCTCTAGGCCTTGATGCAGCAGCCCTGGCAGACCTTGGGCTTGGGCAGAGTGAAGGCGAGGCAGCAGGTCTTGCGCTGAACCTCGAGCTTGCCGGTGGGGCCGGGGACCAGGTCGATCAGGTCTTCGACGCCGAGAGCGCGGTGGAGGCGGGCGATGTTGTCGGCCGAGGGGCCGGGGATGACGTCGGCCGAGCGCAGGACGGCCTGGGCGACGCCCGAGCTCACGGAGCCCATGAGGGTGCGCTGGCCGAGGCGGACGCGGCTGTGGATGGCGTCGAGCAGCGGCGTCAGATGCGCGTCGAGCAGGGACGCGCGCAGCTCGCCGAGCAGGGCTTCCTCGTCGGGGACGACGCGGACCCGCGGAAGGCCGGCGATGGCGATCGGGTCGCCCGGCAGGACCGCGATCGGCGTGTCGGCGCGCAGGCCGAGGGTCACCAGCGGGCGTGCGTCGTTGAAGTGGATGAGGACGTTGTCGCCGGTGAGCAGCGGGACGCGGCGGGCCGAGGCCCAGCCGAGCACGGCCGGGAGGGCCAGCCAGTACGTGTACGCCTTCCAGGCCAGCGCGGCGGCGGCGTGGGGCTGGGCGTTCCAGCGGCGGCGGGCGGAGTCGAGGAGAGTGTCGAGATTTTCGGTGGCGAGCGTGGCGGCGGGCACCCAGCCGGCCGGATCGGTGACGACCAGATCGGGGGCGACGCCGGGGATCTCGGTGCTCGTGCCGAACATGGCACGAAGGGTCGCGATCACCGGCGCGAGGGGGTCCGGTTTCGTGACGGAGCGTGTCACTCGGTGGAGCGCTGTGGTCACCGGGAGCTGCCCGCCCGCGGCGACATCTGGGGAGCTGCCACCGCATTCACCTCGCTAAAGCCGGGGGGCCGAAACGGGCCCGTCATGACGACCCACCGTACACCTCTAAGGGTAGGCTAACCAAGCCGATCTTTCGGACTAATACCCACAGCAAGGGTGACCTAACGTGGGGCACCCACGTTGCCAGATTCGTCAAGGTATCTGTCGGCAACGCGCTAGTAGCGCGATGCGGACACGCGCGGCGGCGACACTGAAATTCTCGTCGCGAAGGGGACATCGATGATGACCACCTCGCCCGTCGAGCGGGCCGCTGACCAATTCGTTACGGCATTGGCGCACTGGCGGGTCGAGCGCGGGATGAGCAAGAAGCAGCTCGCCGCGCGCATGGGTTTCGACCCTTCGTACGTCAGCCACGTCGAGGGCCGGCGGCACAAGCCCACCGAGGACTTCGCGCGGCGCGCCGAGGCCGTGCTCGGCGCGGGCGGCGCCATCTGGGAACGCTTCCAGGAGTACGACCAGCTGCGCCACGCCCGCAGCACGGCCCTGCACCGCGACCCGCCGGTCCCGGTGCAATGGCTGCCGCCGGGCACCGGCCTGATCGTCGAGCGGGAGGTCGCCGAGCTCACGTATGTCGACGGCACCTACCGCTGCCGGGTGCGCCGGGCCCTCTACAACGCGGGCTCGGAACCGGTCACCCGCTACCTGGTGAAGATCGCGGTCGACCGCTACCCGAACGACCCCACCGGCTCCAACCGGCACCACCGCGAGCACCCGCTCTCGTTCGACGAGATGGCGCTGGTCGCCTGTGCCGGCGAGGGCGACGCGATCGAGCCCATGCAGTGGCGGGTCAAGCTCGACCGGGACGCCTCCAAGGAGGTCTGGCTGCTGTTCGCCAACGAGCGCGGCCAGTTCGCCCTCTATCCGGGCGAGCGGACCACGATCGAGTACGCGTACACGGTCGGCGTCGAGAAGTGGGGCCAGTGGTTCCAGCGGGCCGTCCGGCTGCCCACCCGCCACCTGACCGTGCGGCTCGACTTCCCGGTGGCCTTCGACCCGCAGGTGTGGGGCGTTGAGACGTCCCTGGCGGCCGAGGTGCCGGTGCGCACTCCGATGGAACGGCACGACGAGGGCGAGCGCGCGGTCTTCGAATGGTCGACCGACGCGCCGCAGCTCAACGCGCGCTACCGGCTCGAGTGGCGGTTCCGGGGCGCGAACGCGCCGTCGTACCCGGCGGTGGCCCCGGCCACCACCAGCAACGGCAGCGGCCCGCCGCGCGGGACAGGAATCGTGCAGCGCGGCTCGGAGCTGCTGCGGCAGCGGGCCCGGCACTTCCAGCTGCCGCGCGAGGAGGTCGAGGCCCATGAGACGGTCGAGGCGCTGCTGGGCGCCCTGAGCCGGCTCGAGCAGGTGCACGACTTCACCAAGGGGGTCGGGCTGTCGGCGCCGCAGATCGGGCGGTCGGTGGCGGTCGCGGTGGTACGCCCGGCCGACAGCGCGGCCGAGCCGGTGGTGCTGCTCAACCCGCGGGTGGTCGGCGAGTCGGCCGAGCGCGATGAGCAGTACGAGGGGTGCCTGTCGTTCTTCGACTACCGCGGCCTGGTCAAACGGCCGCTGCGGATCGACGTCGAGCACGCCCGGTACGACGGCACGCGGGTGATCACGCGCTTCGAGCGGACCATGGCCCGGCTCGTCGCGCACGAGATCGATCACCTGGAGGGCCGCCTCTACGTCGATCGGATGAACGCCGAGTCGAACCTCGTGCCCGACTATCAGCGCCCGTGGGCGGTTTAACCCATTTCGGAAAAGCTGTCGTACTTGATGCGGATCGAGGGGACCTGCTGCTCGGCCAGGGTCTTCAGGGTGGCCTTGACCATCGGGCCGGAGCCGGAGACGAAGAAGTCGTGCTCGTTCCACGGGCCGTACCGGGCCACGACGTCGGAGATCTGGCCCTGCTCGCCCGGGTAGGTGGGGTCGTCGCTGCACGCGGTCACCACCGAGAGCCAGGGATACCGCGCCGCGAGCCGGTTGAGCTCGGCCAGGTCGTACAGGTCCTCACGGTTGCGGGCGCCGAAGAAGACATGCACCCAGCGGGTCCGGTTGTAGCGGGTCAGCTCTTCGAGCAGCGACTTGATCGGGGCCAGTCCGGTGCCGCCGGCCACGAAGACGGTGTCGCGGGTCGAACGCCGGTCCAGGGTCATCGAGCCCATCGGGGCGGCCAGCCGGACCATGTCGCCGACCTCGAGCCGGCGGACGAGCGCACTGGAGACCCAGCCGGCGCCGACCGCCCGCACGTGGAACTCCAGCGTGTTGTCCCGGCGGGGTGCGTTCGCCACCGAGTAGGTGCGCCACAGCCGGGGCTGGATGCGCGGGCACTCGATGCTGAGGTACTGCCCGGCCCGGAACTCCAGGGGCTGCATGGGCTGGACGGTGAAGACCGCGATGTCCTGGGCCCGGCGCTCGTGGGAGACCACCTCGGCGTACCAGTAGGGCGGGTTGGTGTCGGCCTCGGCCCCGCTGAGCATCTTGGAGGCGATGACCGCGTACGCGTCCGCCCACGCCTGGTCGTACTCGACGCTCCAGCTCTCGCCGGCGTACTGCCGCATGGCCTCGATCAAAGCGCCACCCACCACCTCGTAGTGTTCTGGTTCCACGTGGAACTTCCGGTGATCACGGCCGAGGCCGCGCAGGTACGAATCGAACTTCTCCGGGTCCTCGAGCGTCTGGACGGCGGTGACGATCGCGTTCAGCAGCCGCGACCGCTGCATGTCCATGTGGACCGGGAAGAGATCCCTCAGCTCGGGATGCGACAGGAACATCCGGGCGTAGAAGTAGCCGGCGACCTTTTCCTGATGCTCCTCGATGAGGCTCCAGCTCTCCTTGAGCATTCGTCCGAGGTCTCCCATGAATGCAGCCTGCTCACAACAGTCGGATAGGCGACGCACGGAACGTGCGACTCATCTCCATTCACGCCGTGACCCTTGACCGGAAAAGTCCGTTTAGGTGGTGCCTGGGTTCCTCGTTCGGGTGAGTAGCTTTATCGCGTGACTCTTGATCAGCAGGTGAGCCGCAAGCTCCTGACCGGCGAGATCATCATCGTTCTGCTGCTGTCGCTGGGGCAGAGCGCGATCTACGCGGTGGTGTCGCTCATCGCCAAGCTGACCGCCGGCAAACCGCTGTCCGCCCAGGCCGCCGTGCTGAACGCGTCGCAGTCGACCCGCCCCTACCTCGACCTGACCTATCAGCTGCTCGGGATCTTCTTCGACCTGATCCCGGTCGCGCTCGCGCTCTACCTGCTGCTTCGAGACCGCTTGGCCGTACGCAGTGAGCTGGGCCTGGGGTTCGACCGTCCCGCCTTCGACACGGGCTGGGGCTACGGGCTGGCCGCGCTGATCGGCATCCCCGGCCTCGGGCTGGTCTATGTGGCCTCGGTCCTCGGGCTGAACGCGCAGATCGTCCCGGCCGCCCTCCAGCCGGTGTGGTGGGCGGTGCCGGTGCTGATCCTCTCCGCCGCCCAGAACGCGATCCTCGAAGAGGTCGTCGTCGTCGGCTACCTGATGACCCGGCTCCGCCAACTCCAGATGTCACCGGTCTGGATCGTCGTCTGCTCGGCCGTGCTGCGCGGCTCCTACCACCTCTACCAAGGCTTCGGCGCCTTCGTCGGGAACGCGGTCATGGGCGTGCTCTTCGCGCTGTTCTTCCTGCGCTACAAGCGGGTGATGCCGCTGATCGTGGCGCACACGCTGCTGGACGTGGTCGCCTTCGTCGGCTACACCCTGCTCCCCGACTCCTGGCTCAACTGGCTCTGAAGTACTTGGCCGCCCGCGCGGCGGTCGCGTTGGCCGCCGCCGTGTTGGCCAGGAACGCCGCCAGCAGGCTCGTCCCCGGAAAACGACGGTTGATCGTCCGGATGGCCACCCAGGCCGCGGCCTGCGTGGTGAGAAGCCCGGCCAGACGCCAGAGCGGCTCCTTCGAGTCGTACGCGGGCCGGCGCGCCTCGGCCAGAGCGCCGAGCGCATCGTCCTTGGTCGCATGAACCCGCGCCACCACCAGCAGATCGGCCGCCCGCTCCTCATCGGTCGGGTCAAGCCCGTGCGCGGCCGCGATATGCAGCGTCAGCTCGGCATCGGTGATCGCCGCCGCCCCAAGCAGGGCAATCGGGGCATACGAGCCGGCGACCGCCCCCATGATCCCGGTCAGACTCCCGAACCGCGTGAACTGCCGCGTCGCCAGCCGCACCAGCGCCTCCGGCGTCGCCGTCGGATAGGCCTCCCGGGTGCGGGCCGCCCACTCCTGCGCCCTGGGCCCAAGCGTCTGAACAGCGGCGATGGCGAGCAGCTCGGGTGCCCGCGCGGGGTCGGCGATCAACGCCGCCCACGGATCCGTGTGGTCACTCTGGGCGGGTTCGGCTTTCGGCCGTACGGGCTTCGGGGGCGCCGCTTGCTTCGCGGGCTCGACCGGCGCTGTTTGCTCGACGCGGTTGACCGGCACCGGCTGCTTCGCGGGCTCGGCTTGCTTCGCGGGCTCGGCTTGCTTCGCGGGCTCGGCTTGCTTCGCGGGCTCGGCTTGCTTCGCGGGCTCGGCTTGCTTCGCGGGCTCGGCTTGCTTTGCGGGCTCGGCCGCGGCCGCCGGTTGAACGGGCTCCGCTGGCGCCGTTGGCTTCGCTGGTTCGGCCGGCTCCACCCAGACGGTGGCCGCCGGCTCCTCCGCCGCGACATTCACCGGCGCCTTCTCCACTGACTGCTCTCCGACGGGCGCAATCGGCTCCTGCTGTGGCGAGCTGGGCTCCTGCGCTGGGCCGGCAGGCTCCTGCTGCCGCCCTTGTGGGATCAGCTCCTCCTGCACGTGCCGAGCCGGCTCCGGCTTGGCAGTCTCAGTCGCCACCTTGCGGTTGTTGGAGTCGCCACCCTGACCGGCCGCTTTCGCTGCGCGGCTTCGGCGTGCCCGCGGGGCAGGCTTCTCAGCCGTCGTCTCGCCCTTCGCCGCCTCAGCAGCGCCTACCCCCTCAGCCGACGAACCTTCGGCCGGCGCCGTCGCCGCCTCAGTCGGCCGGGGCTCACCCGCCGCGGGCTCGGCTTCCACTGGCGGCGCGTCGGTCGGCTTGAGGGCTGTGGACTCCGGCTTAGGCGACTCGTCGGACGCCGACCGGGGCGACTCGTCGGACGCCGACCGGGGCGACTCCGCGGACGCCGACCGGGCCGATCCGGCGGACCCGGACTGGGGCGGCTCGGCAGAGGCCGGCTTGGCGGTGGGCGGCGGGGTGGGCTTGGGCTGGCGAGCCTTGCGAGGTGTGGCCTTGCGCACAGGCGGCGACCCGGTCGGCTGCTCCGCGTCCGCATGTGCGGGCGTGGCGCGCTGTCCCCGCGTACGGCCAGGGGTCTTGGAAGGCGGACGGCCGGGCGTGTCGGCCGGAGCGGGACCCCCGGATGGGTGATCTTCCGCACTGGGAGGCTGGAACGTGACCGGCGGCGCCGCCTTGGCGGCCCGGCGAGGAGGCTTCGGCTTGGGCTGCTCGGGCGTCTCCGGCTCCGCGGGAGCGCTGAACGATGGCCGCGGGCCACGGGCTCGCGGTGCACGCCGGGGCTCGCTGGGCGGGTTCTCCTCCATGCCGTGGGAGCCTAGCCGGAACGAGCACATTTCACCTGTTGGCAACCGGTGCGACCCGCCTGGCGTGGCCCTCTTTGTGCCACCCGGAGCCGGTCCGGTATTCTCAACCGTCGGCAGCCCTGTGGCTGCCGGGGAGACTTCGCCTAGTCTGGTCTATGGCGCCGCACTGCTAATGCGGTTTGGGTTAACCGCCCATCCCGGGTTCGAATCCCGGAGTCTCCGCGTGTGAAGCCGGTGTGTATGCTGGTCGAGCACCAAGGCAAGCGCCCGTAGCTCAATGGATAGAGCATCTGACTACGGATCAGAAGGTTAGGGGTTCGAGTCCCTTCGGGCGCACGTTTGAAGAAGGCCGTGACCTGCGAAAGCAGGGGCACGGCCTTCTTGCTTTCCCATTCCCGCTCGCCGACATCCCGCCTACCGGGACCGTGGTGATCCGAGGGTGATCGGCAGTTTTCCGACGGCCGATCCGGCCCTGTCTTTGCCGCCGGAGTCAGTCACTCAGGGCACCCTCCCCAAGCCGATCGATCTGACTTGATCTATGCGGCGAGTCACGCAATCGTTCGTGTACCCAGCCGGGCGCTGATGCGACCGGCTGGCACCGTGGCGAGATCGCAGGTTGATCCACGCTGTGGCAGCGACGCCGGACCTCCCGCATGCAGGGAGTCCGGCGCGTGGCCGTCTGCCCTGTCCTCGCTCCTTGCAAGGCATCCGGTTGCCGTTGGCGGCTGACCCAGAGACATGGATCGGCGCAGTTTCGCCGTCAGGCAAAGCGATCCACCTTGCCACGCCGATAGATGGAGACGTGTCGGGTGCTCGTTGTTGTCAGCGGGCTGCGGTCCCAGCCGCCGTAGCGGTCCCTGAGCTGCAGCCCGGCCAGCTGTGCCATGAGGTCAAGCTCCGCGGGGCTGACGTACCTGCGCACCGACGGAAGCATTCGCCACGTGCCATCGCTCTGAAGGCGGATCTCTTGAGAGGTGACTAACTGTCCAACAGGATCGTGAGCCTGGATGGTCAGCCGCAGGTGGCTGTCATCGACATCACGGACGATCACTTGCTGACCCTGCGCGGTGATGACGTCCGGGAAGGACGCCTCGATAGCGAAGCAACCATCGACCGTCAAGGAGTCCGCGACACTGCGGAGGCAGGCAATCTGCCGTTGGGCGGTGCCCAATAGGAAGAACGTCGAGCTGGTTACGTAGATCAACGGGAACGGCGACGACGTTGGCGGCCGGAAATTGGCCATGTCTGCGATCCGCGCGTCGATCTTGCGGTCGCCGCGATGACGGTGCAGAACGTCGATCATTTCCGGCGAGGCGTCGATGCCGCTGATAGGCACTCCCCGGTCGGCAAGCGGAAGGGCGACCCGACCGGTGCCGATACCCAGTTCCAGCGCCGGGCCGGCACCGGCCAGTTCGGCGAGCAGGTCGACCGCTGGCCGATGATCGAGGTGGCCCACGGAGTCGGAATCGTAGAACGGTGCCCACTGATCCCAGTGGGCTGCCTGCTGGTCGAAGAGTCCACAGTCGTCCATTGATGACCTCTACGTCATACGTAGATGGGGTGACAGGTTCCGTCGAAGGTGTGTCGAGCGCCCTCACGGCGCCTTGGGAGTCGTTAGGTTGCCGCGGTGACCCCGAGCCCGGGTCGGTGGCTAGTGGACGGGGATCAGGGCCCGGCTCCGCATCACCCGATCTTGGAGGTACGGCGCGTGGGATATCTGGGACTTCTACGGCAGCGGCCGGTTCTGGTGCTGTGGAGTTCGGCCGCGCTCAACGTCCTCGGCGATCGGCTCTACGGGCTCGCGATCATGTGGGTCGTCTACGAGGCGACCGGGTCGGCGGTGTGGATGGGTATCGCCGCGGTGGTCGAGTCGCTGCCGTACATCTTGATCGGGACGTTCGGCCGGGGCTTGATCGCCCGATTCTCGTCGTTCGGTGCGCTGGGCTGGCTGGACGCCGGCCGCGCCGCTGTTGCCTGTGCGGTGCCGCTGCTGTGGACGCCTGGCCGGTCGGGTATCGCCGTGCTGCTGGTATTGGTCTTCGCGCTCGGTGCCCTCGGTGTCCTGTTCGACCCGAACCTAGGTGGTCTGGTCCCCGATCTGGTCGAGCGGGACCAGGTGCGCCAGGTTACCGCGCTCCTGGATCTGACCAACCGGATCGCCGTGGTTGCCGGACCCGGCTGCGTCGGATTGATCCTCATGGTCGTCTCCGAGGTCCAACTTTTCGCGCTGGACGGTGTCACGTTCGCTGTCTCGGCGATCGCGATGTGGTGGCTACGCGGGCACACCTGCCGTGCCGCACGGGCGGTGACGCCGGGCACCGCCGCCGCGCCGCCCGGTCGTACAGAGCCAGTCGCGGCGTGGCCAGTGCTGCGCCGGAACCCCGACATCGCGGTCGCGGTCGGCCTGCACGGGATCGGGTTCTTCGTCGCAGCAGTGTCCGCTGTAGGGCTGCCAGCCTTGCTCGCGATGCGGCTCGGGCAGGGCGCGGCCGGGTACGGGCTGGCGTTGTCCGCCGTCGGCGCCGGTGCGCTCGCCGGGAATCTGCTCATCGGGAACCTCAACCTGGGCCGATGGTTGACGGTGTACTGCGGCGCTTGGTCGGTGACCGGGCTGGCGCTTATCGGATACAGCGTCGCACCGACGCTGCCGGTGTTGTTGGCCGTCGGGTTCGCCGCCGGCCTGGCCACCCCGGCAGCTGCGGTCACCCTGCGGACCAGGCTCGCCGGATTCGCCCCGGCGCAACGGCTGCGCCTGCTCACGGTCGACCAGACCGTCATCCGGACCACCGGAACCGTCGGCATGCTGACCCTGCCCCTCGCCGTCGACGCGGCCCCAAAGACCGCGTTTGCGGGCGCAGGCCTGTTGCTGATCACCGCGGCGGCCGCCACGGCCATCGCCGGGCGGCGGGTGGCCGTCGATCAGGTCATGGCGAGCGCCGAGCCGGCGGCAAGCAGCGCGTCCTGATTGGGCCCGTCCCGCAGCCGCGAAGGCGGCGGGACGGGTTGATGGTGTGCCCTGACGCTCAGGCCGTTGCGCCGGCGGTGAGCACGGCCGCCGTGTCCGGTACCTCGGTTGCGGTGAACCGAGCGACGTCCGGTCGGTATAGGGCGAATGCAGCGGAGTCGTCAAGACCGACGCTTCCCGTCCCCAGGATCCTGACCACGTCCTCGTCGGCATCGATCAGCCGTGTGAGACGGCGATCGCTGACCATCCGGCGGGGTTAATGACCGGCCGTCAGCGCATCGAGATGCTCCTTGAAGGTTGCCGTGAGGCTGTCGAGAACCGCACGGCCCTTGTCGACGGAGGCGCTCGATGGCACTCCGATCACTCCAGTCTCGGTGTACCCGGCCATGCCATAGACCAGAAGAAGCTTGCGTTCCCGGGCGCGGTGATCGCTATCCTCGACTCCAGGCTTCACCAGTTCGGGGGCGACGTGGCGTAGCACCGAGACTTCAAGCTCACCGGCGTGCATGTCGTCGTGGCTATTGCTACCGAGGCCGGCCGCCTGCCGAGCGACGTTCCAGTCCTCGCGTGCCGGGAACAGGGTCATCGTGGGCCCTGCGACGTTCGCCTCCTGCACGATGTTGCCGAGCACGTAGTTGCCGCCGTGCCCGTTCACCAAAGCCAGCCGCTCGATCCCTGATAGCCGAAGTGAGCCGAACACGTCGGAGACGATCGCGCTCAGCGTGGAGTGACTGATGCTTACGGTGCCGGGCCAGGCGCTGTGCTCGTGCGAGCAGGAGATCGTCACTGGAGGAAGCAGGAACAGGTCGTACGCAGCAGCGACGCGCTCGGCGATCGAGCAAGCGACGACGGTATCGGTCGCCAAGGGTAAATGGGCGCCGTGCTGCTCGAAGCTTCCGACTGGTAGCACCGCGACTTTCGCCCCGCGCCTCCGCTCGTCGGCGCTTGTGGCGTTAGGCAACAGAGTCATGAGTCAAGCGTTGCAGGACTCCGGACGTCCCGATAGAAGTCGGTGAACTACGCGACGGCGCAAACGCCCTTCCGCGCGAAGCCCTGACCATCTGCACCGCCCGTTGTTAGTGCCTCTCGCCGCCCGACCCGTGCAGCGCGTCGGGCCTGCGTTCCTGTTGCGGAAGCTACGCGGCATCGCGAGGGATGAGCTTGGCGGCCGCGTCGGCGTTCGGCCGCCGCAGCTCGAGGATAACCGACGTGTAGGTGTCGGAGGTGAGGCCGATGGTGGAGTGGCCGAGGACTTCCTGGATCTCTTTCATGTCGGCGCCGCCGTGGCGTAGGTAGGTGGCGGCGCAGTGGCACAGGTCGTGGAGCCGTACCGGGGGGATCCGCTGACTTTGACGAGGCAGTCGAACCGGCTTCGCTCTTGACTTTGCGGATGAGTCAGGGGTTCGAGTCCCTTCGGCCGCGCTTCACCGCAGGGCGAGCGTCGCGTGGACCTGGGCGAGTTGTGTGGTGGCGGTGAGCATCGCGAGGTCGGCGCCGGGAACGTACGGCTCGTCCGAGTGGTCGTCTTCGTTGATGTTGGTTTGATAGTCGACCAAGCAGATCTGGTAGAGGCGTTCGGCTTCGGCGGTGAGCTCGGCCGCGCGGGCAGCATGCTCGTCAGCAGTCATGTCGATCATGGTGTCATCTCGGCCGGTCCTCGCCCCGTTCGGCCAGTTCGTCGCCGACGGTGAGGCGGGCCGCCACCGCGACCTGAGCCCGGCCGGTCCGGCCATTGTGGAAGAGCGGCAAGGCTTGATTCGGCGCTCGCCCCCTGGGTTGTTGATGTAGCGGAGTGCTCAGCGGCGCCGGCAAGGGCGTCGGTTCGGAGGCGGTCGTGGAGTTGCAATTGTCCGCGCGGGTGGGCCGGGCCTGCACCGTGGTGCACGTGGCGGTCAAATAGACATGAGCACCGCCCCTCAACTCGATGACTTCCGTCAGCAGGTTGCTGACGGCGGCGCCGAGCGGGTGGTGCTGGACTTCAATGACTGAGCTTGTCGAGCGCGGCCAGGAAACCGGCGCGGTCATCCTCGGCGAGGTCGGCCAGCAGGGTCTGCTCGGCGGCGCGGATGTCGGCCTGCACGGCTTGGTGGAGGGCGCGGCCGGCCGGCGTGAGACTCAACAGGCGGACGCGGCGGTCGGCGGGGTCGGGGTCGCGGGTGATCAACCCCCGGCGCTGCAGGTCGTCGAGGACCGGGATGAGGCGGGTCTTGTCGGCGTTGATGGCGGTGGCCAGGGCGGCCTGGGTGCGCGTGGGCCGCTCACGCAGGGCGCTGAGGACGGCGTAGGCCCACATCGCGATGTCGTGGCGGGCCAGGATCGGCTCCTCCATGGCGATCAGGCGCCGGGTCAGCCGTACGGCCATGGCCGCCAGATCCGCCCGCTCGCTGTCGTCACCCACGGGTCTCACTCTTTCATGGCTTGACAGATCGTAAGCTAACGCAGACGATAAGCGCATGCCTACTATCAAGTTCGGAATGATCGGCCTCGACGTACGGGATCTCGGACGGTCGATCGAGTTCTACCGGCTTCTCGGCCTGGACATGCCGGAGCCGCCTCCCGACCGGCCCTTCTCGCTCTACCGGATGCCGAGCGGAGTCAGTCTCGTGCTGGCCGAGGGTTTCGCGGCGCTCAACGACCCCGACTGGGTGCGCCCGGAGCGCGGCTACCAGCAGTTCCTGGAGTTCTTCGTCGGTGATGACGCGGCGGTCGACGCCGAGTGGGCCAACTGACCGCGGCCGGCTATCACGGGCGGATGGCGCCCAGGAAGACCGCCGGGCCCTACGCGGCGATGATCGACGACCCGGACGGCAACGTCGTGCTCATCTCCTCCGACTCCGATCCGGCCTCGTAGCTACGCTGGTCGGCATGGAGGACCGGCTCGGCGCCGAGTGGGAGTCGCATCGGCCCGCGGTCTTCGGGGTGGCCTACCGGCTGCTGGGCAGCGTGGCCGACGCCGAGGACGTGACCCAGGACGTGTGGCTGCGGGCGTCCGCGGCCGAGCTCGCCGGCGTCACGGATCTGCGGGCCTGGCTGGTGACGGTGGCGGCACGACGGGCGTACGACATCTTGAAGAGCGCCCGGGTCCGCCGGGAGACCTATGTCGGGCCGTGGCTGCCCGAGCCGCTGCTGACCGGGCCCGACGCGGCGCAGCCGGTGCTGGTGGACGAGTCGGTGAGCACCGCCATGCTGCTGATCATGGAGGAGCTGAGCCCGCCCGAGCGGGTGGCCTTCGTGCTGCACGACGTCTTCGGGATCGGCTTCCCGCGGATCGCCGAGGTGCTCGGCGTCGCGGCGCCCAACGCCCGGCAGTACGCCTCGCGGGCCCGGCAGCGGGTGGCCAAGGCGAAGGAGTCCGCGCCCCAGGCGTCGAAGGCGGAGCGGCAACGTGTCCTCACGGCCTTCCGCGCCGCGTATCAGCAGGGCGATCTGGCCGGGCTGGTCGCGCTGCTCCATCCGGAGATCGTCTATCTCACCGACGGGGGCGGCGAGGCCTTCGCGGCCCGCAAACCCATTCGCGGCGGCGTACGCGTCGGCGAGGTCCTCCTGCGTGTGAAGCGCCAGTGGCAGCTGGGGCGGGTCCAGGTGGCCGAGGTCGGCGGCGAGCTCGCCCTCGTGTACTACCGGGACGGCCACGTCTACTCGGTCGACACCATGGAGATCGCCGGGGGCCGCGTCACCGCGTACCGCCGGGTCATCAATCCTCGAAAGCTCGGGGCCGTCACACCCCGGGGGGCTACCTCGTCTCCCTGAAAAGACGAAGGAGCACACCATGCAAGCCGTCATCGTCCGGGATCGCACCACCGGGCTGTCCCTGGCCGAGCTGCCCTACCCGCACGCGGCCGAGAACGACGTCGTCGTGCGGGTGCACGCCGCCGCGTACACCCGCACCGAGCTGGACTGGCCGACCACCTGGACCGACCGCGCCGGCCGGGACCGGACGCCGAGCGTGCCCGGCCACGCCGTGTCCGGTGTCGTCGCCGAGCTGGGCTACGGCACCACCGGCCTGACCGTCGGCCAGCGGGTGTTCGGCCTGACCGACTGGGCCCGCAACGGCACGCTGGCCGAGTACACGGCGGTGGAGGCCCGCAATCTCGCCCCGCTGCCGGCGGACATCGAGCACACCGTGGCCGCCGCGCTGCCCATCTCCGGGCTGACCGCCTGGCAGGCCCTGTTCGACCACGGCCACCTGGCCGCAGGCCAGACCGTCCTGATCCACGGCGTCACGGGCGACGTCGGCTCGATCGCCGCGCAACTCGCCCGCGAGGCCGGCGCCCGCGTCATCGGCACCGGCCGGGCCACCGCCCGGGACCGGGCCCTCGCCCTCGGGGCCGACGCGTTCATCGACCTGGAGAGCGACCGGCTCGAGGACGCCGGCGAGGCCGATGTCGTCCTCGACGTGATCGGCGGCGACATCCTCGACCGCTCGGCCGCCCTGGTCCGGGCCGGCGGCACGCTGGTCAGCATCGTGACGCCGCCCAAGACCCTGCCCCGCAACGGGCGTGCGGTCTTCTTCGTCGTCGAAGCGGATCGCGCCCGGCTCGCCGACCTGGCCGCACGCGTGCGCGACGGCCGCCTCAAGCCGCTGCCCAACCCCGTGCATCCGCTCGCCGAGGCGCCCGCTGCGTTCGCCGCCGGCCGGGCCGTCATCAAGGTCGTCGAACCGGTGTGACAGTCTCCGCCCAGCCGGACAGGTAGGGGGCATGGACCACCAAGCAAGCGAACAACGGTTCCGGGCGCTGCACCAGGACACGTTCGCCGACCTGCTCCGCTTCGTGCAACGGCGGGTACCGGACGACGAGGCCGAGGACGTCGTCTCGACCGTGTACCTCACGGCCTGGCGACGCCTCGGCGATCTGCCCGAGGACGCCCGGCCGTGGCTGTTCGCGGTCGCCCGCCGGGTCATGGCCAACCAGACCCGGGGCTGGTTGCGGCGAAAGGCCCTGGATGTACGCCTGACGTCAACCGAAAAGCCGCAAGGGCACGACGAGTCGCTCGGCGCGGCCGCCCGGCTCGACCTGCAGCGGGCCTGGCGCACGCTGAGCGCGGCCGACCGCGAGGCGCTCGCGTTGGTCGGCTTCGACGGCCTGACCGCCGAGCAGGCCGCCACCGTGCTCGGCTGCCGCCGTTCGACGTTCGCGATGCGCCTCTCCCGGGCCCGTCAGCGGCTGCAGGCCGCCCTCGAACCGGCCGACACCCGCCCCACCCTTCAGGAGCAGTCGTGAACGACATCAAGTTTCTCGATCCGGCCCTCGGCCACGAACCCACCCCGGAGCAGTGGGCCCGCTCCCGAGCCTTCGTCGAGCGCACCATGGCCGAGCGCCGGGTCCCGGCGCGGAGGGGGCGGATGCTGACCGTCGGAGCGGTCGCGGCGGCGGCCGGTGTGGTGGCGGCGGTCGTCGTGCCGGCGGTCCTTCCCGGTGCGGGCGAGAAGGCGATCGCCTCGTGGACCGCCATGCCCAGTGCCCGTACCGGCGAGCAGGTCATGCCCCAAGCCGCCACGTGCGGGGCCGGCGACACCGGCGGCCCGCCGGGGAAGGTGAGCCCGTCCGACGTGATCCTGGCCGAGCAGCGCGGCGACATGACCCTGCTCATCCTGCGCAAGAACAACGGCGCGCTGGTCGAGTGCCTGAGCGTGGACAAGGACCGGTTCGCCTCGATGGGCCTGACCGACGGCGTCACCCCACCGCCCGCGGCCGCCCCCGACTCGGTGACTCTGGAGACCCGCAGCTCGGCCGGCGACGGCGACAACCTGTGGTCGAACATCGTCGGTCTGGCCGGCCCCGAGGTCACCGCCGTCGAGATCCGGCTCGACCGGGGGAAGACCTTCCAGGCCAGCGTCCGCAACGGCTGGTGGGGCGCCTGGTGGCCCGGTCCCGAGGGTGGCGACGGCCCGGACACGTTCACCGTGGTCGTGCACACCGCCCGCGGCACCACCGAGCTGCGGCCGTCCCAGCTGCCCTGACGGGATAGATGAATTCCTCTGCCCTCTGTTACCGTACGCGGCGGTCCAGTTCCACTGTGTACCAACAACGGGGAGAGTGTGTCATGGCAACGCGTTGGGCAAAACGAGTAGCAGCCGCGGCTTTCGTGACCGCCGGCATCGGTGGCTTCCAGTTGGTGGCGGCGGGCCCGGCCTCGGCCGACCCGCTGGTCTCCATCCTGGCCAACCCGGTCTGCACCAAGTCGGTCACCTACCAGGGCGCCCTGGTTCCGGCGGCCTCCAACGGCTCGGTGAACTGCGGCATGGTCCGCGGCGCCAACAGCGACGGCGTCCGCCGCCTGCAGGACACGCTGAACGACTGCTACAAGTCGGCGCTCCAGGCGGTCGACGTCTACCCGCTGACCATCGACGGCGACTTCGGTGGCAACACCGAGAAGGCGCTGAAGAAGGTGCAGAGCGTCGCCGGCACCGGCGCGGACGGCATGTACGGCCCGCTGACCCGCAAGGCGATCAAGCACGTCGACCCGGACTACGGCGACCCGTGCCGCCGCGTCAGCTGATGTAAAAATGGGGGCCGGTTTTCACCGGCCCCCATTTTCTTGCTTCAGGAGCGGTTGAAGCGCGACGTCGACCAGAAGTAGCCGAGGATCGCCAGACCGGCGCACCAGGCCACCGCGAGCCAGCCGTTGTGCCCGATCCCGGTGCCGAGCAGCAGGCCCCGCAGCGTCTCGATGGCCGGCGTGAACGGCTGGTACTCGGCGATCGGCTGAAACCAGCCGGGCATCGACTCGACCGGGACGAAGGCGCTGGACAGCAGCGGCAGCAGGATCAGCGGCATCGCGTTGTTGCTGGCCGCTTCCGCGTTCGGGCTGACCAGGCCCATGCCGACCGCGATCCAGGTCAGGGCCAGGGCGAAGAGGACCAGCAACCCGAAGGCGGCCAGCCACTCGAGGAGCGTGGCATCGGTCGAGCGGAAGCCGATCGCGACGGCGACGGCGCCGACCAGGATCACGCTCATCACCGACTGCAGCACGCTGCCGATGACATGCCCGACGAGCACCGATCCCCGGTGGATGGCCATCGTCCGGAAGCGGGCGATGATGCCCTCGCTCATGTCGTTCGAGACCGAGACCGCGGTGCCGATCACGGTGCTGCCGATGGTCATCAGTAGTAGCCCGGGAACCAGGTAGGCCAGATATCGGGAGCGGTCGGGTTCACCGTGGGTTATGCCGGCGCTCAGCGCGTCACCCAGGATGAAGACGAACAGCAGGAGCAGCATGATCGGCGTGAGCAGCAGGTTCAGCGTCAGGGACGGGTAACGCCGCGCGTGCAGCAGGTTCCGGCGCAGCATCGTGGTCGAGTCCAGGGCGAGCGAGCTCATCGGGCAACCTCCGTGTCGGTGCTGGTCAGGGTGTCGGTGCTGGTCGGGGCTTCGGTGCTGGTCAGGGCGAAGAAGACGTCGTCCAGGTCGGGGCTGTGCACGCTCAGCTCGTCGGCCGCGACGTCGGCCGCGTCGAGCCGGTCGAGGATCGCGCGCAGGTCGCGCTGGCTGCCGCCGCTGGGGATCTGCAGGGTCAGGGCGGTGTCGTCGCCGACGGCGCCGGGCAGGGCCGTGCCGGCGGCCTGGTAGGCGGCCGGGTCGGTGAAGCGGAGCAGAATGTGCCCGCCCGGGACGAGCCGCTTGAGCTCCTCGGCCGTGCCCTCGGCCACGATCTTGCCGCCGTTGAGCACGGCGATCCGGTCGGCCAGCTCGTCCGCCTCCTCGAGGTACTGCGTGGTGAGGAAGACGGTGACGCCGCCGGTGACCAGCTCGCGGATGATCTGCCACATGTTGTGCCGGCTGCGCGGGTCGAGACCCGTGGTCGGCTCGTCCAGGAAGATGATCCGCGGCCGCCCGACCAGGGTCATCGCGATGTCGAGGCGGCGCTTCATGCCACCGGAGTAGGTGGACGCCGGCTTCGAGGCGGCCTCGACCAGGTCGAAGCGGGCCAGCAGGTCGGCCACGACCCGGCGGCCCTCGGCCCGCGGCAGGTGGTGCAGATCCGCCATGAGCAGCATGTTCTCCTCTCCGGTGATCAGACCGTCGACCGCCGAGAACTGCCCGGTGACACCGATCGCGGCGCGAACCGCCTGCGGCTCGGCGGCCAGGTCGTGACCGCCGACGCGGGTCTCGCCGGAGCCGGCCCCGGCCGCGACGAGAGTCGAGAGGATCTTCACCGCGGTCGTCTTGCCGGCCCCGTTCGGGCCGAGCAACGAGAAGATCGTTCCTTCCGGTACGGCGAGGTCGATGCCGTCGAGCACCACCTTGTCCCCGTACGACTTGTGCAGACCGCGGGCCTCGATAGCGAAGTTCGTCATGACTGTCCCTTTCAGAGGCTGCGGGCGACGATGTCGCCGTAGCCGGTGGTGGCGGTGATGTCGAGGACGGCGGCACCGTCGTTGCGCAGGTCGTTGCTGATCCGGCCGTAACCGGTGCCGGCGTCGAGCGAGGCCGACACGCCGGGGGCGGCGAGGACCGTGATCGAGCCCGCCTGCGTCCGGAGCGCGACGGCACCCCGTACGGCCTCGGAGATCTGCACGTCGCCCTTGACCGTGGTGATCTCGGCCGGCCCGGTCAGCCGGCCGATCGCCACGTCGCCGGCCGAGGTGGTGGAACGGACGCTCGCCGCCTCGTCGAGCTTGATCTCGCCCAGGGCGCCCTCGAAGACGACGTCGCCCAGCCGGCCCACGCCGCGCAGCTCGGCGCTGGCCGCTTTGGCCTCGACCCGCGAGCCGGCCGGCAGCTGGACGGTCACCTCGATGAAGCCGGAGCTGCCGAGCAGCTGGTTGCGGGCGGCGGCCGCGATCCGCAGAACGCCGTCGGCGTACTCGACCGTCGTCTCCTCGGCGACCTTGACGTCCCGGCTCTTCGAAGCGTCGGCCGGCCGGACCTCGACCGTGGTGTCGGCCCGGTCGGCGGCGATGAACTGAACTCGCCCGGCCGGGATGTCGAGGACGGCGGCGATCGGGGCGGGGGTCTCGAACGTTGTCATTGCCTGCTCCTTGCAGTCGTTGTTTCCGATGCAGGAAACGCTACGTTGCGTTCAAGGATTAGGCAATGTACTTGTTGCACTGAGTTATAGTTTTGCCAGCTCAAGACCGGCTAATCGTTGCACTAGAGTGGCGATCAACGCAACGTTGCGTTGCATTGGGCCGAAGTGAACGCTAGGCTGACACCGATCCAGTGAAGGGAGACGGCATGCCTGGAGGCAGGCTCACCCAGCAGGAACGCCAGCAGATCGCGCTGGGCCTGTCCGACGGCCTGGCGTACGCGGAGATCGCCCGCCGCCTCGACCGCCCCACCTCGACCATCACGCGCGAGGTCATGCGCAACGGGGGCCCCACCGGCTACCGCTCCGACCTGGCCCACCGCGCCACCGAACGCCGCGCCCACCGCCGCCGGCCACCCGCCGCGGGCAGCCCGGCCACCCCACCAACGCCCGGCCGCGACCCCGCCGCCCTGCTCGAATATCAGGAAACCTTCACGACCCTGATCATGTCGCAGGGCCTGCCGAAAATGACCGCCCGCATCCTGACCTGCCTGTTCACCACCGACGAGGGCAGCCTCACCGCCGCCGAGCTCGTCCAGCGCCTGCAGGTCAGTCCCGCTTCTGTCTCCAAAGCCGTAGCCCTGCTCGAAGACCTGACCCTGATCCGCCGCGAACGCGACGACCGCCGCCGCGAGCGTTACCGCGTCGACGACGACGTCTGGTTCCAGTCCATGCTGGCCAGCGCCCAATCCAACATCGACCTGGCCAAAACCGCCCGCGAGGGCATCCCCATCCTGGGCCCCGGCACCCCCGCCGCCGTGCGCCTGGAAAACGTCGCCCGCTTCATGGACTTCGTCGCCGAAAGCATCATCCGCGCCGCCGAACAGGCCCGCGACATCCTCTACACCAAGCCCACGGATCAGGTGGGCGGCAGCGGCGACAACCGCTGAACAGCCGGAAAGGCCCCGCCGGGCCGCGAGGTCGCGGTCGGGCGGGGCCTGGAGCTTGCCGCGGACCTGCTGGTCAGAGGCCCACCTTGTTGACTCCGTAGACGGCTTGCGAGTGGGTGAAGCCCTCGCCGGCGTCCGACTCGAGCTGGTCGATCAGACCCTTGCGTGAGAACGACGTGAACTCGAGGTAGCTCTTGGCAGACTTGTAGGCCTGCTCGTTGAAGTTGATGTGCAGAGAGTCCACCGCGCGGGTGGCCACCTTCACCGGGTACCCCTCGCCCGCGTCGGAGGACAGCTGGTCGATCAGGCCCTTACGGGAGAACGCGGTGAACTCGAGGTAGCTCCGGGCCGATTCGATGGCGTTCTGCTCCTCCAACGACACCGGCTTGGCGGTGGGCGCTTTCGTGGTCGGCTTGACCGTGGGCCGGGCTGCCTTCGTGGTGGGCGCGACGGTCGGCGCGGCCGCTTCGGTGGTCGGCGCGACCGTCGGCGGCTCCGTCGGCGGCTCGCTGGTGACGTCGACGACGGGCTCGACAGTCGGGTCAGCGGTCGCAACCGTGGTGGCGGCCGTCGTGGGCGCGGTGGCGGCGGCGCTCACCTCGTTCGAGGGAGCCGAGCCTGATGCCGCGAGCACGATGACGTTAATCATCAAGGCGAGGACGCCGAGCGCCAGACCGATCGCCGCCTTGGCCTTGCTCATCGCCTTAGCGAGAGTGACGGCCCCGAGGGCGACCGCCGCCAGACCAAGCAGCAGCCCCAGGACCGGCACCCAGGACAACACGAGAGCGGCAATCCCAGTGCCCAGCGCCCAGAGCGGCAACGGGCTCCGGACCGGCCGCGGGGCGAAGGGCGGCATCGGAGCGTACGACGGCGAGAACGGATGCTGTGACATACCGGCAGGACCTCTCGAGTGGGCGGGATCGCCGCATGGATCGGTCGGATCCACCGCCACTTGAGCAACCGGGAGACGCCAGCTCAGGGGCGCCGCTCCGCTTTCGTGGTGGGTCAGGGGCGTTGGCCCGGCTCGTCGACGATGAGCGGCGGCGTCACCAGCGAGGAAAGCGGCGAACCGAGCAGCACGTGCGTTGTGGCGTCGAAGATCCACATGACCTGGGGCTCGGACTCGCCTGGGGAGGTCCAGGCGACGCCGGTGCCGGTTCGGCCGGTGCTGTCCTTCGAGTTCGGCACCAGGCTGATGCCGTCGATCATGCCGGCCGCACGGTAGAGGGCGGCTCGCTGGGCCGGACGGAGCCAGTATCCGTCGCTGAGCGACCACATGTCCTTGGCGACGCCGTTGACGTTCCTTTTGCCGTTCTTGTCGAGGCTGCGCTTGGTCAGCCAGGTGATCAAGGCCGACGGATCGGTCGGTAGGTCGGGCCGGACGTGCGGCTCAGGCTCGCACGAAACCTGGACGGCCTGTCCCGTGCTGTCGGAGCCCTTCTGCCGGCCCTCGATGCAGCCGGGGATGACCTCTTCCGCGCCCTTGGAGGTTCGCGCCAGGCCGTCGTGCCGGCCGTCGACTGAGTACCAGCTTTCGCGCGACGTACCGTCCGGGCCGATCGTCTTGGCATAGACGAATTGATCACCGCGGGGCACGACGTCCTGCTCCTTGCCGGCCACCGCGGCGGCCGTGTCGAGGAATTGGGCGACCGGCACCGTCGCGACCGGCGGGGTTTCCGGGCCCCGATCGCCCAGCGTCGTCGTCGCGCCGGCTACGACAACGGCGACCGCGGCGGCCAGCGCGAGGACTCGACGGGTCAGCCGCCGAGGGTGGGTCTGTGGCGACGTTTCGCCCGGCGACTGGGCCGAGTCTGCCGTCAGCTCGGCCAGCAGCCGGGCCCGGGCCGGGGCGAGCCGATCGGGCGACGGGAGCGGCGTTCCCCGGCCGAGCTCGCGGGTCAGCGTGATCTCATCCATGGCGTATCTCCTGCTCGACGGTGGTCAACGGGTTGCTGCCGCCGAGCGCGGCGCGCAGTCGGGTACGGGCGCGGTGCAGACGCGAGCGAACCGTGCCCACCGGGATTCGCAGGGCCGCCGCGACCTGCTCGTACGTCAATTCCTCCTGTGCGATCAGCAGGAACACGTCGCGGTCGCCGTCGGCCAGGTCGGCCAACGCCGCGGTGAGCACTTGCCACAATGCGGCGGCGGTGACATCCACGGCGACCTGCTCGGCATGACAGACGGTGTCGGTGTCCGGCGGTACGGCTCGTTTCAGCCGTAGGGCGCGCGCCTCGTCGCGGCGGTGCTGGGCGATCAGATTGGTGGCGATGCCGTAGAGCCAGGGCCGAACGTCACCGTGTTCGGGCCGGAAGGTGTCGCGGCGCCGGAAGGCAGCCAGGAACGTCTCGGCGACCAGGTCGTCGGCATGCTGGTCGCCGAGACGGCGGGCCAGGTACCGGTGAATGTAGGGAGCGTGCCGATCGAACAGCACCGCGAACTCCTCCGGCCGGCTTCGCGACCGGAGCAGTATCGAAGCGTCATCCATCCCTGATCCTCTTTCTTCGGTGACGCTTGTTGTCCGTCACCCGAAGCGAAAGGGTTCACGGCGCCCGGGAACCGCGGGCTTTCTCCTGCTCCAGCAAGGCGTCCAGGTCCTGCAGACGATGTAGGCCTTTGAGGGGCTGCTGCATGCGGTGGTTGCCCGCGAAGGTCTGCTCATGGCGGGCGAGAAAGCTCCAATACCCCGCCGTATAAGGGCAGGCGTTGTCGCCGGCTCGGACCTTCGGGTCGTAGCGGCACCCGCCGCAATAGTCGCTCATGCGGTTCACATAGGAGCCGCCGGCGGCGTACGGCTTGGTGCTCATCCGGCCGCCGTCGGCGTACTGGCTCATGCCGACGACGTTGGCCGTCATCACCCATTCATAGCCGTCGACGAAGCTGCGGTGGAACCAGTCGGCGATGGCGCCGGGGCGCCAGCCGCGCTGCATGGCGTAGTTGCCGAGGATCATCAGGCGGGGGATGTGGTGGACCCAGCCGCGGTCGCGGACGCCGGCCAGGACGTCGGACAGGCAGCGGGCCTCGACGGCGTCGGCGTCCAGGTCGGCGAACCATTTCGGCAGTTCGCGGCGGGCGTGCAGTTCGTTCTCGGCTCGGTATGAGGGTTCGAAGTACCAGTAGAGGTGCCAGATGAAGTCGCGCCAGCCGAGGATCTGCCGGACGAAGCCTTCGACGCTGGCCAGCGGCGCTTCACCGGCCAGGTACGCCTGTTCGGCGCGTTCGATGACCTCCAGCGGGTCGAGCAGGCCGAGGTTGATGGCCGCGCTGAGCATGCTGTGGGCCATCAGCGGGTCGCCGGCCAGCATCGCGTCCTCGTGCGGGCCGAAGGCGGGCAGCCGGTGCTCGACGAAGTGCCGCAGGCGGGCCAGCGCCTCGGGCCGGGTCGCCGGGAAGAGGCGTGGCCCGTCACGGCCGACGAAGGTGATGCCGTCGTCGCGTTCCCAACGGTCGAGGTCGGCCCGTACCTGTTCGTCGATCTCGTCCTCGACGATCTCGGGCGGGGCCGGCACGCCGAGCCGCTCGGCGCCGCGCGGGGGTGGCTCCCGGTTGTCGGCGTCGAGGTTCCATCGGCCTCCGGCCGGTTCGGCGCCTTCCATCAGTACGCCGTGACGCTGCCGGGCAAACCGGTAGAAGTCCTCGAGACGCAGATGGTCGCGCCCAGCCGCCCAGGACACGAAGTCCTGCGGGGCAGTGACGAAGCCGCGCGGTGGCAGCACCTCGACGCCGGGCAGCCGGGTCACCAGCCCACGGGCGGCGCGCGAGGTGGGGTGGCACACGCTGAGCGGGCCGGTCGCCGCGCCGGCGTACGTCTCGGCCTGCTTGAAGAGGACGTTGTCGTCCTCAGCCCGATGCCGCAGGGCGGAGAGCACGAGATGAGCCTTCTGCCGGTGGAAGGCGCGGCGCCGGAAGACCGCCTTCGACTCGATGAGCAGCACCGGCTGGCCGGGCTCGTCGAGGAAGTGCGGGCCGAGCTGGTCGGCGAACAGCCAGCGACGCTTCATGACTGCCATGCTGCCCCACCAGGCCCTGCGCCGCGTGATCATTGCCACGAGCCGCCCAACTCTCCCCCTACGGAAGAGTACGGTCGGGAACCTTATGTCTGTGCTCCTCAACCGACGTGCCCGTCCCGCCTGGCTGGCGTCACCGCGGGTGTTCCGTACCGAAGTCCTGGCCGGCCTGGTCGTCGCGCTGGCGCTGATTCCCGAGGCGATCTCGTTCTCGATTCTGGCCGGGGTCGATCCCAGGATCGGGCTGTTCGCCTCGTTCACCATGGCGGTGACGATCGCCTTCACCGGCGGCCGCCCGGCCATGATCTCGGCCGCGACCGGGGCGATCGCGCTGGTCGTGGCGCCGCTGGCCAAGGAGCACGGGCTGGGGTTCCTGGTCGCGGCGGTGATCCTTGGTGGCGTCTTCCAGATCGTGCTGGCCCTGGCCGGGGTGGCCAAGCTCATGCGCTTCATCCCGCGCAGCGTCATGGTGGGCTTCGTCAACGCGCTGGCGATCCTGATCTTCTCGGCGCAGCTGCCACACCTCACGGGCGTACCGTGGCTGGTCTATCCGCTGGTGGCGGTCGCGCTGGCCATCATCTGGTTTTTGCCCAAGCTCACCACCGCCGTGCCGGCGCCGCTGGTCGCCATCGTGGTGCTGACGGCCGTCACCCTGCTCGCGCACATCGCCGTGCCCACCGTCGGCGACGAGGGCAGGCTGCCGGACAGCCTGCCCGCGCTCGGCCTGCCCGATGTGCCGTTCACCCTCGACACCTTGAAGATCATTGCGCCGTACGCTCTGGGCATCGCGCTCGTGGGTCTGATGGAATCCCTGATGACGGCCAAGCTGGTCGACGACATCACCGACACGCGCTCCGACAAGACCCGCGAGTCCTGGGGCCAGGGCGTCGCCAACATCGTCACCGGTTTCTTCGGTGGCATGGGCGGCTGCGCGATGGTCGGCCAGACGATGATCAACGTCAAGACCTCGGGCGCCCGTACGCGACTCTCGACGTTCCTGGCCGGTGTCTTCCTCCTGATCCTGGTCGTGGCGCTGGGTGACGTGGTCGCCCTGATCCCGATGGCGGCACTGGTCGCCGTCATGATCATCGTGTCGGTGGGCACCTTCGACTGGCACAGCATCGCCCCGGCCACCCTCAAGCGGATGCCGGCCGGGGAGATCGTCGTCATGCTGGTGACCGTGGCCGGCACGCTCGCCACCCACAACCTGGCCGTGGGCGTCGTCCTCGGCGTGCTGGCGGCCATGGTGGTCTTCGCCCGGCGGGTGGCCCACTTCGCCACCGTGACCAGCACGCCGGCTCCCGAGGGCGGAACGCGCATCTACCACGTACATGGCGAATTGTTCTTTGCCTCCAGCAATGACCTCGTGCACCAGTTCGACTACGCCGGCGACCCGGGCCGGGTGGTGATCGACATGAGCGCGGCCCACATCTGGGACGCGTCCTCGGTGGCGGCGCTGGACGCCATCACCACCAAGTACGAGTCGCGCGGCAAGCGGGCCGAGATCATCGGGTTGAACGAGGCCAGCACGCGGTTCCACGAGAACCTCAGCGGCAAGCTCGGAGCTTCCCATTGATGCAGATCGGTGAGGCGGCCGTACGAGTCGGGCTGAGCATCCGCACGATCCGCCACTACGAGGAAGCCGGCCTGGTCGTCCCGTCGGCCCGCAGCGAGGGCGGGTTCCGGCTCTACACCGAACCCGACCTCGACCGGCTCCGCGTCATCAAGCGGATGAAGCCGCTCGGCTTCACCCTGGAGGAGATGCGCGACCTGCTGGAGATCATCGACGGCCTCTCCGTCACGCAAGACGCCGGCCGGGCGGCTTTGATCGATCGGCTGGCCGTTTTTCATGCGGCCGCCGACGAGAGGGTTCGGGCGCTGCGCGCGCAGTTGGAGATGGCCGAAGGTTTCGCTCAGCAGATGCGGACAACATTCGAGGCGGCAGCCGCATCTAGGTAGGTGTGGTTCAACGACGCAAGTTGCTCATCGGCGCCCTCGGCGTGACCGGGCTGGCCGCCTGCTCCTCCGCCCCCACCACGGCCAAGTTGACGTGGGAACAACCGACGGCGGCGCCCCTGCGGCTGACGGCGCCCTCCGGGCAGATCTCCCCGGCCGATCCGGTCGTCATCAAGGTCGACGGCGGAACTCTCCAGTCCGTCAGCGGCCTGCCCGGAACGGTCCAGGCCGACGGTGTGACCTGGCGCTCCAGCGGGCCGCTGGCCTACGACAAGACGTACAAGCTGACCGCCCACCTGCTCGACAGCCTCGGCGCCGCCGTCACGAAGACCGCGACCTTCCGGACCGTCAAACCGCGCGCGGTCACCGGAGTCACCTTTCAGGCCAACGCGCTGACCGCGCTTGAGACCGGCGGTACGTACGGAATCGGCCAGCCGGTGATCGTGGCGTTCAGCAAAGCCGTCAAGGATCGGGCGGCCGCCGAGAAAGCCATCAAGGTCGAGACCACGCCGGCCGTCGACGGCAAATTCTTCTGGGTCGACAACACGATCGTGCACTGGCGCCCCGCGAAGTACTGGGCGCGCGGCACCACGATCAAGGTCAGCGTCAACGCCCTGGGCGTCGATCTGGGCAACGGCCTGTACGGCAAAGCCAACGCCAGCACCCACTTCACGATCGGCCGCTCCCTGATCGCGATCAGCGACGACAGCACCCGCCGCACCCGGGTCTACATCGACGGCAAGCTGGCCCGCGACATGGCCTGCAGCAACGGCCAGGGCGGCTACACCACCATCACCAACGGCGAGCAGATCCACTTCTGGACCCACAACGGCCCGCACGTGGTGCTGTCGAAAGAACGCACGCACAGCATGAGCTCGGCCAGCTACGGCCTGAGCGACAAGAACAACCCGTTCTACTACGAACCCGAGGACGTCGAGTTCTGCACCCGCATCTCCTACTCGGGCGAGTTTCTGCACGCCGCCCCCTGGAACACCCAGTTGGGCAAGGCGAACACCTCACACGGCTGCATCAACCTGAGCACCGCCGACGCTCAGTGGGTCTACAAAAACTTCCTGATCGGCGACGTCGTCGAGGTCACCCACAGCCCCAAGCCCCTCCCCACCTGGGACGGCCTCGGCGACTGGACCGTCCCCTACAACAAGTACGGCGCATGATCGGTCCATGAGACGGGCATTGATCCTCATCGGCGTATCCGGCGTCGGCAAATCCACCGTGGCCCAAGCCATCGGCGAACTGCTCACCGACGCCGGCCACACCACCGGGGTCATCGACACCGATGCCCTGGCGCAGTTCGGCCCTCCACCATCCCCCGCCAACCCCGATTTCTACGACGCCCTGAAATGCGCCAATCTGGCCGCGGTCTGGGTTCATTTTCGCGATCGTGGCGCCCAGTTCGTCGTAGTCAGCGCCAACATCGACCGGGCTGGCCTCCGGAACCGATACGTCGACAGCCTCGACGGATGCGAGGTTCAAGTGGTCCGGCTGACCGCCGACCTGGACACCATCCGCCGTCGGCTCCAGGCGCGCGACGGCGAGGTGCCCGCACGGCGCCACTTGAACTGGCTTGCCGATCGTGAGGCAGCTTTGAACTCGCTCGCCCTCGAGGACTTCACCGTAGCGAACAACGACCAAGCAACCACAGTGGCCAGGCTGATCCTGACCCAAGCCCGCTGGCCCGCGTGACATGCGCAGGTGAAAGCCCGGAGCACTATGTCTGCTCCGGGCTTTCGCCTCGACCACGGGCGGATCATCACTGTTCCGGCCTCGCTGTCTTGGGCCTCCTTAGCGTTAACCGAGGTTGCCCAATGCCAACCTCCACAACCAGCGTTGGATGGTTGAGGGGTAGTCATTGGTGGTCTACGCGGGGTGCCGACCGAGGAGATACCGTGCCGCCGCGCTACCGATACGGAGAAATCGCCGACGACCTGCAGAACCGCATCGAGGCCGGCGAGTTCCCGCCCGGCTCCCACCTGCCCAGCCGCGGCGAACTGACCGCGCACTACGAGGTGACGGCCCCGGTCATCGACCGCGCGATGCAGATTCTGCGCGTCAAAGAGCTCACCGAAACACTGCCCGGCGTCGGTGTCTACGTCCGCGATTCCCCCGGCAACTCCTAGCCGCCCGAGGCTGCCGACAGACAGCGAGCACCTGATCAGGCTGGGCACCGACGAGGGCTCCGCTGGCGCGCCGGCCGCGAAGCCGGTCAACGAGGCATTGCCTCGGCACCGGGCACACGTTCACCTACCCAGCGGCCGTCGTCCCCAGGCAGACAAAAGCGGAGGGCGTGGGATTCGAACCCACGAAGAGTTTCCCCTTACCGGTTTTCAAGACCGGCGCCATCGGCCACTAGGCGAGCCCTCCCGATGTTGCCGTCCCAGTTTGCCAGACGGGGGCCGCGCCGTCCGCAGGCACTCGCGAAGCAACTTGTATCAAGGTTGTGAAAATAGGTCTGGCCAGCGCAAACAACCGACTCTGACGCGGGCGTGACGGTTGACACGGCATCGACACAGATGTTTATTGTTCACCGTCTTAACCTTTTCCCGGCTAGGCCCCCACCTCCGGCAAGGGAGTCCCCATGAAGATCGGATGGGCCGCTTCGGCGGCCGTGGTCGTTTCGGCGGCCGTCCTGAGCGTGCCGTCGGCGTCAGTCGCCGCCGGCGAGGCAGTCAACGTCTATCTCACCACTACCAGCGACGCCGGCGGGCGGACCGTCTCGCGTGGGCTGCAGCAGCAGGCGAACGTCGCGTTCGGCGGCAGCTCGGGCAGCGCCAACCAGACCATCACGGTCAACGAGAACACCACCTATCAGCAGTTCGAGGGGGCCGGCGCGTCGTTCACCGACACCGCCGCCTTCGACATCCGCGGGAGCGGCGCGCTCTCGGCGGCCACTCAGAACGAGGTGATGACCAAGCTCTTCAGCCCGTCGCAGGGCATCGGGGTGAGCGCGCTGCGCAACGTCATCGGCTCGTCGGATCTGGCGCAGGGCAACTTCTCGTACGACAACACGTGTTGCGACGTGAACGACTTCTCGTTGAGCCGGGACGCCGATGTGATGGCGTTGACCAAGCAGGCGGTCGGGCTCAACCCGTCGATGTTCGTGATGGCCTCGCCGTGGTCGGCCCCGCCGTGGATGAAGGACAACAACGCGTACAGCCAGGGTTGGCTGCAGTCTCAGTACTACCCGGCCTACGCGCAGTACTTCGTGAAGTACATCCAGGGCTACCAGTCGCAGGGCGTGCCGATCCGGTACGTCACCGCGCAGAACGAGCCGACCTGCTGCGCCGGTTACCCGTCGATGCAGTGGAACGCGGCCGGGCTGCAGTACTTCTCCAAGACCAATCTGCTGCCGGCCCTGCAGAGCGCCGGATTGAGCACGAAGCTGCTGGTCGGTGACTGGAACTTCGACACGTACGACACGTGGGTGGCGCCGCTGCTGGCCGACACCGCGATCCGTAACCACCCGAACTTCGGTGGTGTGGCGTGGCACGACTACGGCGGCAACCCGTCCACCGCGACCGCCGTGCACAACCAGTATCCGCAGGTCAACGCGTACATGACCGAGCACTCGGGCGGCACCTGGGTGAGCAACCAGCACGCCGAGGACATGGGTGACTTGATCGACTACTTCCGCAACTGGGGTCGTAGCTGGACCAAGTGGTCGATGGCGGTGGACGAGAACATGGGCCCGCACAACGGTGGCTGCGGCACCTGCACCGGCCTGGTGACGGTGCACCGCAACGACGCGCGGCGGGGTCAGGTCGACTACACCATCGAGTACTACACCATGGGTCACCTGACCAAGTTCGTCAGGCCCGGGGCCGTACGCATCGACTCCAGCGCCAACGGAACGGTGCCGAATGTTGCTTTCCGTAACTCCGACGGGTCCAAGGCGCTGATCGCCTACAACACCAGCGGCAGCACGCAGAGCGTCAAGGTGAACTGGGGCGGTCAGTCCTTTGTCTACAGTCTGCCCGCGCGGACGTCGGCCACCTTCACCTGGAGCGGCACGCAGTCGGGCAACGGCTCGACCGGCGGGACGATCAAGGGTCTCGGCGGCAAGTGCCTCGATGTGACCGATGGCTCGACCGCGAACGGCAACCAGCCACAGCTGTGGGACTGCACGTCCGGCAACACCAACCAGCAGTGGACGCGCAACGCCGACGGCACGATCACCGGGCTCGGCAAGTGCCTGGACGTGGCCGGCAACTCGACCGCGGACGGCGCCGCGGTGCACCTCTGGGATTGCATCGGCACGGTCGCCAGTCAGAAGTGGACGGTCACCGCGGGCGGCGACATCGTCAACACCGCCTCGGGCAAGTGTCTCGATGTGAAGGACAACAGCACGGCCAACGGGGCGAAACTGCAGATCTGGGCCTGTACGGGCGCGGCGAACCAGAAGTGGTCACTGTGAGTTAGCCCGCGAGGTTTTCCGTCATACCCCTCGGGCACACTGCAGGTATGCACGCGATCGTGATCGAGGACAAGAAGCTCGCCCTCCGCGAGGTGCCCGACCCGGTGCCCGCGGAGGGCGAGGTCGTCGTCGATGTCACTGCCGCCGGTGTCAACCGGGCCGACGTCTCCCAGCGCCAGGGCTTCTACCCGCCGCCACCCGGTGCACCGGTCTATCCCGGCCTCGAGTGCGCCGGCGTGATCAGCGCCGTCGGTCCCGGCGTCACCGGCCGTCACGTGGGTGAGCGGGTCAGCGCCCTGCTCTCCGGCGGTGGCTATGCGCAGCGGGTCGCCGTGCCCGCCGGCCAGTTGCTGCCGGTGCCGACCGGCTTGTCGCTGCACGAGGCGGCCGCGCTGCCCGAGGTCAGCTGCACGGTCTGGTCCAACGTCGTCGACCGCGATCGGCTCCGCAAAGGGCAGACCCTGCTGGTGCACGGCGGGGGCAGCGGCATCGGCACGTTCGCGGTCCAGCTCGGCCATGCGCTCGGCGCCACGGTGATCACGACCGCCCGGGCCGGCAAACATGAAAGGCTGCGTGAGCTCGGCGCCGACCTGTGCATCGACTACACGGCCGACGACTTCGTCACCGCCACGAAGGACTTCACCGATGGCGCCGGCGTCGACGTCGTCCTCGACATCGTCGGGGCGAAATATCTGGCCCGCAACATCGAGGCCCTCGCGCCGAACGGCCGGATCTCGGTGATCGGCATGCAGGGCGGCCGCAAGGCCGAGCTGGACCTGGGCCTGCTGATGGCCAAGCGCGGCTCGATCTCGTCCACGTCGCTGCGCGCCCGCCCGCTCGCCGACAAGGCCCGGATCGTCTCGGCGGTGACCCGCGACGTGTGGCCGCTGGTCGAGGCCGGCGCGATCAAGCCGATCATCCACACGACGATGCCGCTCTCCGAGGCGGCCGAGGCGCACAGCCTGATGGAGTCGAGCGACCACCTGGGCAAGATCCTGCTGCTGCCGTGATCCCCAGGAGGAAGTTACCACCTTCGGGTGACAAGTAGCGGGAGTTTGGGTCGGGTTAGTCCGGATTTGCGGCGTGGTTCCGCATCCGGGGGTCGCAAGCGGCACAGCATGAGGGCCGCACCCGATCCAGGCCCCGGGAGGTCTCGTGACCGACACGCCGCTGCGCCCCGCGCGCTCACCGCTGGCGGAAAAGCTGCCGGAAAGACCGGTGCCGAGACAGCGCCGCAAGCGCTGGCCGTGGCTGGTTGCCGCCGCCGTCGCCGCGGTGGCGATCGGCGTGGCCGCCTTCGCCGTGACGCGCGACGAGCCGGATCCAGCCGCCCAGCCGCCGTCGGCCTTCGAGGGCCACTTCGAGCTCACCGTGCTCGGCAGCCGCTGCGGTGTGACCTCGGTCGGCCCGCAGGATCTGCCGCAGCGTCCCCAGGGCCAGTTCTGCCTGGTCGACGTGGAAGTTCAGAACACGAGCAGCGAGGCTGAGCTGCTCGACCCGGGCGCCCAGCGCGCGATCGACGCCCAGGGCGCCGAGCACCCCCTGGCCGAGCAGGCCCTGGTCTTCCTCAACGAGGCCCAGCCGACCCTGCTCGAGGAGATCGCGCCCGGGGCGACGGTGAAGGGCGTCCTGCCGTTCGACGTTCCGGCTCAGACCCAGTTGTCGGAGCTGGTCCTGCACAGCGCCATGGACAGTGCCGGGGCTCGCGTCCCGGTCAGTTGAACGTGCGTTAACGCAGATCACGGGCGTATTTCGAAAATCCATCACCATGGATTTACACCTCAAAAGTCCTTTCTTTCCACGATGGGACGAGGGTGATTATCGGAAATCCGCCCCGGAACATTCCTGATGTGTGTTGGCATGATCGTCGGAATTAGCGAGTTGTCCGGGTTCCCATTGCCGTGCGTCGAACGCACGGTGTCCGGCGCGGCAAACGGTAATGCCACGTCGACAGGGATTCGCGCGAGTGCCCCGGGCCGATTTCGGAGGCAACACTGCATCGTCCGTCCCCGAGCCGGGCCTTGACCGCCGGCGCTATCGCGCTGGCCGTCATCTCACCGGCCCTCGACCCTGCCGAGCACGCCGCCGAGGCCGTTCCGCCCGCTGAGCACGCTGGTTCCGACCAGACCGCAGCCGCCGCCGCATTCGCGGAGACGGTCACCGAGCGAGCCACCGCCACGGAACGTGCCTCCCGTACCCACCAGCGCCGCACTGCCGGGGAACGCCGGCTGACCGCGACCCCGCTGGCCCTCCACACGCTCTCCGGCGGGACCCCCCTGCCGGAAATGAGCCCCGAAGCTTTTGAGGAGGTCCGCCACGAAGCCGTCCGGACCGCGGTCTCCCTCGCCGCGGTCGACGGGCGGGAGGCCCTGCGCTCCCCGGCCGCCGAGGCGGCGGCCGAGGCCCGTGCGGTGCTCCGAGACGGCCCGAAGCTGCTCCGGGAAGGCCCGGAACTGCTGCGGACCGTGCCACGGATCCCGGTCGTGCACAAGGCCGTGGTCAAGGCGGCCAAAGCCGAGCGAAGGACTCGGGAGCGGATCCGCGTAAGGATCCGGGAAAGGATCCGGGAGCGTCAGGCCCGTCACCGCGTCCGGGTGATCGTCACCCGGCACACGACGGCCCGCCGGGCCCAGCGTGTCGTCCCGCTCGGGGGTGGCATGACGGCGGTCATCGCGTTCGCCCGGGCCCAGGTCGGCAAGCGGTACGTCCACGGCGGCACGGGCCCGGGCGGCTTCGACTGCTCGGGCTTCACCAAACGGGCGTACGCCCTGGCCGGCATTCACCTGCCGCATTCCTCGGGTGCGCAGGCGGCCCGGGCCCGGAGCATCTCCACCGATGACGCACGGCCGGGCGACCTGGTCGTCGGCCCCGGCCACGTGGGCATTTACATGGGCCGCGGCATGATGATCGACGCGGGTAACTCACGCACCGGAGTCGTCTATCGCAAGCTCTATTCGGGGCTGCGGGTCGAGCGTTTGAAATAGCATTGTCGCTGCCGCGCTCCTGGAGAAGGAGCGCGGCAGCGTCAAGAGCGCGGCAGCGTCAGCCGCACCGTCGTGCCGACGCCGGGCTCGCTCTCGAGATGGACACTGCCGTGATGGGCGTCGATGATCGACTTGACGATGGCCAGGCCCAGACCGGGGCCTTGAGCCGCCATCACCTCGGCCGCCTGGCAGCGGTAGAAGCGGTCGAAGACGTGCGGCAGCTCGTCGGCCGCGATGCCCACGCCGTTGTCGGTGATGGTCAGCTCGGGCTCGCCGATCGACGTCGAGTCGATGGTGATCTCACCGCCGGGGTGGGTGAACTTGATGGCGTTGACCAGCAGATGGTTGAGCGCCTGGGCGATCCGCTGAGCGTCGCCGCGGGCCGGCACCGGGTTCTCGGTGCGGTCGCGCAGCTTCACCTCGCGGTGATCGGCCAGCGGGCGGCACGCCGTCGCGGCCTGGTGAGCCAGGTCGGCCAGGTCGATCTCGGTCCGGTCGAGCTGCATCCGCTCGTCGGTCAGCCGGGCGACCAGCAGCAACTCGTCGATGAGCCGCAGCAGCCGGTCGGAGTTGCGGGACATGACCGACAGGAACCGGCGTGACGTGTCGGTGTCGAAGTCGTCCTCGAGCAGCATCTCCAGGTAGCCGCGGATCGTGGACAGCGGCGTGCGCAGCTCGTGGCTGACCGTGGCCAGGAACGAGTCCTTCATCCGGTCGAGCTGGCGTGTCCGGTCGGCGATCTCGCCGGCGTGCCGGGCGTACCGGCGCAGCTCCAGCTGCACGGAGGCGTGCTTGGCCAGGCTGCGCAGGGCCCGCCGCTGGGACGCGGTGAGGGTGCGCGGGACGTGGTCGACGACACAGACCGTGCCGACCGAGTACGTCCCGTCGAGCACCACCGGCGCCCCGGCGTAGAAGCGGACCGCCCCGTTCTCCGGCAGCACCACGGGGTTGTCGGCGAACCGCGGGTCGGCCGTGGCGTCGGGCACCTCGAGCAGGTCGGGCCCGTTGATCGTGTGCGCGCAGAACGACAGGTCCCGGGCGGTCTGTTCGAGCTCGAGGCCGACCTTGGCCTTGAACCACTGCCGGTCCCGGTCGACCAGGCTGACCAGACCCATCGGGGTGCCGCAGATCTCCGACGCCAGCAGCGCGATGTCGTCGAAGTCCTCCTCGGGCGGGGTGTCGAGGACCTGCGCGTCGTGCAGAGCCGCGAGCCGGGCCGGTTCGTTGGCGGGCATCGGCGCTCTCATGGCTCGATCGTCTCACCTTTTTAAGCCGATATAGCAGCCTTCAGTCCGGTCAAGGGTGGCGGCGGGGTGGTTGGACGGGAAAGCAGTCGGCACTCGCTCCCGGGGAGCGAGTGCCGACTTGCTTATCGCCATCGGGCGCGGGGATCTCTGCCGCACACACCCGATCGGATGTCGACAGAAGCATCACCCGGCCCGGCGGGCACCCCGCGCACCACGTGTGCGTCCGCCCGATCGGGTGACACGGGCTACGCTCCGTACAGAGAGCCCCAATACCGTCTGGCCGGAGGACAAATCACCATGAGTCTCGACCGCGCCGAAGCCCCGGATCCGTACGATCTGCTGCCCCCGGTCCCGTCCTTCACGGTGACCAGCACAGATCTGCAGGACGGCCGGCCGCTCGACGAGCTGTTCGCGCACCCGAGCGCGGGCGGCAAGAACGTGTCACCCCAGCTCGCCTGGTCGGGCTTCCCCGACGAGACCCGCGGCTTCGTGGTGACCTGCTTCGACCCGGACGCGCCGACCGGCAGCGGGTTCTGGCACTGGGTCCTGGTCAACCTGCCCGCGACCGTCACCGAGCTGCCCCGTGGCGTCGACCCGCTGCCCGGTGACGCTTTCTGCGTCCGCAACGACTACGGCGAGCGCAACTACGGCGGTTCGGCCCCGCCGCCCGGCGACCGCGTCCACCGGTACGTCTTCGCGGTGCACGCGATCGACGTCGACAAGCTCGATGTGGGCCCGGATGCGACGCCCGCCTATGTCGGCTTCAACCTGGCGTTCCACACGCTGGCCCGGGCCACGATCCGCCCGACGTTCCAGGCATGAGAAAAGGGGGCCGACCGGCCCCCTTTTTCTATGAGAGTCAGGCCGCGGGCGTGCGCGCCACCACGAAGACCGACTGGCCGAACGGCGGCCGGACGACCTGCTCGACGGCCTTGGTCACCGGGAGCACGAGCGTGTCGTACACCTTGACCATCGGGCCTTCCTTCGGGGCCAGCTTGAAGATGCTGGTCGCGCCGTAGTAGCCGATCAGGCCGAGCGCGTTCGCGTAGTGCATCTTCTCGATCTGCAGCCCGGCCTCGGTCATCGCCGCGCGCATGGTCTTCTTCGTGTACCGCCGGATGTGGCCGGTGGCGATGTCGACCTGGCTCATGGCGAACATGAAGGCCGGCACGATGATGATGACCCGGCCGCCGGGGCGGACGAGCTCGGCCATGCTGCGCAGCGCGCCGACGTGGTCCTCGATGTGCTCGAGCACGTTGTACGACACGGCGGCGCTGTACTCACCCGAGGCGTCGGACGCCGGGAGCAGCATCTGCTTCACGTCGATGTTCGGGTGCTCGGCCATCCGCTCCTTGAGCAGGACGAGACGGTCGGGGTCGGCTTCGGTCGCCGTGAACCGCGGAAGGTGCTCCGCCCACTCGATCGCGTAGTCCCCGAGACCGCTGCCGATCTCGATCGGGTTGTCGCCGAGGTACGGAAGAGCGAGCTCGACGAACCACCGGCGGTGGTTCACGGCCGTGGCGAGGCCTTCGAGCACTTCGGACTGGATCCGCTGGTCTCCAGTGATGTCTGCCATATGTAAGGTTCCCTCGTCTTGCCGATCGAAGCTGACAGCGGGACCGGAAGAGTTAACCATCTTCGGCTCGTAACCAAAAGTTGAGCCCGGGCCGGCCGCCCATTATTTGCCTGATTGAGACATAGGCATGGTGGGTACTACGTGTGGTTGCTTCGCGTCCGGATAGCCCCGTTCATATCGGCTCGGTCACGCATGGCCCGCTTGTCACTGCAACGTTACGGACCTCGGATAGGCTCGCCGACGCTATGACGATTACGGGTATTGACTCGACAGGCCAGGCGGCCGGCGGGAACGTGCTTCCGCCCCGTCAAGTGACCGGGACCGAGGATCTCGACGCCGAGTTGGTGGCGCTCGAATCAGCCATCGCCCCCGCTCCGGACCGGCGCGCTGAGCAGCCAATAGTCCGCCGCCTGCGATTTCCCGCATGGCGGGATCTACTGGCCTGCGCGACCTTCGTCGTCATCGCGTTCTACATCACCGCGCCGCTCTGGCTCAATCTTGATCATCAGTTGCGTGATGATCCACAGGACCAGGCTTTCTTTGAGTGGATGATGGCGCATGGTGCGCGAGTGCTCACCGATGGCGCATATCCGTTCTTCTCCGATCGCATGAATTACCCCGATGGGGTGAACATGATGGCCAACACCTCGGTGTTGGCCGTTTCGTTGTCGATGTCACCGGTGACCCTTCTGTTCGGTCCCCATGTGGCGTTCAACGTATTTCTTACTCTGGCTTTGGCGATCACCGGCGTCTCGTGGTATTTCGCGCTCTCCCGCCACTTCGTCAGCTCGCGCCTCGCGGCCTGGGTCGGCGCCCTGTTCTGCACCTTCGCCCCGAGCATGGTTTCCCACGCGGGCGGCCACCCGAACATCGTCTCGCAATTCCTGGTGCCGTGGATCATCGTGCGGACCCTGCGCCTGCGCGATCCGGGCCGCACGGTGCGCAACGGCCTGATCCTGGCCGGTCTGCTGATCTGGCAGGCCTTCATCAACCTTGAGATCCTCTTCATGACGGCCGTCGGCCTGGGTGTGTTCTGCCTGGTCATGGCGTTCGTCCGGCGCAAGACGCACCGCGGCGAGACCCGGCGGTTCATCCGCGGGCTGGCCGTCGCCGGCGCGGTGACGCTGGCCGTGCTCGCGTACCCGCTGTCGGTGCAGTTCTTCGGGCCGCAGAGCTACCACGGCCTGCCGCAGTTCGTCCGTAACTTCGGCGCCGACCTGGCCTCGTTCACCGCCTATTCGAGCCGTTCCGTCGCCGGCAATTCCGCGGTGGCGGCCGAGCTCGCGCAGAACCCGGCCGAGGAAAATGCGTTCTTCGGCTGGGGCTTGATCATTCTGTTCTTCGGTCTGATCGTCTGGATGCGCCGGACCGCCACGATCGTCACCCTGGGCGCGGTGGCGCTGTTGTTCGCCGCGATGTCGCTCGGACCGCGAATTTTCCTCAACGGCATCAACACCGGCATCCCCGGCATCTGGTCCGTTCTGCACAGCGTCCCGGTGCTCAACTCGGCCGTCCCGACCCGCTGGGCGCTGGCCATCGCCCCGGTCGTCGGCATCATTCTGGCCCTGGGTTGTCAGCGCGCGGCCGACCTGGTCAAGGCACAGCCGTCGGCCCGCGGCCCGGTCCGGGTCGCCATGATCACCGCAGTCGCGATGGCCCTGGTCCCGCTCGCCCCGGTCCAGCTGCAGATCGCCCCGATGGCCCCGACTCCCGAGTTCGTCACCTCGGGCGCCTGGAAGCAGCTGGTCGACGACAACCACACCGTCGTCACCCTGCCGCTGCCCGACTCGAGCTACCCCGACCCGATGCGCTGGTCGGCCATGACCGGCCAGGACATGCGCATCGCCGGCGCCTACGCCCTGCTCCCCACGCAGAACCCGCTCAACCCGGACGACCGCACCGCGCTCTTCTCACCCCCGTGGCGCCCCACCAGCGGCCTGATGGCCTCGATCCGCCAGGGCAACCCGATCCCCGAGATCACCGACACCCGCCGCGAGATGACCCTGGCCGACCTCCGCTACTGGAAGGCCGCCGTCATCCTCCTGACCCCCCAGCTGCGCGACACCGAGATGCTGCGCGCCATGACCAACCTCCTCGGCTTCCAGCCCACCTGGACCGGCGGCGCCTGGGTCTGGGACGTCCGCCACCTGGTCGACAACCCCAGCGCCGTGCTCACCGGCCCCGACATCAGCTGAGGACCAGACCGAGGCACGCATCGCCGGACAGCACCCGCCTCATCGCCCGGCGCCGTCGTGGGTCACCCTCCTCACGCCGCCGCCGGGCTGTCCTGCCGGGCTGAGCTCTTGCACAACCAACCGGCGGCCGAGCCCGGCCGCGCAGGCCTGATCAGCCGTCAGAGCCACATGGTCAGGTTGACCATGTTGCCGTCGGGGTCGAGGACGTGCGCCACCCGCTGCCCCCACGGCATGTCGTTGGCCGGTCCCGGCACGGTCCCACCGGCCGGCTCCACCGTGGGAAGCAGCGCGTCGACGTCCGCGACGTCCGCGCTGAGAACGATCCGCACCGGCGCGCCGATCGGGGTGTCTTCCTCCTGCACGAGCCCGAGCGTGGTCGCGCCGATCCGCAACTCGACGTAGAACTCGGGGCCGTCCTCGGGCACGCGGAGGGTCTGGGTGGCGCCGAGCACCTTCTCGTAGAAGGCCCGCAACCGGTGCAGGCCGGGTGTGCTGATGACGGGCTGGATCGAGGTCATGAGCGCTCCTGAGCGGTCGGTTTCCCGATAGACCACCCGGCCTCGGGAAAGTCATCGGAGCGCGAATGACGATGAGGTGCAGAACGCCGACTGTCGCGGCCGGCCACCTCAGGAGCCGCGGAGGGCCTCGCGGGCGGAGAAGACCACGCTGGCCGCGAGGAAGGCGGCGTTGACCAGTGTGAACAGGCCGACGAACCAGATCGTCCACTGGGGGGCGACGGCCAGGACGACGCCGGCCAGGGCGATCACCGCGCCGTAGTCGCGGACCAGTTTGACCACGCGGACCGGCAGGGAGCGGCTGGTGACCATGCTGGCGGCCTGGGCGCCGGTCTGCATGACCGAGGTGACCAGGTTGACCATCCAGGTGCCGGCGAAGGCAGCCAGCAGCCAGGCCGGAGTGTCCGGCACCTGGGCCTCGGCGGTGGCAGCGATCGCGGCGACCAGGGAGATCTGGACCGCGACGTCGCACAGCACGTCGAGGCGGCCGCCGGCCACGCTGGTCTGGCCGGTGACCCGGGCCAGTTGCCCGTCGGCGCAGTCGAACGCGTACGCCAACTGCCAGCCGACCAGCGCGAGAAGGCCGATGGGCCAGGCCCAGACCTGGCCGTCGGCGACCGGGCCGGCCGCCGCCACCACGACGAATGAGACCAGGCAGCCGAGGCCGAGGTTGAGCACGGTCAGGACCGACGGCGCGATCTTGTGCTTGTAGGCCCGCACCGCGATCCGGGCGCCGATGTGCTGACTGAGGCCCTCGCTGAACAGGCCGCCGCCCCGGTTGACCGCGTAGTAGTCGGCGGCGGTGGGGGCGGGGGCGTCAGTGGGCGGCGACTGCTTCGACATAGCTGGCCAGCTTTCGGCTGATCTCGTCGGGGGACATGGCGAGGTGCTCGAGGATCGTGTAGCGGTCGGGACGCGTACGCGGGGCGAAGAGAACGGCCTCGACGAACTGCTCGTCGGTCAGCCCGACGTCCGACGGCACCCGGGGCAGGTGGTGCCGGCTGAGGCAGTCGGAGATCTGGGCGAATCGCCGCTCGTCGCCCCGCAGGAACGTGCAGAACAGCGCGCCGAGCCCGGCCAGTTCGCCGTGGGAGGCCGTTCCCGGGTAGAGCGAGTCGATCGCGTGCATGATCTCGTGGTCCCCGCCGCTGGCCGGGCGGCTGCTGCCGCAGACCGCCATGGCCAGGCCGCTGGAGATCAGCGCTTCGGCCAGGACCGTGGCGAACGCGTCGTCGTTGAGGTCGCCGGGCATGGCCAGCACGGCCTCGGCGCCCATCCGGGCCAGCGACACGGCCAGGCCGTCGACGGGTTCGCCGCGCACCTCGCGGGCCAGTTCCCAGTCGGCCAACGCACTGATCTTGCTGATGGCGTCGCCGATGCCGCCGCGGTTGACCCGGTCCGGGCCCGTCTCCACGAAGTCGAGATCGATGATCACGCCGAACGGGATGTGGACGCCGTAGGAGTTCTTCAGGCCGTCGTTGATCAGGCTGGCCACCGGGGAGGCGATGCCGTCGTTGGCCAGGCTGGTGGCCACGGAGATCATCGGCAGGCCCCACCGGCTGGCCGCGTACTTGGCCACGTCGACGGTGGTGCCGCCGCCGATGCCCACGACCGCGTCGTAGGGCCGGGAGCGCAGCTTGTCGGCCAGCTCGAGGGCGGCGTCGAGGGTGCCGCCGGTCGTGGTGAAGATGTCGGCCGACCGCAGCGACGGGCGGATCAGCTCGACGATGCGCTCGCCCAGACCGGGCCCGACCACCACCGCCACGTCGCCGCCGGCCGAGATGCGGCCGTCGGCCAGGATCCGGCCCAGGTCGGCCACGGCGCCGCGGCGGACGATGATGTGCAGCGGCGCCTGGACGCTGCGGGCTAGTAGCGGCATGCGATGCCCCGGGCCTTGGCCAGGTCGTCGTGGTTGTCGACCTCGACCCAGTCGACCTCGCCGATGGTCGCCGCGCGGACCTCGCCGCCGCGGTTCGCGTACTCCTGGAAGCCGTCCTCGTAGTAGAGGTTGGGGTCGCGTTCCCAGGTCGTCTTGAGCGCGTCGGCCAGGGCGGACGCGGCCGAGGCCTCGATGATGTTGGCCCCGATGTACTCGCCGAACGCGTCGCCGGGCTCCATCAGCTTCGTAATCTTGGTCAGTTGTCCATCCGGGCTGAAGACGGTCTTCATCTCCTCTTCAGCCAGCTTCTTCAGATTGTCGATGGCGAGCAGGATGCTCGGGCCACGGTGATCGAGGAGGGTCTGTTCGACGCTGACCGGGTGGACGGTGTCCCCATTGACCATCAACGCGCCCTGCGCGAAGTGGTCACGGGCGAGCCAGAGCGAGTACGCGTTGTTCCATTCCTCGGCCTTGTCGTTGTGCACGAGGGTGATGTTCACGCCGTACTTCTGCTCGAAGGCGGGCACCCGCTCCTCGACGGCGCTCGCGCGGTAGCCGACCACGATCGTCACGTCGGGCAGCCCGGCGGCGGCGAGGTTGCGCAGCGAGATATCCATGATGGTGGTGTCCCCGTCCACCGGGACGAGGGCCTTGGGCAGCGTGTCCGTGTACGGACGAAGTCTGCGCCCGGCGCCGGCGGCGAGGATCAAGCCGATCATGAAGGTGTCTCCCGAGTGTTCGTAAAAGCAGCACAATACGGCCCGTGTCCCACTGCCCGGACCGCGCGAGGCAGACGAAAATTCTATAGAGGCTGCTCGTAAGCTTGTCAGCATGACCGCTGAGCAGCTGATCTCTTTCGCCCGTGGCGCTCCGTCGCTGGACATCATCGACGTCGAGGGCCTCAAGGCCGCCGCCACGCGTGCCTTCGACGCCGACCCGGCCGGCGTGACCGCTTACGGCACCTCCGTCGGTTACGTCCCGCTGCGCAAGTGGATCGCCGAGAAGCACAACGTCTCGCCCGACCAGGTCATCGTCACCAACGGCTCGCTGCAGGCCGACGCCTTCCTCTTCAACCACCTGGTCCAGCCCGGCGACGACGTCGTCGTGGAGAAGCCGACCTACGACCGTACGCTGCTGAGCCTGCAGAACCTCGGGGCCAAGGTGCACCAGGTCACGCTGCAGTCCGACGGCATCGACGTCGACGAGCTGCGCACGCTGCTCGAGTCGGGCGTGCGCCCCAAGCTCGCGCACATCATCCCGAACTACCAGAACCCCGCGGGCATCACGCTCTCGGTCGAGAAGCGCCGGGCCCTGCTCGCGCTGGCCGTCGAGTACGGCTTCACGATCTTCGAGGACGACCCGTACGTCGACATCCGGTTCCGCGGTGACGCGCTGCCCTCGATGCTGTCGATGGACAGTGAGAACGCCGTGGTGCACGCCTCCAGCTTCACCAAGACGGTCTGCCCCGGTGTCCGCGTGGGCTACCTGGTCGGCCCGGCCGCGCTGATCGACGCGATCGCCAAGAAAGCCACCAACCTGTACATCTCGCCCGGTATGGTCTCCGAGGCGATCGTGCACCAGTTCTGCGTCTCGGGCGACATCGAGCGCTCGGTGCAGACCGTGAGCACGGCGCTCGCCGAGCGGGCCCAGGTGCTGGCCGAGTCGCTGCGCAAGCACATCCCGGGCGCGAGCTTCACCGAGCCCGACGGTGGGTACTTCCTCTGGGTCGACCTGCCCGGCGACGTGGACGTGGACAAGCTGTTCCCGGCCGCGATGAAGAAGGGCGTGGCGGTCGTGAAGGGCAGCGACTTCCTGCTCGACGGTGGCAACCACTCGCTGCGCCTGGCCTACTCGGCGGTCACGGTCGACCAGATCGACGAGGGCGTGCGCCGCCTCGCCGCCGCCATCGACGAGGTCCGCGCCTGACGCGAGAGTCATGACCGGCGACCGGGCGGGTACGTCTACCCTTGCCCGGTCGCCGTCTGTGTGGGGAGGTTCAAGTGAGCGAACGGAACAGGCCGCTGTCGCGAGCCCTCTCCGCACCTCTGCGGGCGATGAACCGGGTGCTGGGCGCGGCCGACGGCAGTGTCAACGGCGCCCGGCCCGGTCACGGCGCGGGCAGCGCCGTGGTCGACTGCGCGGTCTACGTGGCCGGGCAGCGCCTGCCCGGTGACCACTCGCCGGACGAGGCGCTGAAGGTGGCCTGCTCGCAGGAGAACGCCTTCGTCTGGCTCGGCCTGCACGAGCCGGGCGAGGAGGAGATGGCCGCCATCGCCCGGACGTACGGCCTGCACGAGCTGGCCGTGGAGGACGCGGTCAAGGCCGAGCAGCGGCCCAAGCTGGAGAATTTCGGCTCGGTGCACTTCCTGGTGATGCGCACCGCGCGGTATGTGCCGCACAGCCAGATCACCGAGACCTCGCAGGTGGTCGAGACCGGCCAGATGATGATTTTCGTGGGCGAGCAGTTCGTGATCACCGTCCGGCACGGCGACGCCTCGGAGATGGGCTCGGTCCGGGCCGATCTGGAGTCGGAGCGGGCCGACCTGCTCGAGCAGGGCCCGTGGGCGGTGGCCTACGCGGTCACCGACCGGGTGGTCGACCACTACGTCGCGGTGGCCGACAAGGTGGAGGTCGACCTCGACCAGATCGAGGAGGGTGTGTTCGCCCGCGACCAGGCGAGCCCGATCCCCGCCATCTACCAGATGAAGCGGGAGCTGGTGGAGTTCCGCCGGGCGGTGACGCCGCTGCAGCGCCCGCTGGCGATGATCGTCGCGCTCGTCCCCAAGCGCATCGGCAAGTACTTCCGTGACGTGCAGGATCACCTCACGCGCACGGTGGAGCAGGTCTCCTCCTTCGACGACCTGCTCAACTCGATCCTGCAGGCCCGCCTGGCCCAGGTCACGGTCGACCAGAACAACGACATGCGCAAGATCGCCGCCTGGGCCGCCATCGCGACCGTGTGGACGGCCGGCGCCGGCATCTACGGGATGAACTTCAAGTTCATGCCCGAGCTGGATTGGCAGTACGGCTATCCGGCGTGGTGGACGGTCATTCTGATCGTGTCGGTGCTGCTCTACCGAGCGCTGCGGCGCAGCGGCTGGTTGTAACGACATCACTGAGTGTGCCCATATAGACGGCGGCCCCTAGAGTGAGGCCGTGCCGTCGCGTCAGGACCAGCTCCACTCGTACCAGTACTCGCTGCAGCGAGTGGTGGCCGCGCTGGTCACGCACGACCCCGATCCGCAGCGCTCGCCGCTGCGCCGGGCCGGCACGACGGCGCTGGTCAGCCTGCTGATCGCCGCCCTCGCGGTGCTCGCGGCGACGATCTACGGCATTGTCACCGGCAACAGCAACGTCAGCCCGAAGGACGCGAGCGTCGTCTTCCAGGAGAAGGGCACCGGCGCCCGCTTCGTCTACTCGGAGGCCGACAGCCGGCTGCACCCGGTGCTCAACTACACCTCGGGTCTGCTGCTCGCCACGGCCGAGGCGCCGCAGATGAAGGGCATCTCGTCGGAGAAGCTGTCCAGTGTGCCGCTGGGCGACCCGCTCGGCATCCCGGACGCGCCCGACTCCCTACCCGGCAAGAAGGTGCTGCTCACGGAGCGCTGGTCGGTCTGCACCGACAACACGACGGGCTCGCCGACCAGCACGCTGCTGGCCGGCGTGCGGCTGACCGACGGATCGGTGGTCGCCCGGGACGGCAAGGCGCTGCTGGTGAGCGACCCCGACGACCGTACGTATCTGATCTCCGGCAACCGGCGCTTCGCCATCCCGGCCAACCGGGTCGACGTCACGCTGAACGCGCTGCGCCTGGGCGCCCAGTCGCCGTGGCCGGTCTCGGTGGCCTGGATCAACGCCGTGCCGGCCGGTCCCGACCTGGTCGCCCCGCAGATCCGCGGTGTCGGCGGCGGCTCGGCGGGCAGCGACTTCCGGGTCGGCCAACTGGTCACCGACGGGCGGCAGGTCGCGGTGATCCTGGCCGACGGCAAGGCCGTGCTGACCGAGATGCAGGCGGCGCTGATGCAGACGGTGCCCGGCGCTCAGCAGCCGGTGGCGATCGGCAACGACTTCCTGGCCATCCCCACTTCACGGACCAGGGTGAGCGACGCCGGCGACCCGGAGGGCCTGCCGCCCACCGTGCCGGCGCTGGCCGACGGGACGCCGAGCCGGGCCTGCGTCACCCTTCCGGTCGACAAGGCGGGCGACGGCGTCCGGATCGACCCCACCATTCCGCAGGGCCTGGCCGTGGCCGGGGTCGCCGGCGCGGAGAACAGCGTGCAGGCCGACCGGGTGTTCGTCGAGCGCGGCAAGGGCGCGGTCACCGTGTCGGCAGCCTCACCGACCGCTCCGGCCGGCTCGGGCACGGTCAGCGTCGTCACCGACACCGGCCGGCAGTACCCGCTGGCCAACCGCGCCCTGCTGACCAAGCTGGGCTACGGCGGGGTGAAACCGCAGCAGATCCCGGCCGAGCTGATGTCGCTCATGCCGATGGGCCCGGCGCTGGATCCAGCCCGGGCCCGTCAGACAGCCCCGCAATGACGCGGAGCCCGATCACTACACGTTCTTCGGCGCCGGCTCCGGCACGGTGCCGTTCGGCGACGACGGGAAGGTCTGCGCCTCGTCCGGCTCGAACGTGGCGCGGTCCGTCGTGGTCAGCGGGGCGGCCGGCTCGTACTCGTCCCACTGGGCGGCCTGGCGGCGCTTGTTCGCGTACGCCGCCGCGACGCCGATCGCCGTGCCGATCAGGGCGAAGCCGAGAAGCTTGGAGCCACGCCCCTTCTTCTGCTTCTTCTCCGCGCGGGCGAGGGTCTTGTTCGCGCGCTTCTGGAGCTTCTTGGCGTCCTTCTTGTTCTGCTTGGCCGACTTCTTGACCGAGCGCTTGCTGACCTTGCCGGCCTGCTTCACGTTGTCGCTCGCGGCCGCGACCAGCGGAGTGATGGTCGCCACGGCGCTGCCCCAACCGCTCGACGCCGCGTCCTTGGCCTTGACGGCGGCCGGCTGAACCCGGTCGACGGCGGCGGTCAGCGTCGGGCCCACGGTCGCGCTGGTCTCCTGCGCGGCCAGCGTGGCGGCGCGCTTGAAGTGATCCACGCCCTGATTGAGCTCGTTCTTCATCCGCCGGCTGCGGTTCTTACGGCGCATCGTTGCGAACACCAGTGCCCACCTCCTGTGGCTCTCTCCCACGTCATCGTGCCCTGCTTCGGTACCCCCGCGCTGCCGCTTTCAGACACATGGGGGAGGATCCGAACTGCAAAGAACTGTCCAATCGCCCCCTGAGAGGTACCTGTGGGGCGACCGTGACACAGACAGGAGTACCCGTGGCCGAGACGCTTTACGCCACCCTGCACACCAACCATGGCCCGATCCGTCTCCAGCTGTTCCCGGATCACGCCCCGGCGACCGTGCGCAACTTCGTGGAGCTCGCGGAGGGCACGAAGGACTACGTCGACCCGCGCACCGGCCAGAAGGGCAACGGGCCGTACTACGACGGCACGATCTCGCACCGGGTCATCGCCGGCTTCATGATCCAGCTCGGCGACCCGACCGGCACCGGCCGCGGCGGCCCGGGCTTCCAGTTCGCCGACGAGTTCCACCCGGAGCTGCAGTTCGACCGCCCGTACCTGCTCGCCATGGCGAACGCGGGCCCGGGCACGAACGGCTCGCAGTTCTTCATCACCGTGGCCCCGACCCCGCACCTCAACCGGCGGCACACGATCTTCGGCCAGGTCGCGGACGAGCAGTCGGCCAAGGTCGTCGACTCGATCGCCGGCACCCCGACCGGCCCCGGCGACCGTCCGCGGGAGGACGTCGTCGTGGAGCGGGTGGAAATCGAGCGGGTGCAGTCCTGAAGTACCGTTGATACATGAGTGAGGCTCCCTCGACGGTCCCGGTCTGCTACCGCCATCCGTCGCGGGAGACCTACATCCGGTGCACCCGCTGTGACCGGCCGATCTGCCCCGATTGCATGAACGAGGCGTCCGTCGGTCACCAGTGCCCGGAGTGTGTCGCGGAGGGCAAGCGAAGCCAGCGGCCGGCGCGCACCGCTTTCGGCGGCAGCCGCGCCGGTACCGCCGGCTACGTGACCCGCACGCTCATCGGCATCAACGTGGCCGTGATGGCCCTGTCGGCGATCCTGGGCGGGGCCACGGCCCTGGCCGGGTCCGGCGGCTGGTTCGGGCTGATGGGCTCCGAGACCCCGCTCACCCGCTGGGGTGAGGTGCTGGGCTACGCGCCGTACGTGCTCGGTGGCGACCCGCACGGCATCGCCGCCGGCGAGTGGTGGCGGCTCGTGACGGCGATGTTCCTGCACTACGGCATCCTGCACCTGCTGCTGAACATGTACCTGCTCTGGCAGCTGGGCCGCTATCTCGAGGTCCAGCTCGGGCCGCTTCGCTTCGCCGCGCTCTACCTGCTGGCCGGCCTCGGCGGCAACGTCGCGGCGTACCTGTTCACCCCGCAGAATCAGCCCGCCGCGGGCGCCTCGACGGCGATCTTCGGCCTGTTCCTGGCCATGATCGTGGTCAACCGGCGGCTCCAGCGCGACATCAGCCAGCTCATCCCGCTGCTGGTGGTCAACCTGCTCTTCACGTTCGCCGTGCCCAACGTGTCGATCGCCGGGCACCTCGGCGGTTTGATCATCGGCGGCGCGGTCGCCTACGTGCTGGCCTACGCCCCCTCGGCCAACCGCAACCGCATCCAGCTCATCGGCTGCGCCGTGGTGCTGGCACTGCTACTGATCGGCGCCGTCGTGCGCACCCAGATGCTGCTCGCCTGAAGACGGCGCCAGGCGCAGGTCGGCCAGGGCGGCGGCCACCTCTTCCGGTTCGGCGCCCAGGTCGTTGGTGCTGAGAAGATAGATCGCGTCACCCGCGTCGAGCTCGAGCATCTCGCTGCGCAGACCGCGGTGGGTGCGGCGATCGACGCGTACCCGCTCGAGCTGATCCCAGGGCAACCGGCGACGGCGCGCGAAGCCGGTGACCACCGTGACCCCGGACGGATCCGCCGCCAGGCGGACCGGCGCGATCAGATCGCGCAGCGCCCACAGGGCCAGCGCGACGGCGAGGGCCCCGCCGAGCGCCCACCGCACCGGGTCGCCGGCCGCGAAGGCCACCGCCAGGATCACCACGGCGACCGCACCCATCAGCTTCGAGACCGGGAGGACCGGCTTGACGCGCCACTGCATGCCCCAACTATGCAGTGACTTCCTCGGCCCGGCACCGTTGAACGCCGTATGGACGTGTTCTCCCGTACGTTCCTCCCCGCTGCCGCCGAGGCCGGTGTCGCCATCCCGACCGTGAGCCGGCACATGCCCATCTTCCGCCGCTGCATCGAGCCGGATGAGAAGACCGTGCTGGTCAGCCGATGTCTGCGACCGGACGCGCCGCTGGCCGGCGAGTTCATGATGGTGCTGACCTACCGGCGGCTCGTCATCACGCAGGAGACGAAGGTGCTGCACCGGCTCCGGCTGCACCTCAACGCCAATTTGCGCCATTTGAGCAACGTGTCGTGGCGGCCGGAGCCGGAGCGGTCCACCATGGACATCACCGCGACGGCGGTGGACGGGGTCCGGGAGCAGTTCCGGCTGCGGCTGGCCCATCCGAAAGCCGTCATGCGCTTCGACACGCTCCTGCAGACCGTGTTCGCCCGGCCCCGCGCGATAGCCGCTTAGAGAAACGCGTCCAGCGCGGCGCGCAGGCCCTCGGCGTCCAGCCCGTGGGCCCGTGCGTGATCGCGCCAGCTGCCGTAACGGCGTACCTCCGCCTTGCCCACGCCCAGGTGCAGCGCCCGGTGCGGAAGGCTCGTCAGGGCCGAGCTGACCGCGGCGGCCGACGTCCCGGCCAGGTAGGGCTCGACCATGACCACCGCGTGCTCGGTCAGTGCGCGCAGCCCCTCGGCGTCGAGCGGGCGCGGCGTGTTCGTGTAGGCCACGGTGACGTCCAGGTCGCGCGTGGCCGCCAGCACCGGGTCGAGCATCGGGCCGACCGCCACGATCAGCGCGCCGCCACGCTTGAGGACCTGCAGGCCCTTCTCCGCGGTCTGGGCACGGTGGTTCTCCTGCACGCTGAGCCGGATGTAGACGCGATCGTCGTGACGGGCGGCGTCGCGCAGCAGCGCCGGCACCTCGTCGCGATGTCCCGGCACGTGCACGGTCCAGCCGTCGAGGGTGTCGAGCAGCGCCACATCGCCCGGCGACTGATGCGTGTAGCCCTCGGCCGCGGCGTCGTAGGAGGCGCCGATGCTCACCAGCACGGCGCCCACGTCCTGGTGCCCGAGATCCAACTTCACCTGCTCGTACGCCCGGTCGACGAGGAACGGGGCGTACGAGTGCACGTACGGCCGCATGCCGGTGAGCGCCAGCCCGCCCGCGACCCCGGTCATCAGCTGTTCCCGGATGCCCACGTTGATGACCCGGTCGGGATGCCGCCGCCGGGCCGGGGCGAAGGCGTCACCGGAGATGTCGGCGAACACCAGCGCGGTACGGGGATCGTCCCGAAGGAGCTGCGTGGTCGTGTCCACGAAGGTCTGGCGCATCTCAGCTTCCCTTCCTCTCGACGGTGGCGACGATGACGTTGGGCCGGTCGTGCCGGGCCTGCAGGACGCGTTCCAGCTGGATCCGGTCGTGACCGTCGACGACCGCGACGTCCCAGCCGATGAAGCGGGCGGCGATCCCGCCCGGCCAGCCGTGCGTGGCCGACTGGTTGTCGATCACGATGGCGGTCAGCGGCAGACCGGTCGCGCCGGCGTACGCGATGGCCTCGTGGTTGGCCCCCTCGTCCAGCTCGGCGTCGCCGACCAGCACGAACGTGCGTGTCCCCGAGAAGCCCTGGGCCCGCAGGCCGAGGGCGACACCGACACCCAGGCCGAGACCGTGTCCCAGCGATCCCGTGCCGATCTCGACCCCCGGGATCCGTACGCGGTCCGGGTGGTGCCCGAGCGGGCTGTCCCACCCGCCGAGGTCGTCCAATGCCGACTCCGGGATGAAGCCCTTGGCCGCCAGGACGGCGTAGTAGGCGGCCGGACCGTGCCCCTTGGAGAGCAGGAACCGGTCGCGGCCGGGGTCGTCGGCGGTCTCCGGGCTGACCCGCAGGACGCGGTCGTAGAGGACCCAGAGAACGTCCAGCGTCGAGTGGGCGCTCGGCGCATGCTTCTCGTCACCGGTCAGCCGCCGCAACAACGGGCGGAGCCGGTCGGTATGCATCGCGGTGACTGTCATGAGGATAGGGTGCAAGTTGAAGTTCACTTCAACTCAAGGACCCGTATGGAGACCCTGACCATCGGCGACTTCGCGGCCCGCAGCGGCGTGGCGCCCTCGGCCTTGCGCTACTACGAGCGTGAGGGACTGATCCGCTCCACCCGCACCGGTGGCAACCAGCGCCGCTACGACCGCGCCGAGTTGCGGCGCGTCGCCTTCATCCGCATCGCCCAGCAGGTCGGCGTCTCGCTCGACGAGATCCGAGCGGCGCTGGCCGACCTGCCGGAGAACCGCACACCGACCAAGGCGGACTGGGCCCGGCTGTCGGCCCACTGGCGGCACCGCCTGGACGAGAAGATCGCCCTGATGGAACGCCTGCGCGACCAGCTGACCGGCTGCATCGGCTGCGGCTGTCTCTCCCTGCACCGCTGCCAGCTCATCAACCCCGGCGACCGCTTCGCCTCGAACGGCAGCGGCCCGCAGATCCTGCTCAACGCGGCATCACACTCGGACGGGGACGGCTGACGAGACGCCGAGGACGGCGCCGTTGCTGTCGAGGGCCTCGGCGACCACGTACTCGGGGGTGCCGGGGACGGTCAGGCGGGTCTCGAAGCCGGAGCGGGCGGCCTCGATGGTGCCACCGGTGAGGGCGCCGGGCTGGGTGCCCCAGCGGGCCCGCCACCTCGCCACCTTGGTGGCGCCGTTCCAGCTGGCCGAGACGATCACATTGTCGCCGTCGACGGTCAGGCCGAGGGCGGGGCGGTCGGGCGGGGTGCCGGTCCACTCGGTCTTGTAGGCGCGATAGGACTGGTTGTCGAGCGGGATGTGGCCGGCCAGGCGTACGGACCCGTCGGTGTTGTGCTCGGTGAAGTGCGGCATCTGGCCCCAGCCGATGAACGAGCCGCCGTCGGCCAGCTCGCGGAAGTTGCCCTGAGTCGGGGCCGAGATCTTGTCGGGGTGCAGGTATTCGGCGACGAAGGTGGTTGTCTTGGCCGCCTCGTCCACTGTGAACACGACCCCGCGCGAGTAGTCGCGGACCTTGGTCACGCCGGCGCCGTTGTCGAAGACGCTCCAGGAGCCGTCCCGCCGCTGCCGGAAGTCGTGCTGCCAGGCGAAGCTGGTCCGCTCGTCGACGGCGATGTCGGACTTCTTGCCGCCCAGACGCCACCGCACGGCCCCGGACTTCGGGTCGATCTTGTAAACGGCCCAGGTGTGCCGGGCCGAAATGATCAGGTCGCCGTCCGCGGCCAGGCCGACCGAGTTGGCGTGGAAGTAGTCGTAGGGCAGGTGGGCCGAGTCGCCCTGCGGCAGCGGCGCGTACGACTCGTCGACGCCGACGTGGTCGCTGGACCGCCACTCGAAGACCAGCCGGCCGGTCGCGATGTCGATCTCCTGGAGCACGCCGTCGTGCAGCACCCCGTCCTTCGGGCCACCGACCGAGGTCAAGTCGTACGCCTTCGGGTCGTACACCCAGAACAGCGCCGTGTCCCGCGGCGTGATGATCAGGTCGTGCTGGTCGGCCTGCTCGGCGCCGGCCGCCCGGATCCGGGTGATCTCGCGGTAGGAGGTGTCGGCGACGACGAACTCGCCCTGGCCGACACCCTGGCCGCCGGTGCCCCCGATGGTCCCCTCCCACCAGGTCAGGACGGGCTGCTGGCGGTACGTCTGCGCCTTGAAGTCGATCGAGACGGTGGCCGGGGCCGGTGTCTGGCGGAACCAGACCGGCGAGCCGGCCTCGTCGACCATCAGCGGTCCCCACAGGCTCGTCCCGGAGGCCGGGCTGAGGAAGATCTGCCCGGGCGCCGTGCCGGACGCCGGCGTGGTGATCGTGACGTCGGCGATGTTCTGGAAGTCGGGGCGCGAGCGGTACTTCACCACGGGGGTGGTGGGAGCGGCCGCCTTGGCGGCGGGTTTGCCCAGCGCATAGCCGAAGCCGCCGCCGGCGACTCCGGTCAGCGCGGCCGCGCCGGCGCCGATCAGAAGATTTCTGCGGGTCGTCACCGATCAAGGCTTCCCCGCTTAGATGTTTTTCTACCTAGGCGAGCGCTCGGAGTTCGCTGTGAGTCCGGCGTAGATCTCCAGAAGCCGGGCGGTGAGCACATCCGGGTGGAAATGGCGCAGGTAGCGCTCGCGGGCCGCCCGGGCCCGGGCCGGCGCCTCGGCCCGGGCCAGGGGCAGGGCGGCGGCGATGGCCTCGGGCTCCGGCGGCACGACCCAGCCCGTGTCGCCGACGATGTAGGGGATGCCACCGACCGCGGTGCCCAGGGCCGGCCGGCCCGCCGAGAGCGCCTCCAGCAGCACCGTGGGCAGAGTGTCGTTCCAGGTCGGGGTGTGCACCACCACCGCCGACTCGCGCCGGGCCGCCTCGATCCCCGCTTTGTCGAGGAGCCCGAGGTACCGCACGTCGTTGCGAGCGGCGGCGACCTGCTCGGCCAGCGGCCGCAGCTCGCCGTCGCCGGCGATGCGCAGCGTGCCCAGCGAGCCGTCCGGGTGCCGCTGCCAGGCGTCCAGCAGCAGACCCAGGCCCTTCTCGGGGGAGAGCCGGGCCCCGTAGAGGAACCCCTCACCCAGCGGCTCGGGCTCACCCGGGTCGGGCAGGCCGTTCGGCTTGATCACGATCCGGTCGTCGGCGATGCCGTAGTCACGCAGGTGGGCGGCGATCCGGTCGGTCAGCGCGATGTACCGGTCGACCGAGCGCCAGGTCGGCCGGTGCACGGCCAGCGTGGTCGCCATCAGCGCGCTCTGCGCGGCCGAGCCCCGGTAGCACTTGTGCTGCACCGCGGGCCAGCCGAAGAACTTGCCCCGGCAGTCCTGGCAGTTGTGCCCGTCGCGGAAGTACAGCCCGGACGAGCAGACCTGGCGGTAGTTGTGCACGGTCTGCACGACCGGCACCCCGTGCTGATGCGCCGTCCGGACGACCCAGGGCGACAGCAGGGGGTAAGGGTTGTGCAGATGGAGCACATCCGGTCGTTCCGCCTCGAGGAGCCGGGCAAGGTCGCGCTGGGCGGCCCGGCCGTAGATCGGCGAGAGCGGCAGCAGCGCCTTCTCGGCCAGCGGCAGCTCGCCGATCGAGTCCGAGCTGCGCAGGAACGGCAGCACCTCGGCCCCGGCCGCGCGGAGCTGGGCGATCTCGGTGTCCACGATGACGTTCTCACCGGACGGCATCGCTTCCCGGTACCGGTTGTGCGCAACGACGACCTTCACGCTCAGAAACGCTACCGTTGACGTCGTGCCCGAACTTCCCGAGGTCGAGGCGCTCGCGGCCTACCTGCGTGAGCGCGCGGTCGGCCACACCGTGCAGCGTTTCGAGGTCTCCTCGTTCAGCGCGCTGAAGACGTACGATCCGCCCGCCACCGCCGTCAACGGCCTGGAGCTGACCTCCGCCGGCCGGCACGGCAAGTTCCTGGACATCGGGCTCGGCCCCGAGTTCCATCTCGTGATCCACCTGGCCCGGGCCGGCTGGCTGCACTACCGCGACTCCTTCAAGTCGCCGGCGCCGCTCAAGCCCGGCAGCGGGCCCATCGCCCTCCGGGTCCGCCTCGACGACGGCTCCGGCTTCGATCTGACCGAGGCCGGCACCCAGAAGTCCCTCGCCGCCTACCTCGTCCGCGACCCGGCCGAGGTGCCCGGCGTGTCGCGGCTCGGCCCCGACGCGCTGGCCGTCTCACGGGACGAGTTCGCCGAGCGCCTGCGCGGGCGCAACGGCCAGGTCAAGGGCGTGCTGGTCGACCAGGAGGTGCTCGCCGGCATCGGCAACGCCTACTCCGACGAGATCCTGCACGTGGCCAAGATGTCGCCCTTCCAGCTCACCGGCAAGCTGACCGAGGAGCAGATCGACACGCTGTACGCGGCCATGCGCGAGGTCGAGACCGACGCGGTGGCCCGCTCCGTCGGGCAGAAGGCGGCCGAGCTCAAGGGTGAGAAGCGCGCCGGCATGCGGGTGCACGCCCGTACGGGGCTGCCCTGCCCGGTCTGTGGCGACACGGTGCGGGAGGTGTCGTTCGCCGACAAGAGCCTCCAGTACTGTGCGACCTGCCAGACCGGAGGAAAGCCGCTGGCCGACCGACGCCTGTCCAAGTTGATCCGTTAGCGCCGCAACGGTCACCCTGCGTACAGGAGTGGGAAAGCGGCCTGAACGTCCGCTTCTTTCCGCCCGATCCATCGGTATAGTGGCCCGGTCCAACGTAAGCGTCACACGTTCGAGCGGGCCCCGGAGTCGCGGCCGGCCGCGAATTCCGTGGCGGTGCGTAATCTTTTCCGGATGCGGGAGGACGTAGGCGAGGTGACCGCTAGCCTGCATCGCCCAGTTACCGACAGCAGCCGGAGCAGACCCGTGCCGTACGACAGCTTCGAGTGGCAGCAGGAGCCGCCGCCGAGCAACGGCGTACCCCGATCGGCCTGGACCCGGCAGCACAAGCGCCTGTCGCGCTGGCACCGTCCGTACACCGCGGTTCTGCTCGTTCTCGATCTTCTCTCGGTCCTGTCGGCGAGCTACCTCGCCGCGACCTACCTCGAGAAGGCGAAGTCCGGCTTCCAGGAGCGGACCCTCGGGTTCCTGCACGGCGCCGAGCTCTTCTACTTCTTCGCGTACCTCGTGCTGCCGCTCGGCTGGCTGATCCTGCTCTGGGCCAACGGCACGTACGACCGGCGCTACCTGGGCCTGGGCAGCGAGGAGTTCAAGCGCATCGTGCGCACGTCGGTCACCGTCGTGGCCTGCGTGTCGCTGCTCGCCTTCGCCACCAAGACCCAGCTCTCCCGTGGCACGGTCGCCCTGGTCTCGCTCAGCGCCGTGCTGTTCCTGCTGCTCGACCGGGTGCTGGCCCGGCAGGTGCTGCACTTCGCGCGCCGTCGCACCGGCCACGGCGCCCACCGGATGGTCCTGGTCGGCACCCTGCCCGAGGCGCTCGAGGTCTACACCGCGGTCACCCGCAGCCCGGCCGCCGGCCTGATCCCGGTCGCCATCCACATCACCGACGGTTACGCGGCCGCCCGCGGCATAGAGACCCCCGTGCCGGTCTACGCCGCCCGCGACGTGCTCTCGCTGGTGCGTGAGGTCGGCGCCGACACCATCGCGGTCTGCGGCTCGGCCAGCGCCGAGCCGGGCGAGCTGCGCCGGCTGGCCTGGCAGCTCGAGGGCACCGGCGTCGACCTGGTGGTCGCCCCGCAGCTCACCGACATCGCCGGGCCCCGGGTGCACATCCGCCCGATCGAGGGCCTGCCCCTGCTGCACGTCGAGGAGCCGACCCTCTCCGGCCCGGGCTGGCTGATCAAGAACCTGATCGACCGGGTCGCCGCCGGCCTCGGCCTGCTCCTGCTGAGCCCGATCCTGCTGATCATCGCGGCCGGCATCAAGCTCTCCGACCCGGGCCCGGTCTTCTTCCGGCAGCCCCGCGTCGGTCACGAGGGCCGGACGTTCCGAGTGTGGAAGTTCCGCACCATGTACGTCGACGCCGAGGAGCGCAAGCGCACGCTCGAGGAGCTCAACGAGTCCGACGGCATGCTCTTCAAGATGAAGAACGATCCGCGGATCTTCGCCTTCGGGGCCAAGCTGCGGGCCACCTCGCTCGACGAGCTGCCCCAGCTGCTCAACGTGCTGAAGGGCGAGATGTCGCTGGTAGGGCCGCGCCCGCTGCCCGCCGACGACGGCGACTATCTGGGCGACGTGCGGCGCCGCCTGCTGGTCCGGCCGGGCATCACCGGCCTGTGGCAGGTCTCCGGCCGGTCCGATCTCTCCTGGGACGAGGCCGTACGCCTGGACCTGTACTACGTCGACAACTGGTCCCTGACGTACGACCTCAGCATCCTCTGGCGCACCATCTGGGTGGTGCTCAAGCGCAAGGGCGCCTACTAAACCCTTAACTATGCGGGCAGGTGTCCCGGTACTCCTGGATCGCTGATCCCGACGGGGCCGGGCACAGGAACTGGTCGTAACGGGTGTCGTTGTCGATGAAGCGCTTGAGCCACGACAGCGAGTACTTGGCCACGGTCACGTTGGTCGAGGTCGGGGCCGAGTGGCTGGCGTTGTTGAGTTCCAGGTACGCCTTGTCCGGAGCGCTGGTCAGGCTCGTGTAGAACGGCTCGGAGTGTGAGCTGACCGGCGCCACCGTGTCGTTCTCGGCGCCGATGATCATCGTCGGCACCCGGTCGGTCGTCCAGCTCTTGGTGCCGTGCCACGGGGTCAGCGGGACCGCCGCCTGCAGGCTGGGCCGGGTGCGCGAGGCCGAGAGGCTGCCGCCGCCACCCATCGAGTGGCCCATGACGCCGAGCCGGGTGGCGTCGATCCGGGTCCGGACCGAGCTCTGCCCGGTCAGGTAGTCGAGCGCGGCCAGCAGTTGGGTGCCGCGGCTGTCGGGCTGATCGAGCGTGCTGTTGGTGTCGATCGTGATCACCACGAAGCCCTGCGAGGCGAGCCGGGGCCCGAGCCACGCGACGCTGGACTGCGAGGCGGTGAAGCCGGGGGAGATCGCGACGGCGCCGAAGGTCCCCGACGCGGTGCTGGTGGGGTAGTAGATCGTGCCGCCGCCGAAGCCGCTGACCGAACCGCGGGCCACGGTGGTCTGCGCGATCGCGAACGATCCTCGCGAGGCCTCGATGCTGGCGGTGGTCGGGGCCGGGCCCCGCTCGTACGGGTTGGCGGCTTGAGCGGGTGCTGCCGGCGCGGCTACTGCGAGGGTGACCGCGGCGATCAGCGCGAGTTTTCTCATGGAGCACTCCCTGGGGTGTGGGGTGTCGCGCATGTATCGATGTAGTTCGATTGTTGATCGCCTTGTTACTTTCAGGTAATACCAGTTGGCACCCTGCCAACAAGATATGACGGGTGGACCTTTGTCCGCAGAACCGTCAATATCGCTGCGTGGCTCAGGTGCTCGCGGTCGTCGCTGTGCTCGCCGCGCTGGGCGCCGCCGTGGTCGCCGTGGTGCGGCTGCGGGCCCGCCGCGGGATAGCCACCGCCATGCAGCGGGCCACCTACGACGTCCTGCACACGGCCGCGCTCGCGGCCGAACCGCTGCGGGGCGGCCTCAGCCCGGCTAGCGCGGGCAAGGCCGCCCGTCACCTGCGGGCCCTGGTCGGCGCGCCCGGGCTCACCATCGCCGACCGCGACCGCTGCCTCGCCTTCGACGGCCGCGGCAGCCACCACAGCGAGCAGTTCACCGCCGCCGCCACCCGTGCCCTCGACACCCACCGCTCGGTCGTGCTCGCCACGGCCGACCTGCCCTGCGACCGGGTCGACTGCGTGGTCCGCGGGGCCGTGATCGCCCCGCTCTCCGGGCCGGACGGCCGGGCCACAGCCGCGCTGGTGGCGGTGGCCGACGACCAGCCCGCGCCCGGACTCGTACAGGCGACCCTGGAGACCGCCCGCTGGGCGGCCACGCAGATCGCCCTGGCCGAGCTCGAATCGTCCCGCGAACGCCTGGCCCGGGCCGAGGTACGGGCGCTGCGGGCCCAGATCAGCCCGCACTTCATCTACAACGCGCTCACCGCGATCGCGTCCTTCGTGCGCACCGACCCCGAGCGCGCCCGCGAGCTGATCCTCGAGTTCGCCGAGTTCACCCGCTACTCCTTCCGGGCCCACGGCGACTTCACCACCCTGGCCGAGGAGCTTCGCTCCATCGACCGCTATCTGACCATCGAGCGGGCCCGCTTCGGCGACCGCCTGCAGGTACGCCTGCAGATCGCCCCCGAGGTCCTCCCCGTCGGCCTGCCCTTCCTGTGCCTGCAGCCGCTCGTCGAGAACGCCGTCCGCCACGGACTGTCCCGCAAGCCGGGCGTCGGTATGGTGAGCATCGAAGCACGCGACGCCGGGGCCGAATGCCACATCACGGTCGAGGACGACGGCGTCGGCATGGATCCGGAGGTCTTCGCGACGGGCGGGCCCGAGACCGACGACGGGCAGCACGTCGGCCTGGCAAATGTGGACGAGCGCCTCCGCTCGGTCTTCGGCGACCACTTCGGCCTGGTGGTGGAGACCGCGCCCGGCGCGGGGACGAAGGTGAGCATGCGAGTTCCCAAGTTCCACCCGGAGGTACGCGCGTGAGCCTGGTCGTGCTGGCCGTCGACGACGAGCCGCCCGCCCTCGACGAGCTGGCCTACCTGCTCAACGCCGACGGCCGGGTCGCGCACGTGCACCGGGCGGGCGACGCCACCGAGGCGCTGCGCGTCCTGCGCGACACCGAAGTCGACGCGGTCTTCCTGGACATCCGCATGCCCGGGCTCGACGGCATGGAGCTGGCCCGCATCCTGCGCCGCTTCGCCCGCCCACCCGCGATCGTCTTCGTCACCGCCTACGACGACGGCGCGGTCGACGCCTTCGACCTGGGCGTCACCGACTACGTGCGCAAACCCGTCCGGGCCGAACGCCTGGGCGAGTCCCTGCGGCGGGTGGCCGGCCTGCGTACGGTCCCGGCCGCGGTCCCCGCCGCACCCGCCGACGAGCCGGCCATCCCCGTCGAGCTGGCCGGCACCACCCGCATGCTGCCCCGCTCGTCGGTCCGCTGGGTCGAAGCCCAGGGCGACTACGCTCGCCTGCACACCGCGGACGCGTCCCACCTGGTCCGCGTCTCCCTGGCCACCCTCGCCGAACGCTGGGCCGACGCCGGCTTCGTCCGCATCCACCGATCCTTCCTGGTCCAGATCCGCCTGATCGCCGAGCTCCGCCTGACCCCTTCCGGCTACGTGGTCTCCGTCGACGGCGTCGAACTCCCGGTCAGCCGCCGCCACACACGCGAGCTGAAGGACCGCCTGATCCGCGCCGCCAAGCACGACTGGCAGCGCTGACCCCCGCCCGTCCCACCCCGCTGGCAGCGCTGACTCCTGCCTGTCCCCACCCCAATCCACACAGTTATCCACAGCCCCATAGGCTTGTCCACAGAGTTATCCACAGGCTCTCGGCTCGAGGTCCAGTGCGCTGCCCGTACCCGGACCAGGCCCGGCTCGGCGGTCCGGGTGGACGTCACATCAAACACCTTGCCGTGTGGTCGACCGGCGAGTTGATCGACAACCCGCGCCACTTTGGTGACCGCCCAGGCCGGGCTACGGGCGCTCGGGCGGGCGCTGTCGCGCAAGAGCGGCTCGGACCGGCGCACCGGGCGCCGCGCGTCGAAACGTTGGCGACGGGCGGCGGCCCGGCTCGGCCGTGCTCATGCCCGGGTCTACCGCATGAGCGCCAGAGAGCACTCAGCGGCACCGGTTGGAACGGACTCGCCCAGAAGAGCCGGTCACGGCGTCACGTCCCAGGCCTTCACGCGAAGCAAGATCTCGCCGTCCTGTTCCGGCTGCTCCACAGTCAGGCGGACGAGCGTCCGCGGCTCGCCGCGACTCGCCGTCATGAGGCAGTACGAGCGGTCCTCGCGCAGCGGCACCGGGGACTCCGAGCCGGTCGTCTCCCGCAGAGCTGCGGCGCAGTCGTCCGGACCGGCGCCGGGAGACGGGACCACCGCGGTCAGGACGCCGGCGTCGTTGGTCAGGACCGAGTCGCCGGTGCCGGGAGCCCCGCTGATGCGGACCGGCCCGTCGTCGACGACCTTCGGCTCGGTCAGCTCGAGGCTCGGGGTCCCGGTGCCGGTGCCGGCCCCGCCGAGCGGAACCGGGACGAGGGTGGCCTGATAGCGGACGTGGAAGGTGGAAGGAAAGGGAGGTTCTTCGGCTGGCGGCGATGAAGGCGACGGCGAGGAGGACCCGGGCTTCGAGGGCGGCGACTCCGAGTCCGGCCGGGTGGGCTGAGCGGAAGACCGGGTGGGCTGAGCGGAAGACCGGGTGGGCTCAGCGTCGGAAGGCCAGGTGGGCTCCGCGGAAGGCGGCCCCGGCTGGGTGAAGGGGCGACTGAGCTGGGCGGAAGGCGTGCTGGAGGGGCCGGGCCGGCCAGAAGGTGGGGTGACCGGCGGGGAGACGGCGGGCCGGCCCAGGGAGGCTGCCGCGCCACCGGGCCCCACTCGGTCTCCGTCTCGGGTCGAGGTGCCGGGCGCCGGCGTCACCCGTGCTGGTGACGGCGCGGAGAAAAGCGGCGGCTCGGCCACCTCTTCCTGGCTCATCACCCGCTGGAGCCCGACGCTGGTTCCGAACGACGCCAGCAGGACCAGCCCGACCACGCCCATCCGGACCCGGGCGCCCCACGCCGAGCCGGATCTCGGCCGCGGCACGAACGGGCCCGGCGGGAACGGCCGGGCGCGCAGGTCGGCCAGGCCGGCCTCGTAGTCGAAGGTCAGGCCGGCCAGGGCCTCCGCCTCGGCCCGGGCGAAGAGCTCGCGCTCCTCGGCCGTCAGGTCCTCATCGGCCATGGTCTGTCTCCTTCTCGTGGGCCAACAGGGCCTGCATGGTTTCGCGGGCTTTCTTCAGTTGCGACCGGACGGTGGAGGCGTTCCGGCCGAGGCGCTCGGCGATCTCGCAGACGCGCAGCCCGTCGTAGACGAGTGACATGACCTCGCGGTCGTCCTCGTCAAGGGCCCGCAGAACGTCAAGGGCCTCGGTCCGGGCGTACGCGTTCTCCTCGGCGACCCGCACCAGCGGCGCCATCTTGGCGAGCCCGTCCCGCTGCCGCACCGCCCGGTCGACCTGATCGGCTCGTATGCGCTGGGCCGTCGTGAGGGCGTAGAACTTCAGGCCCTCCTCCGAGGAGTCGCCGTCCAGATCGGACCATTTCCGATAGAGCCGGAGCATGGTTTCCTGAGCCACGTCGCGGCCCTCCTGCCGGTCGAGGCCGGCCAGCACCATCCGGACGAAGAGCCACTTGAAGTGCCGGGTGTAGAACTCCTCGAAGGTCAGCAAGGCGGACTCTTGTGCCATGTGATGTGGATGTCGATGCGCAGCTGGCCGGTCGCGATGTGCATCAGCAGCGTCATCAGCGCGCCGATCAGAGGTTCCAGGATGTCCACTTGCCCTCCTTTGCCGCTTTTGGAGGCTTTTGAGGAATAGAACGTCCCGGCCGGCGAAAGTGTCCGCGGCTAGTCTGCGGAGACGGGAGATCTCCACAGGTCGTTCACAAACTCACCGCCGCTGGGGCACGAGTGATCAATAGGCTCAGCGCCGTTCGGCCGGTGGGTCACGGGGGCGCACCGGCCGCGCCACAACGACGAAGAGGGGTGGGCCGTGGAGACCGAGCGACGGGTCCTGGTCGTCGAGGACGAGCGGACGATCGCCGACGCGGTCGCGGCGCGGCTGCGGGCCGAGGGCTTCACGGTCGAGGTGGCCGGGGACGGCCCGTCGGCGGTGGCGGCGGCGCGGCGTACCCCGCCCGACGCGATCGTGCTCGACGTGATGCTGCCCGGCTTCGACGGTCTCGAGGTGTGCCGGCGTATCCAGGCCGAGCGCCCGGTGCCGATCCTCATGCTGACCGCCCGCGACGACGAGACCGACCTGCTGGTGGGCCTGGCCGTCGGCGCCGACGACTACATGGTCAAGCCGTTCTCGATGCGGGAGCTGGCGGCCCGGGTGCACGCGCTGCTGCGCCGGGCGACCAAGACCGGCGGCGCCGGCCAGCAGAGCCTGCGGTTCGGCGATCTCGAGATCAACCAGGCCGAGCGGCGGGTGACCCGGGCCGGGGTCGAGGCCCACCTGACCCCGACCGAGTTCGACCTGCTGGCGCATCTGGCCGCCCACCCGCGCACGGTCCTGCCCCGGGAGCGCTTGCTGGCCGACGTCTGGGGCTGGGCCGATGCCTCCGGCACGCGCACGGTCGACAGCCACATCAAGGGCCTGCGCCGCAAGCTCGGTTCCGACCTCATCCGTACGGTCCACGGGGTGGGCTATGCGCTCGAGGTGGAACGGTGAAGCTCAAGCTGCCGCGCCCCCTGGACCCGGTGCGGTCGATCAAAATGAAGATCATCATGGTGCTGTTCGCCGGTGGCTTCAGCGGGCTGCTCTGGTTCTACCTGTGGCTGGGCTGGTTCCCGATCTGGACCGGCGTCACCGCCACCGTGATCGGCGTGACGATCGTCCAGTTCCTGGCCCGCGGCATGACCTCGCCGCTGCGCGAGATGACCGCCGCCGTGCGGGCCATGGCCCAGGGCGACTACGACCTCCGGGTCCGGGCCACCTCGGCCGACGAGGTGGGCGAGCTGGCCAGCGCGTTCAACCAGATGGCGGCCGACCTGGGTGCGGCCGACCGCCAGCGGCGCGAGCTCATCGCGAACGTCTCGCACGAGCTGCGTACGCCCATCACCGCTCTTCAAGGCCTGCTGGAGAACATCGTCGACGGGGTCGCCGAGGCCGATCCCGCGATGATGCAGACCGCCCTGAACCAGACCGAGCGCCTCGGCCGCCTGGTCACCGAACTGCTCGACCTCTCCCGGGTCGACGCCGGGGTGACGTCGCTGGCCCGCACCCCGATCGACGTGCCGTCGTTCCTGGACGACGTGGTCCGCGAGGCCGAGGTGAACGCGGCCGGCGCCGGCCGGGACGTCCTGTTCAAGGTCACCGCCCCGGAGATCGTCGTGCCGGGTGATCGGGAGCGGCTGCACCAGGTCTTCGCCAACCTGATCGACAACGCGGCCCGGCACAGCCCGCCCGGCGGGACCGTGCAGGTCCGGGCCGAGCGCCGCGGCGAGCACCTGCTCGTCGCGGTGGCCGATGAGGGTGAGGGCATTCCGCGGGCCGAGCGGGACCGGGTCTTCGAGCGCTTCACCCGGGGTGAGCGCCCGGCCGGCGGCGGCACCGGCCTGGGTCTGGCCATCGCCCGCTGGGTGGTTCAGATGCACCACGGCACCATCGCCGTCGTCGACCCCGACCGGGGCCGCCCCGGCTGCCACATCCACGTGACCCTGCCGCTGTAAAGCCCAAGCCCACACAGCCCGAGCAGCGGGCGCGATCAACGCTGCCCAAAAACGATCAAGCGAGGTCGCCATGTCCACGACCACGACCGAACAAAGACAGCGAGGCCCCTTGCACGGCCCATGGCCCGCCGACGGCCCCTGGGGACGGCAGTGGTCCGGCCCCGCGGCCCCACCCCGGGGCCTCGCCCTGCTCGCCGTCCTGGCCACCGCCGCGGTGTCGGCCGCCGTCTTCCCCGACCACATCGGCTTCGGCTGGCTGATCATCGCCCTGACCAGCGCCGCCGCCCTTATGGTGACGCAAAAAGCGAGGCCGGCCCCGACCGGTCCAACCCCGTTGGTGGTACGCCCCCAGCACCGACCCGGCAAGGCACGGCTCGCCTGGGCCTTCGCGACGGTTGCGCTCATCGCCGTCGGCACCGTCCGCTCGGCCGGCTGGCTCTTCGCGTTGTGCCTGGCCACGGCCACGATCACCCTGGCTCTCACCCTGGCCGGCGGCCGATCGTTGCGGGGCATCTACGCGGCGTACACCATGCCTTTGATCGCCTCCTTCCGTGCCGTGCCCTGGCTGGCGCGTGGTCTGGCCCGGCTGCACCGTCCCGGGGCGGGCGCCGGGGTCCGGATCGCCGCCACCGCCGCCGTCTCGATCGTCCTGCTGGCCGCGTTCGGCGGTCTGCTGGCCTCGGCCGACCTCTACTTCTCGCAGGCTCTCGCGAGCGTGATTCCCGACCTCAGCGGCGGCTCGTTCATCCGCTGGGTCTTCATCTTCACGGTCACCGTCATGATCGTCGGCGGGGCGGCCTTCCTGGTCGCGTCGCCTCCGCACCTGTCCAAGCTGGACGAGACCGAGGGCCGCAAGGTGCACCGCTGGGAGTGGGCTGTGCCGCTGGGCCTGCTCACCATGCTGTTCGGCGCGTTCGTCGGCGTGCAGGCGGTCGTGCTGCTGCACGGCAACTACGTGGTGGCCGAGTACGCCAACGCCGCCCGCACCGGCTTCTTCCAGCTCAGCGCCGTCACCGGGTTGACCCTGGTGGTGCTGGCCGGCGCCGCTCGCTGGGCCCCGCGCGACCGGCCCGCCGACCGGGTGCTGATCCGGGTCATCCTCGGCGCCCTGACCACGCTCACGATGGTCATCGCGGCCACCGCGCTGCACCGGATGAACATCTACACCGCCGAGTACGGGCTGACCCGGCTCCGCCTGCTGGTCTTCTGCTGCGAACTCTGGATCATGTTCGCGCTCGGCCTGGTGCTGCTGGCCGGCGTACGGATCCGGGCGCCCTGGCTGCCCCGGGTGGCGATCGCGGCCGGCGTGCTGGCCCTGCTCGGCCTGGCCGCCGCCAACCCGGACGCGATGATCGCCGAGCGTAATCTCCACCCGGCCCCCCACCGCGAGATCGACCTGGTCTACCTGCAGAACCTCTCGCCCGACGCGGTGCCCGTCATCGCCCGGATGCCGGGTGACCGGCGCGACTGCGTGCTCAGCCACATCGAGATCGCCACCGGCGACTGGCGCAGCTGGAACTGGGGCCGGGAGCACGCGCGTCAGTTGATCGGCGCCAATACGCGGTGCGGGTCTTGACATCCTGTCCCCGGCGGACAGACTCCGGGGCATGGCCGCCGACGACGAGACCCCGCGCCGCACCCGGGTGGTGCTGGGCGAGGTCGCGGCCCGGAGCCGCCCGGCCGACCTGACCCGGACCGATCTGGCCGAGCAGACGCCGGTGGGCGAGGCCCTGATCAAGGGCCTGGTCCGGGCCCAGCTCGCGCTCGCGCTGCGGCTGGCCCTGGTGGTGGTGATCGCCCTCGGCGCGTTGCCGCTGCTGTTCGTGGCCGCGCCGGGCGTCGCGTCGGTCAAGGTCTTCGGCGTCCATCTGCCGTGGCTGCTGCTCGGTGGGCTGTCGTTCCCGTTCCTGCTCGGCGTGGGCTGGGCCTACGTGCGCTGGGCGGAGCGCAACGAGCAGGATTTCGTGGCTGTGATCCGCAGGCCGGAGCGGTGAACCCGTACGTCGTGCCCGGCCTGGTGGTCGTGGTTCTGGTGACCGTCGGGATCGGTGTCTACGGGCTGCGCTTCGCCCGGACGACCTCGGATTTCCTGGTCGCCTCGCGGTCGGTGAGCCCGGCCTGGAACGCGGCTGCCATCAGCGGTGAATACCTGTCGGCGGCCTCGTTCCTGGGCGTGGCCGGTTTGGTGCTGCGCTACGGCGTCGACGTGCTCTGGTACCCGGTCGGTTTCGCCGCGGGCTATCTGGCCCTGCTGCTTTTCGTGGCGGCGCCGCTGCGGCGCTCGGGCGCGTTCACCCTGCCCGATTTCTGCCAGGTGCGGCTCGGCTCGCCGACCCTGCGGCGGCTGGCCAGCGTCTTCGTCGTCTTCATCGGCTGCCTCTACCTGGTCCCGCAGCTGCAGGGGGCCGGACTGACGTTCACCACGGTCACCGGCGGCTCGTACGCGTGGGGAGCCCTGCTGGTCGGGGTGGTGGTGACCGCGAACGTGGCGCTCGGCGGCATGCGGGCCATCACCTTCGTACAGGCCTTTCAGTACTGGCTCAAGCTCACCGCGCTCGCCGTCCCGGTGATCTTCCTGGTGCTGCAGTGGCAGTCGGACGGCCGCCCCGAGGTCACGCCCACGGTGTTCCCGACCGCGACCACCGTCGTCGTCGAACAAGACGCGGTGATCGACGGCGCTGCCGTACAAAAAGGACAGGAGCTCACCTACGCCGCGGGCGAGCCCGTGCCCGTCGTCAGCACGGTCGACGCCCATTTCGGCGCGGGCTGGCTGCTCCCCGGCGGCGACGGCACGCTCTTCACCACGTACTCCCTGATCCTGGCGACCTTCCTCGGCACCATGGGCCTGCCCCACGTGCTCGTCCGCTTCTACACCAACCCCGACGGCGCTTCCGCCCGGCGGACCACCCTGGTCGTCCTCGGTCTGGTCGGGCTCTTTTATCTACTGCCGACGCTGTACGGCGTGCTCGGCCGCATCTATACGCCCCAGTTGCTGATGACAGGCCGTACCGACGCCGTCGTCCTTCTACTGCCCGAGGCCGCGCTCGGCGGTGGTCACCTGGGCCGGCTGCTGGCCGCGCTCGTCACCGCGGGCGCGCTGGCCGCCTTCCTCTCCACGTCATCCGGTCTGCTCACCAGCGTGGCGGGAGTGGTCTTCACCGACGTCATGCACGCCGGCCGGGGCGGCTCGGTGCGTGATTTCCGCCTGGCCACGGTGCTGGCCGCGGTCGTACCCGTGCTGCTGTCCCTCTACGTCTCCAACATGGACGTCTCGCGGGTGGTCGGCCTGGCCTTCGCCGTCGCCGCGTCGAGCTTCTGTCCCCTGCTGGTGCTGGGCATCTGGTGGCGCCGCCTGACCGACGTCGGCGCGATCGCCGGCATCCTGGTCGGCGGGGGCGCCTCGATGGCGGCCGTCCTGATCACCGTGCTCGGCCCGCCGCTGCACGGATGGCCGGCCCAGTTCATCGGCGAGCCCGCCGCCTGGACCGTTCCGCTGGCCTTCTTCGTCATGGTCACCGGCTCGCTGCTGACCGGCCGGCGGGTGCCCCGCGACGTGGGCGCGACCATGCTCCGCCTGCACGCGCCGGAGTCGTTGCGGGTGTCGTGAAATGCTACGTTCGAGACCATGACCGTGCCGGCGCAGCGTTCCGAAGAACAGCTACCGGTGGCGATGTCGCTGCGCGGTCTGGTCAAGCGCTTCGACACCAAGCTCGCCGTCTCCGGGGTCAGCCTCGACGTCCCCCCCGGCTCCTTCTACGGCCTGCTCGGCCCCAACGGGGCCGGCAAGACCACCACTCTGTCCATGGCCGTCGGTCTCTTACGCCCCGATGCCGGTCAGGCTCTACTGCTGGGGTACGACGTGTGGGCCGACCCGGTGGCGGCCAAGTCCCGGCTCGGCGTGCTGCCCGACGGGGTACGCCTTTTCGACCGCCTCACCGGTCCTGAGCTGCTGGCCTATCACGGCCTGCTGCGCGGGATGGACGCCGCGACCGTCGACCAGCGCGCCCGCGAGCTGCTCGACGTGCTCGAGCTGGGCACGGCGAACAAGACGATGGTGGTCGACTACTCGGCCGGCATGCGCAAGAAGATCGGCCTGGCCTGCGCGCTGCTGCACGCGCCGCGGCTGCTGGTGCTCGACGAGCCGTTCGAGGCGGTCGACCCGGTCTCGGCCGCGCGCATCCGCGACATCCTCCAGCGGTACGTGGCCGGCGGCGGCACGGTGATCTTCTCGAGCCACGTCATGGAGGTCGTCGAGCGACTCTGCTCGCACGTGGCGATCCTCTCCGACGGCGTGCTGCGCCTGCACGGCACGCTCGAGGCGGTCCGCGGCGAGAAGTCCCTGGAGGAGGTCTTCGTCCAGGTGGTCGGGGCCCGGGTGGCCACCGGGTCGGAGCTGGCGTGGCTCTAGCCTTCGTCCGGCTCAAGCTGCGGCTGATCGCCAACGGCTTACGCGGCCGCCCCGGCCGCGTCGCGCTGTTCGTGACCGGCCTGCTGGTCTCCGGCATCTGGGCGGTCGCCGGTTATGCGATCTTCGCCTCGCCCGGGGTGCTCGACAACGAGCAGGCGGCGGGCATCCTGCTGCCGCTCGGCGGCGCCGCGCTGGTGCTCGGCTGGGTCGTGCTGCCGCTGGTCTTCTTCGGCGTCGACGAGTCGCTCGACCCGGCCCGCTTCGCGCTCTTCCCGCTCCGCCGCCGCACCCTGATCGTCGGGCTGTTCGTGGCCGCCCTGGTCGGGCTGCCGGCCGTGGCCACCCTCGTCGCCACGGCCGGGGCGGTCACCACGGCCGCCCATTTCGGCGGCGCCCCGGCGGCTCTCGTCCAGCTGGCCGGGATCCTCGTCGGGCTCCTGCTCTGCGTCGCCGTGAGCCGCGCGGTGACCAGCGCCTTCGCCACCGGGTTGCGGTCGCGGCGCTCCCGCGACCTGGCCGTCGTCCTGCTCGCCGTGACGGCCGCGCTGCTCGGGCCGCTGCAGCTGGCGGTGCTGGCCGCCCTGCAGCGAGCCGACTGGGCGGCGTTCGGGACGGTCGCCGACATCGCCGGGTGGACTCCGCTGGGCGCGCCGTTCTCGGTCGGCCTCGATGTCGCCGCCGGGCGCGTGTGGGCCGTACCGCTCAAGCTCTTGATCGCTTGCGCCGCCATCGCCGCCCTGCTGTGGTGGTGGAGCGCGACCCTGGAGCGGGCCATGCTCGGCGCGGCCGCGAGCGGGCGCGGCGGCGAGGCGACCGAGACCGGATCACCGGTCGACCGGCTCGTGGGCCGTCTGCTGTTCGGCCGCCGGCTGCCCGCGACCCGGTTCGGCGCCCTGGTCGCACGCGAGGTCCGCTACTGGCTGCGCGAGACCCGGCGGCGCGCCTCGCTGATCACCTTCACCGTGGTCGGTCTCTTCCTGCCGGTCTCGATCTCGATGAGCAGTGGGTCGGTCAGCCCGGTGGCCCTGTTCGTGGGCGCGCTGGCCGCGATCGGGCTGGCCAACCAGTTCGGGTACGAGGGCAGCGCGTACGCGGCGAACCTGACCGCGGGTGTGCCCGGCCGCACCGAGATCCACTCGCGGGCGGCCGCGCACGCGCTGTTCACGATGCCGCTGCTGGTGGTCGTGGCGATCGTGGCGACCGTGGTCGGCGGGCGGCCGGAGGCGATCGGCGCGCAGTTCGGCGGCCTGGTCGCGGCGTACGGCGTGGGGCTCGGCGTGGTGCTGCCGATCTCGGTGCTCGCGGCCTACGCGCTACCCGAGACGACCAGCCCGTTCGCGCTCTCCTCGGGCGGCGGCGCGGCCAAGGGCCTGCTCACCCTCGGCGCGATCCTGGCCACGATCGTGGTGTCGGCCCCGCTGCAGGTCGTCGGTTTCTTCCTCGGCGACGCCTGGCTGTGGCTCGGGCTGCCGGCCGGCATCGCCTACGGCTGCGCGGCCTACCTGATCGGCTCCGGGGTGGCCGGCGACCTGCTGGACAAGCGCATGCCCGAGGTGCTGGCCGCGGTCACGGCCGGCCGGTGAGTCAGCGCCGCTTGACCAGGCCGTCCTGCCGTACGAAGATCACCCGCCGCTCGATCGCCTCGCCGGACGGGCCGAGCACGTAGCCGTCGATCCAGAGCCAGCCGTTGTAGGTCAGCCGCTCGTCGACGCGGATCACCCGCAGGGTGAGGGCCCGATCGCCCTGGAACTGGACGCTGGCCGCACCACCCACGTAGAGCACGTCGCCGGGTCGCGGCAACGCCTCGTCCATCCGCGACCCTCCCTGAGTAGAAGGGCCACGTTACTCGCAGGAATCTCTCAGTGAGCGGGGCGTAATCCCGCCCGGCGTCGTACGCCTTCGGCCGGCGAAGCCAGAATGGTCGTCGTGACGATTCACTCGACCGATCCCTTCGCCACCCCCGACGAGGAGAAGTCCGCCGTCCGCCGGCTGCGGGGCCGGCTGGCCAGCCCGGTCACCCTCTGGACCACGCCCGGCCCGGCCGGGCTGACCGTGTCGTCGACCCTGATCGCCGACGGCGACCCGGGCCGGGCCCTGGGCCTGATCGACGACGAGAGCGACTTCTGGGAGGCGGTGGAGAGCACCTGCCGGTTCACGGTCATCCCGCTGACCCCGGCCGACCGTCAACTGGCCGACCGGTTCGCCGGGCTGATGCCGGCCGCCGGCGGGCTGTTCACGATCGAGCAGTGGACCGAGACCGAGTACGGGCCGATACCGGCCGGGCACGGCTCGTGGGCCGGCTGCCGGCTGGAGTCGTCGCGGCCGTTCGGGTGGGCAATGCTGGTGGAAGCGGTGATCGAGTCGATCACAATCGATTCGGCGAGCGCGCCGTTGATCCACTATCGAGGGCGGTACCGGGAGCTTTGACCCGCTCGGCGCATTCAGACCACCACTCGGCGCAGCGGCCGACCGGGCGTCGGTGGCGGCTGCGATATCTCCGTACGTTGCCGGAAAGTCCGCCCCACCGAAGGTGGTGAAACCCGGTGACTACCGAAGTGCCCTCGACCTCCGCCGAGAGGTACCTGGAGGTGCAGCAGTCCGAGGAATTCGGACGGCTGCGCCACGTTGTCCGCAGCTTCGTCTTCCCGATGACGGCCGCGTTCTTCCTCTGGTACGCCCTTTACGTCCTGCTCTCCGCGTACGCCCGCGGTTTCATGAGCGCCAAGATCGTCGGAAACATCAACGTGGCGCTGGTCTTCGGCCTGCTCCAGTTCGTGACGACGTTCCTCATCGCCTGGTACTACTCGCGCTACGCGGCCCAGAAGATCGACCCGCTGGCCGACAAGATCCACGCCGAGTTGTCCGCGGGCCCGACCCCGAACGCCAAGGGGAGCGACGACTGATGCACAGCCACCTGTTCGCCGCCGAGGCCACCGCCTCCTCCTCGCGCGGGCTCACGATCACGCTGTTCCTGGTCTTCGTCGCGATCACCCTGGGGATCACGATCTGGGCCAGCCGGCAGACCAAGACCGCCACCGACTTCTACGCCGGCGGCCGCCAGTTCTCCGGCTTCCAGAACGGCATGGCGATCGGCGGCGACTACATGTCGGCGGCGTCCTTCCTGGGCATCGCCGGCCTGATCGCCCTCTACGGCTACGACGGCTTCCTCTACTCGATCGGCTTCCTGGTCGCCTGGCTGGTGGCCCTGCTGCTGGTGGCCGAGTACCTGCGCAACGCGGGCCGGTACACGATGGCCGACGTGCTGGCGTTCCGGATGCGCCAGCGCCCGGTCCGTACGGCGGCCAGCGTCTCCACCATCGTCGTGTCGATCTTCTACCTGATCGCGCAGATGGTCGGCGCCGGCGCGCTCGTCTCACTGCTGCTCGGCATCAAGCCGGGCACGACCTTCCTCGGCATGGACGCGGACACGGCCAAGGTCGCCACCATCATCCTGGTCGGCGCTCTGATGATCGTTTACGTCGTGGTCGGCGGCATGAAGGGCACCACGTACGTCCAGATCGTCAAGGCGTTCATGCTGATGACCGGCGCCCTGCTGATGACGATCCTGGTGCTCGCGCACTACAAGTTCAACCTGTCGAACCTGCTCGGCGACGCCGCGGAGCAGTCCGGCAAGGGCGCGGCCTTCCTCGAGCCGGGTCTGCGCTACGGCGTCGAGACGGCGAGCGCGTCGGCCACCTTCTACAGCAAGATGGACCTGCTCTCGCTGGGCATCGCGCTGGTGCTCGGCACGGCCGGCCTGCCGCACATCCTGACCCGCTTCTACACGGTGCCGACCAGCAAGATCGCTCGCAAGAGCGTGCTCTGGGCGATCGGCATCATCGGCGTCTTCTACCTGTTCACCCTGGCCCTCGGCTTCGGTGCGGCGGCCCTGGTCGGCGGCAAGAACATCACCGCCCAGGACAAGGCCGGCAACACGGCCGCGCCGCAGCTGGCCCAGGCGCTCGGCATCGATTACTTCGGCGGTGACACCGGCGGGGCGATCCTGCTCGCCGTGATCGCGGCGGTGGCCTTCGCCACGATCCTCGCCGTGGTGGCCGGTCTGACCCTGGCCTCGTCGTCGAGCCTCGCGCACGACTTCTACGCCAACGTGATCAAGCGGGGGCAGGCCTCCGAGCGGGACGAGGTCCGGGTCGCCCGGATCTCGGCCCTGGTCATCGGCGCGGTGGCGATCGCGTTGTCGATCTTCGCGCAGAGCCTGAACGTGGCCTTCCTGGTGGCCCTCGCGTTCGCGGTGGCCGCCTCGGCCAACCTGCCGGCGATCCTCTACAGCCTGTTCTGGAAGCGGTTCAACACCTCCGGCGCGATGTGGTCGATCTACGGTGGCCTGATCGTGGCGGTCGGCCTGGTGTTCTTCTCGCCGGTCGTCTCCGGCTCGGCCACGGCCATGTTCCCCGACCACGACTGGCACTGGTTCCCGCTCTCCAACCCGGGTCTCATCTCGATCCCGGCCGGCTTCCTGGCCGGCTGGATCGGCACGGTGATCTCGAAGGAGACCGACGCCGACAAGTACGCCGAGCTCGAGGTCCGGTCGCTGACCGGCCACGGGGCGCACTGACCAGCACATTTGGCAGGGGGGAGAGCGGTCCTCTCCCCCCTTCGTGCCGCGTCGCCCGCTAAGACGAGGCGAACGGGCGCGGGGTCCGTAACCTTGCTTTCATGTCTGCTCCCACCTCTCCGTACGGCAACCAGTCGGGAAGAGCCTCCGTTCCGCCCGCGGGCCGGGCATCGGCACGTCCGTCACGCCCGTCCGGGCCGGGCGAGGAGTGGCCGCCCCGCGGCAGCGGTGGGGGTGGCGGCGGCGGGCGCGGTGGCCGGCCGCCCGGCGGGGGCGGAGGCGGTGGCAACTCCTACCGGGGCAACCGCCCGCGGCCCCGCTGGCGCCGTATCGCCCTGCTCAGCGGCCTGGCGCTGCTGATCATCGCGGTCATCGCCGGCATCTCGCTCTACGGGTACGCCCGCGGCCTCGACAACGACCTGAAGCGCACCGACGCCTTCAACGGCCTGTCGGACGACCGTCCGGCCAAGGCGATCGAGGGCGCGCAGAACATCCTGCTGGTCGGCAGCGACTCCCGTGACCCCGACTCGAAGGACGACGGGGCCGGCAAGTGGCGGGCCGACACGCTGATCCTCATGCACGTCCCCGAGGACCACAAGAGCGCCCAGCTCATCTCGATCCCCCGCGACCTGTGGGTCACCATCCCCAAGAGCAACGACGCCCAGTGCAGCGACGGCAGCCGCGCCAAGATCAATGCGGCCTTCGCCTTCGGCGGCCTGCCGCGCGCGGTGCACACCGTGGAGTGCATGACCGACGTCAAGATCGACCACGTCATGGCGATCGACTTCGGCGGCTTCAAGGAGGTCACCGACGCGCTCGGCGGCGTCGACCTCAAGGTGGAGCAGACGATCACGTCGATCCACAAGCCGCACCGGGTGTTCAAGAAGGGCATGATGCACATGAACGGCGAGCAGGCGCTCGACTGGGTGCGTCAGCGCAAGCAGTTCGCCCGCGGCGACTTCGCCCGCATGCAGCACCAGCAGGAGTTCCTCAAGGCCCTGATGGAGAAGGCGACCAGCTCCGGCACGATCACCAACCCGGGCAAGCTCAACTCCTTCCTCAAGTCGGTCACCGCCGCCGTCACCGTCGACAACGACTTCTCGCTGACCGACATGGCCTCCGAGCTGCGCGGCGTCCGCGGCGACAACCTCACCTTCATCACCAGCCCCAACAAGGGCAGCGAGACCATCTCCGGGCAGTCCGTGGTGGTCGCCGACCGGGAGAAGGCGCTGGGTCTCTACAAGGCCGTCGCGGCCGACGAGCTCGGCTCCTGGATGACGGCGAACCTCAAGAAGGGGTCGACCGCCAACGCCGGCGGCTGAGCCCCGTAGGCTTGATGCCGTGTTCGGACCCCAAGTGCCCAGCGTGACTGCCGTCGAGGTCGAGGACGGCGCGTACCTGCTCGATGTTCGCGAGCCCGACGAGTGGGCGGCGGGCCACGCGCCCGGCGCCCACCACGTCCCGATGATGGAGATCCCGGCCCGGGTGGCCGAGGTGCCGACCGATGTCGAGGTCGTGGTGGTGTGCCGCTCCGGCGGCCGCTCCGGCCAGGTCGTGTCCTACTTGATGGGCAACGGCTGGGACAACGTGCGCAACCTCGACGGCGGCATGAAGTCCTGGGAGGCTTCGGGTCGCGAGGTGATCAGCGAGAACGGGCAGCCGGCCCAAGTCCTGTGAGTCACTACCGCCCACTTGTCTTCGCGCACCGAGGAGGCGGCGGGGACGAGCTGCCCGAGCACACCTTGGGCGCCTACCTGCAGGCGCTCAAGGACGGTGTGGACGGGCTCGAGTGCGACGTCCGGCTGACCCGCGACGGCCACCTGGTCTGCGTGCACGACCGCCGGCTCGGGCGCACCAGCAACGGCCGCGGCCTGGTCAGCACGAAGACGCTGGCCGAGCTCGACTCGCTCGACTTCGGCTCCTGGCACCCGGGCTACCCGGTCGACGAGGAGCCGCTGCCCGACCTCACCCGGCTGCTGACCCTCGACCGGCTGCTGGGAGCGGTGCGTGACAGCGGCCGGCCGGTACGGCTACTCATCGAGACCAAGCATCCGTCACGCTTCGGCGCCGAGGTCGAGCGCCGGCTCGTGAAGATGCTGCGCCGGCACGGGCTGGCCGAGCAGAAGCCGGACGACCCCGTCCGGGTGACCGTGATGTCGTTCGCGGCGCTGGCGCTGCGGCGCATCCGGGCCCAGGCGCCCACCATCCCGACGGTCTACCTGGTCGAGCTGTTGCCGCCCGGGGTCGGGGTGACCCGGGGGCGGCTGCCGTTCGGGGCCCGCATCGCCGGGCCGGGGGTGGGGCTGGTGCGGGCCCGGCCGGGGCTGGTCCCCGCGATCCGGGCCGCCGGCCATCAGGCGTACATCTGGACCGTGAACGAGGCGGCCGACCTCGAGCTCGTGCTGGAGCAGCGGGTGGACGGGATCATCACCGACCGGCCGCGCTTCGTCCTGGACCGTCTCGCCCAAGTGTGACGCACGACACTCTCCGGCCCTGCCCAAAGCCGGGGAAGCGAGGCAAACTCGCAAGCATGCCGGACCGCCCCGACTACAGCGCGCTGACGCGAGGTCAGATCGCCATCCTCGACCGGATCAACGCCGGCGAGACGGGCCTGCCGGCGTTGCAGCACGTCGTCCGGCTGGCCCAGGAGGCGCTCGGCGGCCGCGGCGCCGGCTTCGCGGAGTATGCACCCGACCACGGCCGCATCATCGCCGCCACCGGCGCCTGCGCCCCGGCCATCGGCCGCCGGGTCGACCGCGCCGACTCCCGGCTGCGCGGCGGCCGCACCCTGCTCATCCCGCTCGACTCGCTCAACGACGAGTTCGCCAAGCACGTCGAGGGTGGCGACGTGCGGCGCATGCTCGGCGCCCGCTGCGAGGTGGGTGAGACGATCGTCGGCTCGCTGCACGTCTACTTCGGCGACGCTGACGGCGATCCCGGCCCGGAGCACCACGCGGTGCTGGAGCTGCTCGCCGCGCACGTGGGGCGGCTCTACGCGGCCCGCGCGGGCCTGCCGGTGCACAGCGCCGCCCGGCAGGACGACCGTGACCTCTGGGTCGCCGTCACCAGCCACGAGCTGCGGACCCCGGTCACGGTGATCAAGGGGTACGCCGACACCCTCACCAACCACTGGGACTCGCTCGGCGAGTCCGGGCGCCAGGAGGCCGTCCGGATCATCGGCACCCGCGCCGGTGAGCTGGCCCGCCTGGTCGACCGCCTGCTCTCCGCGGCCAGCGCCGACGGCGAGATCGGCGGCGCCCCGGCCGGGCCGTTCGACCTGTCCGAGACGCTGCGGGCCGCGGTCGAGGAGCTGCCGGCCGACCTGCGCCGGCGCATGCTGACCGGCAACCTGCCGGCCGAGCTGCCGAAGGCGTACGGCGAACGCGACTCGATCGCCACGATCCTGACCGAGCTGACCACCAACGCCGACAAGTACTCGCCGCCCGACTCGCTGATCGAGCTCTGCGCCGGGGCCGACGAGGAGACGCTGCGCTTCCGGGTCTCCGACCGGGGCGCCGGCATCCGGCCCGAGCACGTCGAGCGGGCCTTCGAGCGCTACTGGCAGGCCGAGTCGGGCGACCGGCAGCACCACCCCGGCGCCGGCCTGGGCCTCTACCTGGTGCGCCGGCTCGTGGAGCGCCAGCACGGCTGGGTCTCGCTGCGCCCGCGCGAGGGCGGCGGCACCACCGCCGAGGTACGCCTCCCGCGAGCCTGAAAAGACACGCGGCGCTTCACCGCCTAGGCTGTGTCGCCGTGAGCAAGCGTCGCAACCAACGCCAGTCCGCACCGAAACGCGAGAAGGTGCGGGACATCTTCGTGGCCCGGCCCTTCGAGGGCATGGCCGACGAGCCGGAGTGGATCGCGCTTCGTGAGCTCGTCCCGGCCGCCTCCGCGCCGCTGACCCTCAAGCCCGAGATCATCGAGGAGTACGGCGACCGCCCGGTCACCCTGTCCACCGTCCTGCCGATGGCCTGGCCGGCCATGACCCGCCAGGACGGCCGGGTCTTCATCGGCCTGCAGCGGCACGTGCAGTCCGGCGACGTCTCCCGCGACCTCGCGGTGGCCATCCTCAGCGCGCTGCGCACCGGGCCCGGCGACACGGTGTCGGTGCCGGCGCTGCCCGGCGAGGGCCCGCGCCTGCAGGACGTTCTGGTCGACGGCCCGCTCGAGATCACCATGCACGACGGCTTCGAGTACTGGCTCGACGCCGACCAGGCCGAGGACCCGAACGTGAAGGCGTCCCTCGAACGGGCGAACGCCTCGATCTACCCGACCGTACGGCTGCAGAGCGCCCACGCGGCGTACTGGTGCCGCATCGCGCCGGACAAGGGTCACGTCCGCTGGGTCCTGCCCGAGGAGGAGGACAAGGCGCTGGACGCGCTGGCCCGCCTTTCGGCCGCCGGCGAGCTGCTGCTGGGCGAGAACACCAAGTTCGCCGGCATGTTCCGGGCCCACGGCCTGCTCGTGCCGGTCTGGGACATCCCCGGCGAGCCCGAGGGCGCCGACTGGGAGGCCCCGCTGGCCGACTTCGCCAAGCGTTACGCCGACACCCTGGCCGAGACCGGCCCGCTGGACGCCGACGCCCGCCGCGCCAAGCAGGGCCTGATCGGCCGGCAGCTCACGCTCCGCTAATGGCTGTGCTGATGGCCTCGCTGCGCTCGGCGGGCATTGCGCCCCAAGGAGCCGGTGTCGTGGTCACCGAAAACGACCTCGGCTGCGCCTTGTCGTTTTCGGCGCCCTCGACACCGACGGGCGCAATGCGACTTTGGTCGCGCTCATAGAGGGCTTGACGTGCTTGATGAGCGGTTCGCAGCGGACGAGTTGGACCGCTCTGTCTGGGTTCCGTGGTATTTGCCGCATTGGAGCTCGCGGGCGAGCTCGGAGGCGACGTACGAGGTGGGCGGCGGGGAGCTTCGGCTGAGCATCCCCGCCGGCCAGCCGCTGTGGGCCGAGGGCGTACACGAGACGCCGCTGCGGGTCTCCGGCATCCAGAGCGCGAACTACTCCGGGCCGCTCGGCAGCACCGAGGGCGGCCAGCCGTTCAAGGACGGGCTCCGAGTTCGCGAGGAGCAGGGTGAGTTCTGGGGCTTCACGCCGCTCTACGGCGACTTCGAGATCACCATGCGCGGCGTCGTCACGCCCCGGTCGATGGTCGCCTGCTGGCTCTCCGGCATCGAGACCATTCCTGAGCTCTCCGGCGAGATCTGCGTGATGGAGGTCTTCGGCACCGCTCCGCACGAGGTCGGGATGGGCCTGCACCGCTTCCGTGATCCCAAGCTCACCGAGGATTGGGAAACGGTCCACTTCTCGGGTGACATTTCGGACTTTCACCGGTATGGCGTGCAGTGGCGTCCTGGATCGCTGACGTTCACGATCGACGGCGAGGTGGTCAAGCGCGTGAATCAGGCGCCGGACTACCCCGTACAGCTGGAGATCGCGGTCTTTGACTTTCCTGATCGGGCGGTTGACGGCCCGGTGCCGGTGCCTGAGTTGGTCGTCTCGCGGGTGAAGCACTCCGGTTAGCCGAGCGGCACCCGCTCGATGGGGCAGCTCATGCAGCGGGGACCGCCGCGGCCGCTGCCGAGCTCACTGCCGCTGATCCGGACGACCTCGATGCCGGCCCGTTCCAGCTGGGCGTTGGTTTCGACATTCCGCTCATAAGCCACGCAGAGCCGGGGGCCGATCGCGAGCGTGTTGTTGCCGTCGTCCCACTGCTCGCGCTCGGCGGTGACCGGGTCGAGACCGGTGTCGATTATGCGCAGGCGCTCGATGCCCATCGCCTCGGCCGCGGCCTCCAGGAACGGCCTCGGCCCGCGGGCCCGCGGCTCCCCGTCGGCGTCCGGCGTGACGGTGTACGCCTTCAGGGTGTCGGCGATGTTCGGGTACATGACCACGGCGTCGACGTCGACCATCGTGCACACGGTGTCCAGGTGCATGGTCGCCCGCTCCTGGGCGATCGGCACGGCCAGGATCGTGTGGGCCAGCCCGGCCGCGAAGACCCGCCGGGCCAGCCGCTCGGCGCCGGCCGGTGTGGTGCGCTCGCCGACACCGATGGCGAGCACGTTCGGCGCCAGCAGCAGCACGTCGCCGCCCTCGAGGTGCTCCAGCCCGGGGTCGTAGAGCAGTTCGGCCGCGGCGAAGCGCGGGTGGTAGCGGTAGATGGCCTGGGTCAGTTTCGTCTCCCGGTTGCGGGCCGGCATGGCCAGGCTGGTGACCGCCACCCGGTCGCGCACCCAGACCGAGGAGTCGCGGGTGAACAGCAGGTTGGGCAGCGGGTCGATGACGAAGTCGTGCCGGTCCATGAGCTCGTAGACCAGGCCGCCCGGCCCCGGCTTGAGCTCCTCGTGGGCCAGGCCGGCCATGAGCACGTCGGCCAGCCGGCGCGGATCCTGATCGGCCAGGTAGCGCCCGACGCTGTCGCGCAGGGTGTCACCGAGCCGGCGGTCGGCCAGCACCCCGGCGGTCAGCTCGTCGCGCGCCTCGGTGACCGCCAGCGTCTCGGCCAGCAGCTCGCCGAGGTAGAGCACCTCGACGCCGCGCTCGCGCAGGGCCGCGGCGAACGCGTCGTGCTCCTCCTGGGCCCGGCCCACCCAGGGGATCGCATCGAACAGCAGCGAGTCGTTGTTCCGGGGGGTCAGGCGGGCCAGCTCGGGCCCCGGGCGGTGCAGGAGCACCGTACGGAGCCTGCCCACCTCGCTGTCGACGTAGTGCGCCACAGGCCGACGGTACTCCCCAGTCGATCTCCCGGCACTCCCAGCGATCGGCCGATGACGTTCTGTCTAGATCATGAGACAGCCGTGCATGGTCCCGAGGATCCGACTAACTTTGTCCGAGAACCAGTCGAACAGGGGAACAGGCGCCGAGATGCACCATCCGCAAGAAGTAGCGATGCGTGAATGCGGCATTCATCCCCACTCACTCCCCTTTCTTTCCGCCCTGGTGTCTTGCTTCCGTATGGGGTCGAGCACTTACGGTAGTGAAAAGAGAGCCCGAAGGACCTTTTGCCGGAGGTCGAAGTGACTGTCTTCCCCGCACGCCCCGCTCTGCCCGCGAAGCCCACCAGCCTCATCGATCGATCTCTCGCGCAGCCCGCAGCGCTGGAGGCACCGCCCCGCACCACGCCCACCGAGTACTTCAAGCGCCGCCGCACCGAGCGCGACGCCAAGCGTCTCGAGGCCGCGGGTAACCGCGCCCTGACCCGCCTGGACCGTCTCGGCCCGGCCTGGCACATCGTCGACTGGCCGCGCACCGACGCCCTGGGCCACTACGAGCCCGACCCGGCCGACGACCGCGCCGGCTTCCTGGCGATCGGCCCCGGTGGGGTCTACGCGGTGACCGTCGCCGACCACGGCCGCGCCCGCGTGCTCATCGCCGGCGACGTCGTCCAGATCAACGGCAAGCGCCCGGCGTACATCGCCGAGGCCCGCCGTGAGGCCCGCCGCGCCAGCAAGGCCCTCTCGGCCGCGGTCGGCCTGAGCGTCCCCGTGACCCCCGTGCTCACCTTCGTCGGGTCGGGCGTGATCAGCGTCCACGGCCTGCCCAAGGAGGTGCTGGTCGCCACCGACAAGGAGCTCGACCGTCTGCTGATCGCCGGCGGCGCCCGCATCTCGCCGGCCACCGCGAGCAAGCTCTCAGCCGTGGCCAGCCACCCCGCGACCTGGGCCAACGCCCCGTACCGGCCGGCCGGCGACTACCGCTGGCACGCTGACGGACAAACGGCCGCTGACAAGCGTCCGGCTCGCCGGTAACGTTCCTTGCGGTTGATGTCGACGGCTTCATCGCCGCGGCGAGCGCCCGGGTGACCGGTCGCGGCCGCGGCGCCGCCGTCGATCCGCAGGAGCGAGGAGGACCGGGTGGCGCACGTCGAACTCTCACTTTCCGGAGCGTTCGTCCCCCAGGCGCGCACACCGTCCGAGGCCGAGTTCGTCCCCAGTCTCGAGAGGTGGACGGCGACCGTTGCGGCCGCCGCCGAGCCGTGCCTGATCATCGACAACTCCACCACGATCCAGGCGCTCTCGGCTTCGGCCGCTGAGCTGCTCGGCCTGGGCAAGCCGCCGGAGGTGATCGGCAAACCGCTCGGCGGCGTGCTGCACCTGATCGACTTCACGGCCGGCGCGGGCGAGCTCGAGGAGTCGGACGCGGACAAGATCCCGCCGCTGCTCGCGGTGCGCAGCGAGCGCCTGGCCCGGGGCCTGCTGCGCGTGGTGCCGAGCCCGGGCGAGCCGCCGCTGACGGTCGACGCCATCGCCACGCCGCTGTTCGACAACGAGCGCGTGGCGGGCTCGCTGACCTTCTTCTCCCCGGTGCGTTATTAAGCGCTGTGGTGTTTACCGCACCTGGAGGGCATAGGCAGGAAAGATCGGCGAAACGTAGTCTGCGTTCATGCTCGATCTCGACCTGCTACCAGGGGAGTACGCGGTGTGCCGCCTTCCGGCCGGCGCACCGATTCCGGCTTCGCTGAGCGAGGGGCCGGACGAGAAAAGCGTGATCTCCCTGAGCTGGGCGCCCGAGGAGTTGTCGATCATCTGCCCCAGCGACCGGGTGCCCGACGGCGCCACGGCCGACACCGCCTGGCGCTGCCTGCGGGTGGTGGGGCCGCTCGACCTCGCGCTGACCGGGGTGCTGGCCTCGCTGATCGGCCCACTGGCCGACGCCCGCGTGAACATCGTGACGTTCTCCACCTACACGACCGACTACCTGCTGGTGCCGGCCGTGCGTCTCACCGAGGCCATGGACACCCTGCACGCCGCCGGTCATCGCATTGCGTCCTGATCCGGCGGGCTTAGCATGTCCGGGTGTTCCCCCGCACACGTGTCATCCCCCTGATCATCGTGGGTCCGGCGCTCCTCGCCGCCTGCGGTGAGCCGCCGCAACCGCAGCCGACCTCCCCGACCTACGCGACCGCCAGCGTGGCGCCGATCCCGCTGGACCCGTCGCTCGCCCTGCCGGCGACTCCGCCCGTGACCACCCCGCCGGTCACCGTGCCGCCGCTGCCCACGACCTATCCGACCGTGGCGCCGACAACGGCGATCACGGCGACCACCCTGCCGCCGACCACCACGGCGCCGACCGAGAAATCGCCCACGCCGACCCCCTCGCACGCGCCCAAGTGCACGACGGCGCCCACCGGCCCGGAGATCGTGGCCTTGGCCAAGCAGCAGCAGGGCATGGCCGGCAAGCCGCTCAAGGTGCAGGAGGGCCCGCGCTGCTCGGGCGTGTGGTCCTTCACCGCGCTCGAGCTCAGCGGCGTCGAAGAGGATCCGTTCATGGTGGTGGCCACGGGCTCGGGCGCCACGCTCAAGCTGGTCGCGGCGGGCACGGAGGTCTGCATCGACCCGGTGCAGAACAGCGCGCCGCCCGGCATCCGCGTGCTCGCCTGCGGCTTCTGAGCACCTAGACTTCGCCCCATGCGCTTCGTCTATCTCGGCCCGGAGGGCACCTTCACCGAGGCCGCCCTGCGCACGATCCCCGCGGCCGAGCAGGGGGACCGCCGCCCCGCGCGCAGCGTCCCCGAGGCCCTCGAGGCGGTCCGCGCCGGTGAGGCCGACGCCGCGCTGGTCCCGCTGGAGAACTCGGTGGGCGGCGCCGTCCCCGTCACCCTGGACGAGCTGGCCACCGGCACCCCGCTGGTGATCACCCAGGAGGTCGTGCTCCCGGTCGAGTTCGTGCTGGCGGCCCGGCAGCCCACCCCGCTGCCCGCGATCCGCGCCATCGCCGCCCACCCGCAGGCCTCGGCCCAGTGCCGCAACTGGCTGCGGGCCCACGCGCCGGACGCGGTGATCGTGGACGTGCTCTCCAACGCGGCCGCCGCGATCAGCGCCGCCGCGGGCGAGCACGACGCCGCGCTCTGCGCCCCCATCGGCGTCACCCGCAACAACCTGACCGTGCTGGCCGACAAGGTGGCCGACAACCCGGAGGCGGTCACCCGCTTCGCGTTGCTCACCCGCCCCAGCCGCCCGGCCGGGCCGACCGGCGACGACGTCACGTCGCTGGCCGTCTCGATCCGGCGCGACCAGGTCGGCGCCCTGCTGGCGGTGCTCACCGAGCTGGCCGTGCGCGGGATCAACCTCTCCCGCATCGAGTCCCGCCCGACCGGTGAGCAGCTGGGCACGTACGTCTTCTTCCTCGACTGCACCGGCCACGTGGCCGAGCCCCGCCTCGGCGAGGCCCTCCAGGGCTTGCGCCGCATCTGCGCGGAGGTCCGCTTCCTGGGGAGCTACCCCCGGCACCGCCTCGTTCCCGAGGCCCCCGTCGCCTCACCTCGAGGGCTCTCCAACGCCGACTTCGCCGACTCAGCCGCGTGGCTCGCCCAGATCCGCTCCGGCGAAACGGCCTGACACCAGCGACCTACCGGTCTGGCAACAACTCGCGCCGCCGACTCTCACGCGCCCGGCATCAGATTCATAACGCCCCGCGGTCGCCCGATGACGTTGCGACTAGATCATGAGACAGGTGTGCGTCCGGTGAGAGACCGGCGGGTGACGACACATACCGTAGTGAGAAATCAGCCCGACGGACCTTTTGCCGGAGGTCGAAGTGACTGTTCACTCCGCCGCCGGCCCAGCAAAGCGAACGGCACCCGTGGCTAGACGGGTGCCGTTCTCAGAGCCTCGCCGCGACCGGGAAGCCGTAGGATGGGCGCCAGGAGGCTCAATCGAAGAGGTTGCCCAGGATGCCGCCGCCGCCCTGCTGCTGGTTGCCGCCGCCGAGGCCGGCCAGGCCGCCCGGGGGCTCCTCGGACGGCTGGACGACGACGAAGCCCTGACCGGCGAAGCTCATCGTGAAACGCTCGCCCGTGCTGCGGCCCAGCAGAGTGCCCATGCCGAGCTGCTCGGCCCGGTGGTAGCCGGTCTGCAGGGTGGCCGACCAGCAGATCGCGGCCTGCGGATCGACATAGGTGGGCTGGTCGACGGTGAGCACCACCGGGGTGCCGTGCGTGGTGACCGCGATCCGGCCCTGGCCGCTGAAGACGCAGTTGAACAGGCCCGCGTTCGACATCATCCCGGCCCCGCTGACCATCTTGATGTCGTACTGCAGGGACGAGTCGAAGGCGAGCACGTTGGCGCCGTTGATCGAGAGCGCGTCGCCCGGCTCGAGGTCGATCAGGTGGATGTCGGCCGCCCGCTCGGCCAGGAAGACGTCACCGTGGCCCTTCACCCGCATGAGCGGGACGCCCTCGCCGGTGAGCTTCTGCTTGAGGAACTTGCCGATGCCCCCCGAGCCGAGCGCCTCGAAGTTGACCTGGCCCTGGTAGGCGACCATCGAACCCACGCGGGCCATGAACTCGCCGTTCAGCTCCGCCTTGAGCAGTTTGGAGTTCTGCAGCCGCAACCCGGGCTGGGCCGACTCCTTCTCGAGATTTTCCGCCGAGAAAAGCTCACTGCGCATGAACGTCCTCCTGTTGTGTGGCCTTGGATCACAGGGTAGGAGGGGCTCTCAACTGGGCTAACCCCAGCCGAGCTCGTGCAAGCGGTGATCATCTATGCCGAAGTGATGGGCGATCTCGTGCACCACGGTGATCGCGACCTCGTCGATCACGTCGGTCTCGGTGTCGCAGATCTTCAGCGTGGGCAGGCGGAAGATGGTGATCCGGTCGGGCAGCACACCGGCGTAGTCCCAGCCGCGGTCGGTGAGCGCCGTTCCCTCGTACAGCCCGAGGAGATCGTCGCTGCCGTCCGGTGGGAGATCCTCCACCATGATCACGACGTTGTTCATCATCCGCAGGAGCTCGGGGGGCACCTCGTCGAGGGCCTCGCCCACCAACTCCTCGAAGCGTTCGGTGCTCATCTCGACCGGCACGCCACCATTGTGCCCGTGGCGCGCCGGTCGATCAGGATCAGGCGAGCTTGGCGCTCAGGGTGATCTGCGCGCCGGGCGAGAGCAGCCGGGAGATCGGGCAGCCCTCCTTGGCGGCCTCGGCGATCTTCTGGAAGGCGGCGTCGTCGATGCCGGGGACGTCGCCCACGGTCTCGAGGTCGATCCGGGTGACGCTGAAACCGGCGTCGGTCTTGTCCAGGTGCACCTTGGCGACGGTCTCGACCGAGTTGGGCGTGAAGCCCTCGTCGGCCAGCGCCTTCGAGAAGGCCATCGAGTAGCAGCCGGAGTGGGCGGCGCCGATCAGCTCCTCCGGGTTCGTTCCCTCACCCTCCTCGAAGCGCGACTTGAACGAGTAGTTCCCCTGAATGCCGCCCTTGCCGGTCTTGATCGTGCCGGAACCTTCGGTGAGGTTCCCCTGCCAGCGGGCGGTTGCGGTACGAATAGGCATATCGAGAACGCTAGTCCATCCTTCGGCCGGTGGCCGGGGGACCTGCGCACCGGTCATCATGGTTCCCATGCCCGCCCAGCAGCAGCCGATCGACCTCGGCGTCGCCCCCGCCGAGTCGGTGGTCGATTTCGGCCCGGAGCCACCCACCCGCCGCTCGCGGTGGCCGTCCATCGGTTCCGTCCGGGAGCTGGTGTCCGACCGGCGGGTCGTGCCGCTGCTGGGGGGCCTGGCCGCCGTCGCCGCCCTCGCCTCGCTCTTCTCCGAGTGGCAGGTCACGACGATCGACGCCGAGATGCTCGGCGGCGACTCGGGCCCGCGTACGGTCTCGGCCGAGATCGGCGATCTCGGCGCGCTCGGCACCGGTTACCTGATCGGCCTGTTCCTCGTGATCCCGGCCGTGGTGCTGACCCTGTTCGGCCCGCCCGCCGGCCGGCGCTATGCGCGACTGGCCGGCCTCAGCTTCGCCGGCACGTCGCTCGGCCTGCTGATCGCGCTGGCCGCCTCGCTGGGTGACCGCAGCGGCGCGATCGACCGGGTCTACGAGATCGCACTCGACACCGACCAGATCTCCTTCACCTACGGGCGGGGCATCTGGTGCGCCCTGGTCGCGATGGCGCTGACCCTGGCCGCCCTCTACCTGGCCGGCCGCTACCTCGGCGCGCCGGCGGCCCCGGGGGAGGCGGCCACCGGCGAGACCGCCGAGCCGGCCGATCCGTGGTCGTGGCGGCGCCCGCCGGCCCGCGACCGCGACGAGGAGAAGCAGCCCGACGAGCCGCTCGACCTGACCGTGGCCCCGGCCAAGCCGTTCACCACGTACTCCGACGACGCTCGCTGACCGGGACACCCGGGTATATCCGGATGAAGAACGGTCCCGGTCGCCGGTAGGCTCGTCAATCGTGATTGACCTGCGTCTGCTTCGCGACGACCCCGACCGGATCCGCGCCAGCCAGCGAGTGCGCGGCGAGTCCACCGAGGTGGTGGACGAGCTGCTGCGCGCCGACGAGGCCCGCCGCTCCGCCACCCGGCGGTTCGAGGCGATCCGGGCCGAGCAGAAATCGCTGAGCAAGCAGGTGCCCAAGGCCTCCGGCGACGAGCGGGCCGCCCTGCTGGCCCGCACCAAGGAGCTGGCGGCCGAGGTCAAGGCGGCCGAGGCCGAGACCAGCGCGGCCGACGAGGCGCTGCGCCAGGCCCACCTCGCCGTGCCCAACGTGGTGCAGGAGGGTGTGCCCGCCGGCGGCGAGGACGACTTCGTCGTGCTGCGCGAGGTCGGCGACCGCCCGCAGATCGACAACCCGAAGGACCACCTCGAGATCGGCGAGGCGCTGCGGGCGATCGACACCGAGCGCGGGGCCAAGGTCTCGGGCTCGCGGTTCTACTTCCTGACCGGGGTCGGGGCGCTGCTCCAGCTGGGCATGCTGCAGATGGCGATCGCCCAGGCGGTGGAGCATGGCTTCGTCCCGTCGATCACCCCGTCGCTGGTCAAGCCGGAGTCCATGGAGGGCACCGGCTTCCTCGGCGCGCACGCGAGCGAGGTCTACCGGCTCGAGGCCGATGACCTCTACCTGGTCGGTACGTCGGAGGTCGCGCTGGCCGCGTACCACTCGAACGAGATCCTCGACCTCGAGAGCGGCCCGGAGCGCTTCGCCGGCTGGTCGTCCTGTTACCGGCGCGAGGCCGGGTCGTACGGCAAGGACGTGCGCGGCATCCTGCGGGTGCACCAGTTCGACAAGGTGGAGATGTTCTCCTTCTGCAAGCCGGAGGAGGCCGCCGAGGAGCACCTGCGCCTGCTCGCGATGGAGGAGGAGATGCTGGCCAAGGTCGAGATCCCCTATCGGGTGATCGACGTGGCGGCCGGCGACCTCGGTTCGAGCGCCTCGCGCAAGTTCGACTGCGAGGCCTGGGTGCCGTCGCAGGGCCGCTACCGCGAGGTCACCTCGACCTCGAACTGCACGACCTTCCAGGCCCGGCGGCTCAACATCCGCTACCGGGACGCCGACGGCAAGCCGCAGACCGCGGCCACGCTCAACGGCACGCTGGCGACCACCCGCTGGCTGATTCCGATCCTCGAGAACCACCAGCAGCCGGACGGTTCGGTGCGCGTCCCGAAGGCGCTCCAGCCGTACCTCGGGGGCCGGGACGTCCTCGAGCCGACCCGCTGATCAAGGGCTAACGGTCCATACACCGCCCGGCTACCGGAAGTTATAGCCGCTGGTAGTCGGGCGGGTGTACCGTTCTCCTTCCGCCCTCCGCGGGGGTGTGCGACACCCCGGAGGTAATCGATGGTCAAGCCTGGACTCCCCAAGCTGGTCGCGACCGATCTCGATGGCACGCTGGTCCGCAGCGACGACACCGTGTCCGCGTACACCCACGAGGTCCTGGACCGCGTCCGGGCCGCCGGCATCCGGGTCGTGGGCGCCACCGGCCGCGGCCCCCGGCTCACCTCCCTGACCCGCAACGACATCCGCGACGCCGACTTCCTGGTCATGGCGCAGGGCGGCTGGGTCCTCGACCAGGCCGAGTCCACCTACCTGCTGCGGTCACGGCTCAGCGGCGAGATGCTCGGCCGGGTCCTGACCGCCCTGGAGGCGGAGGTCGGTCCCCTCTCGGTGATGGTCGAGGCGCTGGAGCACGACGACTCGCCGCTCTGGGGCGACTACGACCCGACCTGGCGCTACCCGGTCGTCGTGGAGCCGCGCACCCGGGCCGAGTGCTGCTCGGGCGAGGTCATCAAGGCCTTCGCCCGCTCGTTCGACCACCACGTCGACGACCTGCTCGCGGTGGCCCGCCGCATCGTCCCGCCCGAGGTGGCCTCGGTCACCCAGGCCGGTCTCGACTACGTCGAGATCTGCCCGGCGAACGTGGACAAGGGCACCGGCCTGGCCGTGGTGGCCGAGGCCGTCGGCGTCGACCCGGCCGACGTGCTGGTCTTCGGCGACATGCCCAACGACCTGCCGATGTTCGCCTGGGCCGGCTGGGGCCGGGTGGCCGTCGCCAACGCGCACGCCGAGCTGCTCACGGTCGCCGATGACGTGACTCTCACCAACGATCAGGACGGCGTGGCGGTGTACCTCGACCGGCTAATGTCGAGGTGATGTCGCCTTTCAAGCTGGTCGCCTCGGATATCGACGGAACCCTCATCCGCACCGACGGAACGCTGAGCAAGCGGACCATCGAGGTGCTCGACGCCCTGCCCGTGCCGTTCGTCGTCGTGACCGGCCGGCCGGTCCGCTGGCTGCGGCAGCTCTTCGACCAGATGAAAGCGCCGGTGCCGGCGATCTGCGCCAACGGCGCGGTGGTCTACGACCCGGAGGCCGACGAGATCCTGCGGGCCGACCCGCTCTCGGTCGAGCTGCTGCTCGACGTCAGCGCCAAGCTGCGCGAGGCGGTGCCCGACGTCGCCCTCGCCGTCGAGGTCGAGGACGGCCGCGCCTTCTGGTACGAGGAGGCCTGGCCGGTGCGCTGGGAGCCCGAGCACAAGCAGGTCCGGGTGCTGTCCACCCCCGAGGAGCTCACCTCCGTGCCGGCCGTGAAGCTGCTGGCCCGGTCGGCCGCGCACCAGCCGGACGAGTTCCTCGAGCTGGTCAGCCGCACCCTGGGCGGGGTCGCCGAGACCACCCACTCGTCGAGCACGGCGCTGGTGGAGATCTCGGCGGCCGGCGTCACCAAGGCCGCGGGCCTGGCCTGGCTCTGTGAGAACGAGGGCATCAAGGCCGAACAGGTCGTCGCGTTCGGCGACATGCCCAACGACATCCCGCTGCTGGCCTGGGCCGGGCGCGGGGTGGCGATGGGCAACGCGCACCCCGCCGTCAAAGAGGTGGCCGACGAGATCGGGCGGACCAACGACGACGACGGGGTGGCGCTTTACCTCGAGGAGCTGTTCGACCTTTAGAGGTACTGACCCGTCCGGCCGCCCTCACCCGGCTGGGTGGGCAAGCCGCCGCCGGGCAGGGCACCCATCGGCAGCGCCGGGCGGCCCCCGCCGGCGCCGCGCATCTGCTCGAGCTGGAGCCGGGCCGCCATCTGCTGGGCCACCAGCGCGGCCTGGATGCCGTGGAAGAGACCCTCGAGCCAGCCGACCAGCTGGGCCTGGGCGATGCGCAGCTCCGACTCGCTGGGCGGCGTCTCGCCCTCGAACGGCAGCGACAGCCGCTCGAGCTCCTCACGCAGCTCGGGCGCGAGTCCGTCCTCGAGCTCGGTGATCGACCGCTGGTGGATCTCGCGCAGGCGGCCCCGGCTCGCCTCGTCCAGAGGAGCGGCGCGGACCTCCTCGAGCAGCTGCTTGATCATGCTCCCGATCCGCATGACCTTGGCCGGCTGCTCGATCAGGTTGCCCGGCTCCTCGGGATCGAGCTTGCCGTCGGCGTCCATGGTGCCCAGCGGGCGCCCGTCAGGCCCGACCACGATCACAGAGCCGTCGTCCTGCTTCTCCAAGGTGCGATTCTCGTCGGTCATGAGGTCTATCTTCCCGCACCCGTTCCATTCATCCGCTACGGCCTCAGCTCGGCCACGGCGCACTTGACGCTGCCGCCGCCACGTTTGAGCTCGGAGAGGTCGACGTGGACCGGGCGGTAGCCCGCCGCACGCACCCGGTCACCCATGGCGATGGCCTCGGTGTTGAGGATCACGTGACGGCCGTCGCTGACCAGGTTGAGCCCGAACGCCTCGGCGTCGGCCCGGTCGGCGATCACCGCGTCCGGGAAGAGCTGGGCCAGGACCCGCTGCGAGGCCGCGGAGAAGGCGCCGGGGTAATACGCGATGGTGCGGTCGTCGAGCGCGGCCAGCGCGGTGTCCAGGTGGTAGAAGGCCGGGTCGACCAGGCGCAGCGAGAGCACCGGCCGGCCGAGCACCTCCTGCGCCTCGGCGTGCGCCCCCGGCTCCGTCCGGAATCCGTAACCGGCCAGGACCAGGCCGCCATAGGCGCCCGGGAGATACGCGAAGTCGCCCTCACCCTCGTTGATGTGCGCCGGGCCGGCGAAGCGCCAGCTGCCGGCGCCGTAGAACGCGGCGTGGGCGTCGGCCTCACCGGCCCGCTCGGGGTAGCGGAAACGGGCGCCGTAGACGGTGCCGTCGACCGAGAACGCGCCGTTGGCCGCGTACACCATGTCGGGCAGGCCGGGCACCGGGTCGAGCACGTGCACCGTGTGGCCGAGGTCACCGAGCGTGTCGCGCAGCATCGTCCACTGCTTGACCGCGAGCGCCGCGTCGACCGGGACGGTCGTGTCCATCCAGGGGTTGATCGCGTACTCGACCGTGAAATGCTCCGGGGGACACATGAGATATGTCCGATTCCGCGGCTGGCGCTCGCTGTGGTTCATGACCTAGAGCGTAGGTAGGCTCAGGCGCACGAAACAGCGAGAATTCTTGCTCAGTGGAGGCGAATCGTTGCAGATGGACGCGGTGGACCAGCGAATCGTTGCGCTGTTGGTGGCGGATGCCCGATCGTCGTACGCCGAGATCGGCGCCAAGGTCTCGCTGTCGGCCCCGGCCGTGAAACGCCGGGTCGACCGGCTTCGATCCAGTGGGGTCATCAAGGGCTTCACCACGGTGATCGAGCCGTCCGCGGTGGGCTGGACGACGGAGGCGTTCGTCGAGCTCTACTGCACCGGGCGCACCACTCCGGCCCAGATCACGGTGGCCACCCGGCGCCATCCCGAGGTCGTCGGGGCATACACCGTCTCGGGCGAGGCCGATGCCCTGGTCCACCTGCGGGCGGCCGACATCGGCCACCTCGAGCAGGCGCTGGAGCGGCTGCGGGCGGAGTCGTTCGTGACCTCGACCCGCAGCATGATCGTGCTGTCCCGATTGGTGGAGACGCCGACCGCGGTCCCCGCGCCGGAGGGAACCGCTTCGTAGGAGGCGCCGTCCAACCGGACATGTCCCGTCGATCCTGGCTCTTCGCCGCACTGGCCGTCCTCCCGCTGGCGGGCTGCACCGGTTCGCCTGTGAAAGACTCGCCGCCGCCCCGGCCCGCGCTGAAGCTCGTCGCCTTCGACTCCTGCGCCCAGCTCGAGAAGGAGCTGCGCGCGGCGGCCAAGAAGTACGGCCGCGAGCCGGTCGCCATCGACGACATGCGGGCCATGCCGGAGGCCGCACGGGGGAGCGTCCCGGCCGAGAAGTCCTACTCCGGGACCAACGTGCACGAGGCGGGCGCCGACGAGCCCGACATCGTGAAAACCGACGGGCGGCGGATCGTCACCATCACCGGCGGCGTCCTGCGCGTCGTCGATGCCGGCTCCCGGGCCCAGACCGGACGGCTGGATCTCGGCCTCGAATCGTCCGGCGAGCCGAAGATGCTGCTCGCCGGCGACCACGCGCTCGTGCTCTCCGACGGCGGACCGTCGTACCTCAAGGACAGCGCCCGCCTCCAGCGGCCGGGCAGTGGCCGCTCCGAGATCCTGCTGATCGATCTCGCCGGGACGCCGCGGGTCCTCAGCCGCTACCAGGGCGACGGCTCGCTGGTCGACGCCCGCCAGACCGGCAGCGTGGCCCGGGTCGTGCTGAGCAGCCGGCCACAGATCGACTCGTGGGTGCCGAACTGGGAGATCACGACCGGCTCGGCCCGCTCGTCCGGGAAACTCGACTGCGCGCAGATCACCAAGCCGGAGACGTTCACCGGTGCCTCGATGCTGCGGGTGCTGACCTTCGACCTCGGCGCAAACGCGCTGAGTGACGGCTCGCCGGTCGCGGTCGTGGCCGACGGTGACGCCGTTTACGCCACGCCCAGCAGCCTCTACATCGCCAACAACGAGAGCCCGTCCTTCCGCCGGGCCGAGTCGACCGGGCGGGACACCGAGATCTACCGGTTCAGCCTGCCCGCCACCGGCAAGCCGGTCTACGACGCGGCCGGCAAGGTGCCCGGCACGCTGCTGAACCAATACTCGATGTCCGAATGGGACGGTCACCTCCGCGTCGCCACGACCGACCCGTCGACGCAGAGCTCGGCGGTGCGGGTGCTGCGGGAGAACAACGGCAAACTCGCCGAGGTCGGCTCGGTGGGTGGGCTCGGCCAGGGCGAGAGGATCTATTCCGTACGCTTCGCCGGAAACCGCGGATACGTGGTCACCTTCCGCGAGACCGACCCGCTCTACAGCCTCGACCTGGCCGACCCGGCCCATCCCCGGGTCACCGGCGAGCTGAAGATCAACGGGTACTCGGCCCACCTGCAGCCGGCCGGCGAGAACCAGCTGATCGGCATCGGCCAGGAGGCGACCGCCGACGGCCGGCCGGTCGGCACCCAGATCTCGCTCTTCGACGTCAGCGACCCGGCCGCGCCGCGCCGCCTCGACCAGCACGTCGTCCCCGGCGCCATGTCCGAGGCCGAGGTCGATCCGCACGCGGTGCTGTGGTGGCCGGCGACGTCGTTGCTGGTCATCCCCCTCGATGACGGACCGCTCGCGCTGCACGTCACCGGCGGCAAGCTGCAGACCACCGACCGCATCACCGTGGCCGGCCCGGTGCGGCGCTCCCTGGTCATCGGCGACGTGCTCTGGTCGATCGCCGACTCCGGCCTGCTGGCCTCCAACGCGTCCACCTTGGACCGGCTGGCGTGGGTCGCCGCCACATGAGCCGGGGCCTGCCCCGCCGGTCGCGGATTCAGCCCCGCGTGACCGGCGGGCAGGCCCCACCCCTTTGCTCTTAGAGATACATCCCGGGGCGGTGGTCGTCGGCGACCGGCTCCTTCGAGGGCACAGGCTTGTCGCCCTCGCCGAAGAAGCGCTTGCCACCGAACTCGCCGTGCAGCCGGTCGTCCAGCTCGTCGGCCAGGCCGGTCATCACCTGCACGGCCAGCATGAGGTGGGTGGCCTGGAAATTACGGCCGAAGACCGGGATGGACGCCCACACCGTGTCCTTCGCGCAGTACAGACGCCCGATCGGCATCCGGTTGGTCAGCTCGGACAGCTTGACGTAGAGCTGCTCGGTCGGCTCGACCTCGGTCAGGATCGGCGAGAACACGTCGACCAGCGGCGGGTTGTCGCGCACCCGGACGAAGACCATGGCCGAGCCGGCCCGGATGCCGATGTCACCGTCCGCGTCGTACTGCAGCTGGTCGACGGTGGTCTTGGACATGGTGGCGACGACCGTGCGGACCCGCTCGTCCAGCGGCACGACCTCGTCGGCCGCGTCGGCCAGCGCCGCGGCCAGGGCGCCGTCGTCGTCGAGGTCGTCCAGGCTCAGCTCGGCGTCGATGCTCGGCTCGTGCCGGGCCGTGCCCAGCGGGGCACTCTCGATCGGCTCGTCGTTCTCGTCGTGCACCAGGTAGACGAGGAAGGCCGGGTGCGGCGCGCCGTAGACGTCACGCAGCGTGCGGACGATGATGGTGGCCAGCTGGTTCGCCTTCTCCTGGGTGGAGCTAAGACCGAACGAGTCACCCGAGCCGGGCAGCACGCCCGGCGGCGACCAGCCCAGCGCGACCAGATCGCCGATCGACGAGCGGTCCATCCGGAAGCCCTCCGGCAGCCCGGCGTTCCCGGTGGCCAACGCCTCGACGACGCCGCCGTCACGCACCCGGATGCTCACCGAGTAGACCGCCAGGCCGGTGCCGGACGCGGTCGGGTCGAGGGTCAGGTCGACGTGCCCGCCCGCCTGCAGGGTGGGAAGAAGGCCGGCCAGCGCCGTCCCGAACTCCCGCCACGCGTCGACGACCTTGGCCCGCAGATCGGCCGTGGTCGGCTCGTCCAGGAAAACAGCCTCGGTGGACGCGCCCTCGGCGCTCTCTGCCGTCATGATCGTCACCTCCGTTCCCGCCACCCTATCGAGCGGCGTCCGCCCCCACGCGCCCGTATCGGAGGTTGGACCGCTCAGGCCTCGTCCCCGCCGCCCGGCCAGCCCAGCGCGAGACCCCGGACCTTCTCGGCCACCTCGGCCGGGTCCGCTCCCCGCCCCACGGCCAGACCCATGAGGTACGCCGACACGGGCGCCCCGGGCCGGACGACGTTGTGCGCCACATCCTTGGCGACGTTCAGCACGGCCCCGGTAGGAACCTCGGCCGGATCAACGCCCAGCTCCGCCCCGAGCGCCCGGACCCAAGCATCGAGATCAATCACCGCGCCCACTCCTCAGCCATGCAGGTCACTGCGCCCACTCGCCGGCCTCGCAGGTCACCGTGCCCACTCCTCGGCGGCGCGCAGGTCGTCGTCGGTGTCGCAGTCGAACCAGGGCGGCGGTCCCGGCCGGCGCCAGGACACCTCGGCCACTCGCAGGTGCTCCATGAGCTCCCGCACCGAGGCGCCGTGCAACCCGCCGCGCTCCTCGGACAGCTTGTTGATCGCCTCGCGCAGCCGGGCCGTGCGCCACACGCCGCACAGCATCTGCCGCCGCCCCTCGGCGTCGCGGTAGACCGCGCCCTGCATCGGCGCCGACTCCGCGGTCAGCCGCAGCACGTCGATCGCCTCCCCGGTGAGGAACGGCAGGTCGGCCGCGAGCAGCGCGGTGAACGTCACGCCTTCCGGCACCAGCGCGAGACCCGCCGCCGTCGCCGCGACCGGGCCGCCCCCGGGCGGATCCTCCCGGGTCGAGTGCACCGGAACGGGCAGGTCGGGCGGCACCGGCCCGACCACGACCCGGGGGTCGGCGTCGTGCACCGCGGCCAGCACTCTGGTCAGCATGGATTGACCGGCCACGGGCAGGGTCGGCTTGTCCGCGCCACCCATCCGCCGCGCCGCACCACCGGCCAGCACCACCGCCGCAAATCCCCCCACGTACGTACCGTATCCCGACCGCGTGTCGAGCGTGACCGCGCGCTCAGTTACCTGTGGTGGATCACTCCCCGCGGCCCGCCGCCCGAGCCGCGCCGCCAAGGCCGAACCGGCCTACTCTCGACCCATGGCGAGGACGAGCACCCGGCGGCCGGTCGTGAAGATCAACCTGGCCGCGACCGGCGAGCCGCGCCGCCGCCCGGACGACCTCGCGGCCGAGGAACCGCTGGAGATCCGGCTGCGCAAACAGCCGCTGGCGGTCACCATGCGCACCCCCGGCCACGACATCGATCTGGCCATGGGCTTCCTGCTGACCGAGGGCATCATCGGCGCGGCCGGCGATGTCGTCACGGCCCAGCTCTGCGCCGGCACCGACACCCCGAACACGTACAACGTGGTCGACATCGTGCTCGGCGCCGATGTCCCGCCCCCGGTCACCGACCCGAGCCGGAACTTCTACACGACCAGCTCGTGCGGCGTCTGCGGCAAGGCGAGCATCGACGCCGTCCGCACCCGTTCCCGCTTCGACGTCTCGGCCGACCCGCTGAGCATCCCGGCCACCGCCCTGACCGCCCTGCCCGACCGGCTGCGCGCCGCCCAGCGCACCTTCGACCGCACCGGCGGCCTGCACGCGGCCGGCCTGTTCACCGCGGCCGGCGAGCTGGTTGTCCTCCGCGAGGACGTCGGCCGGCACAACGCGGTCGACAAGGTGATCGGCTGGGCGCTGCGCGACGGCCGCCTGCCGCTGACCGGGCACATCCTGCTCGTCTCGGGCCGGGCCAGCTTCGAGCTCACCCAGAAGGCGTGGATGGCCGGTCTGCCCATGCTGGCCGCCGTCTCCGCCCCGAGCACCCTCGCGGCCGAGCTGGCCGACGAGGCCGGCATGACTCTTGTCGGTTTCCTCCGTGGTCAGAGCATGAACATATACACTTCCCCACAGCGAGTCACCGTCTGATCACGCGACACCCTTCCGTCGTCGGGTCCGGCCTCGACACCCGGCCATCCGATGACGACAGGGCTTCTCCATGGCTCTCTCCAGGCGTTCCCTTCTGCTCGGCACCGCGACATCGATCTGGCCTTTGGTCGCGGCCGCTAGCCGCCCGCGTGGCCCGCTGCGATCCGACCCGTTCACCCTCGGTGTCGCCTCGGGCGACCCGGCGGAGGACGGTTTCGTGCTCTGGACCCGGCTCGCGCCCGAACCGCTGGCCGAGGACGGCCTCGGCGGCATGCCACCGCGCGACGTCCCGGTGGACTGGGAGGTCGCCGAGGACGAGGGCTTCCGCCGGATCGTGCGGCGCGGCGTCGAGGTCGCCCGCCCCGACTTCGGCCACAGCGTGCACGTCGAGCTGACCGACTTGCCACCCGGCCGCGACTACTTCTACCGCTTCCGGGTCGAGCGCTACCTCTCGCCGGCCGCCCGCACCCACACCGCCCCGGCGCCGACGGCTCGGCCCCGCTCGCTGGCGATGTCGTTCGCCTCCTGCGCGCAGTACGAGCACGGCTTCTTCACCGCCTACCGCCGGCTGGCCGAGGACGAACCCGAGCTGATCCTTCATCTCGGCGACTATCTCTACGAGTACGGCCCGAACTCCTACGTTCTGCCTGGCGGCAATCCGCGCGACCACGCCGGCCCCGAGACGCGCACGCTCGCCGATTACCGCCGGCGCCACGCCCAGTACAAGACCGACCCGGACCTGCAGGCCGCGCACGCCGTCGCGCCGTGGGCCGTCACCTTCGACGACCACGAGGTCAGCAACAACTGGGCCGGCGACCACCCGGCCCGGCCCGACCCGGACTTCACGGCCCGGCGCGCGGCCGCCTTCCAGGCGTATTACGAGAACATGCCGCTGCGGCGCGCCTCGATCCCGGACGGGCCCGGCATCCGGGTCCACCGACGGCTGCGCTGGGGCCGGCTCGCCACCTTCCACCTGCTCGACACGCGACAGTTCCGCGACGACCAGGCGTGCCACGACGGTTACCGCGACTGTGCCGCGGCCGCCGACCCGGCCCGCTCGATCACCGGCCCCGAGCAGGAACGCTGGCTGCTCGACGGTTTCCGCGAGTCCACCGCGCACTGGGACGTGCTGGCCCAGCAGGTCTTCTTCGCCCGGCGCGACAGCAACCCCGGACCGGCCACGGTGACCGGGATGGACACCTGGGACGGATACGTGGCCTCGCGCGAGCGGGTCAGCCGGGGCTGGGTCGACGCCGGCGTGCGCAACCCGGTCGTGCTGACCGGGGACGTCCACTCCCACTGGGCCAACGAGCTCAAGCTGGACTGGACCGACCCGGCCGCACCGGCCGTCGGGGCCGAGCTGGTCTGCTCGTCGATCACCTCCAACGGCGACGGCGCCGACGTGCCGGACGGCCGGCACCCATGGGCCGCCTGGAACCCGCACCTGCGCTTCCACAACAACCAGCGCGGTTACGTACGGACCCGGATCGAGCCCACCACGATGACCGCCGACTTCCGGGTGCTGCCCTACGTGACCATGCCCGGAGCGCCGGCGCACACTCGTGCCACCTTCGCCATCGAGGACCGCGTGCCCGGCCTGCACAAGCTGGCCGACGCGCCGACCCCGCAGGTCGCCTCCGCGACGGGCCGGCCCGTCGCGAGGCGGCCGGCCGACTTGGGCCGTGAGACGATCCGGCAGGAGACTGCGCGGCCCTGACCGGCTCACTGCCGCCTCCGTTCGCCGGCCCGGGCCTGCCCGTCCCGCTTTCGGGGCTTCCGGCGCCGGCTGCTTTCAGTGCGCGTCCGGGGCGCGGAGCGCCGGGGCGACTGCCGTCGCGCGGGGCGGGGCGGCGGCGCGAAGTCCTCAACGGACTGTGGCCCGATGCCGGCCGCCAGCAGCCCGTCGATCACCCCGAGCAGCCGGTGCCCCGGCTCCTCCCGCAGCCCGCGGTCGAGCGCGACCCGGGCCAGCGCCCCGTCGCCGGCCCGCCAGGCGGCGTGGGCCAGCAACGACGCCGGGCCGGCGACGAAGCCCGGCTCGACCCGCCGCAGCACCGCCGTCCACAGATCGATCCGCCACGGCTCCGGGCCGAACCGGTCGGCCGCATAACCGAGCACCACCGCGTCGACCAGCAGCACCCCCAGCCAGGCCACCTCGTCGTCGGTGAGGGCACCCCGGGCCCGCGTCTTCTTCTCGGCCTCGCGCACCGCAAGACGCCCGGCCCGCGGCACCGTGTGGCCCTCTCGGCCGGCAGCCCTCAGCTCGGCCGCCCGGACCCGCGCCCGCGCGGTCGCCACCACCATCGCCGCCCGGGCCTCGCCGTCGACCGGAGCGACCCGCCCCTCGAGAGCCTTGCGGTTGGGCAGCGCCACCATGCCCTTGAAGACGGCGGTGGCGGCGATCGGGTCGTCCGGCCGGAGACAGCGGGTGCCCTCGGGCGGGCAGCACTCCGGCTCCGGGCAGAGGTAGGACCACCAGCGGCCCTCGGTCACCCGCAGCGCCTCGAAGACGAACAGCCCGTTCGCGCGCAGCGCGGGGATCGTCCGCTCCACGGCCCGGGTGACCCGCGCGGCCTCGCCGTAGCCGATGATCGCGACGGTGCCGATCCCCTGGTCGCCCGTCACGGCGGCGAGCCGACCGGGATCGAGCTCCTCGCCCGGCGGCGGGAGGTCGTGCCGCGCCACGAAGGCGATCAGGCCGCCGGCCACCCCGATGACCACGATGCTGTCGGTCGGGTGGAACCCGATCACGAACGGCGTGACCGTGATCAGCTCGGCGGGGTTGCGAACGGAGATCGAACACTCGGGCGTCATGCGGAGCAGCCTGCCCGCTCCGGCCCGGCCGTGGCGGGCCGAATCGTCAGCCTGTGGACGACACGCGGTTGTCCACAGGCGCTAGGACCGGAACTGCATGTCGTGCAGCTCCAGTCCCTCTTGCTGGCGCTCGTTCGGCGCGCGGCCGAGATCGAGAGTGAGCTCGATCGACGACACCACGTCGTAGCCGGCGGCGTGCAGGCTGCGGATCGCGTCCACGTTCCGTGACTCGGGGGAGATGGTCAGCTGGGTCATGTTGCGCCGCCGGGCCTCGTTCGCGACGTGCCGCAACAGCTTGCGGCCGACGCCTTTGTGCCGGTGGGAGATCGTGACCACGACCGGCTCGACCTCGCCCGCGCGACCGCGCAGCACCAGCCCGACCAGGCCGATCACCCCGTCGTCGGCGTGGTCGGCCACCCACAGGCCGCCCAGGTCGAGCCGGGTCAGGTACTCCTCGAAGCCCTCGCCGTTGTCGCGCTCGGGCTCGCCGTACATCTCGTTGTGCTGACTGGTCAGCTCGGCCCACAGGCGACGGCCCGCGGAGTGATCACTCGGACGGTACGAACGCACTGTGACAGGGCTCATGCCGACATTTTGACTCCGATTTCGGGCGACCGTAAGCCGAAGCGGAAGATAAGGCGGTGGACCAGGCGTACTTGCGCGCGCACCCCGAGCACCTCCCGACATTTCTCACCCACCAGCGCATCCGGGAGACGCCGGTGGGCGGCGGCAGCGTCTCGGCCGCGAACCGTCTGACCCTCGACGACGGCACCTCCCTGTTCGCCAAGACGTGGCGTTCGGGATCGGCGCCCGAGGGTTTCTTCGCCGCCGAGGCGGCCGGTCTGGCCTGGCTGCGGGCGGCCGGTGCGCCCGTACCGGAAGTGATCGTGGCCCTGCCCGAGCTCATCGCGATGGAGTGGATCGAGCCCGGCGAGCCGAGCCGGGCCGGCGCCGAGCGGTTCGGCCGTGACCTGGCCGCGCTGCACCGTTCGGGGGCCGACGCCTTCGGCGCCCCGTGGACCGGCTTCATCGGCCCCCTACCGCTGGACAACACGCTGACCAGCGGATCGTGGGCACCCTGGTTCGCCGAGCGCCGCCTGCATCCGTACCTCCAAAGCTCTTTTGACCGTGGCGCGCTCTCGGCGACCGAGGCGGCCTTGGTCGAGAGGATCATCAACACCATTGAGACGTACGAAATCAGCGAGCCACCCAGTCGCACACACGGCGACCTCTGGCCCGGCAACGTCCAGTGGGCGGCCGACGGGCGGGCCTGGCTGATCGATCCGGCGGCGCAGGGCGGCCACCGCGAGACCGACCTGGCCGAGCTGGCCCTCTTCGGCGGCGTGGCCCACCTGGAGACCGTGCTCGCCGCCTATCAAGAGGTGCATCCGCTGGCCGACGGCTGGCCGGCTCGCGTCCCGCTGCACCAGTTGCACCTGATGCTGGTTCATACCGCCGCCTTCGGCGCCGCCTACCGAGATGCCGTACGCGTCACCGCCGAGGCCGCTCTCCGGGCTGTGTGATCGCTCTCGGTTGTCCACAGGCCGAAATCAGCATCGGCGGACGGCCGGGCGAGCGGATAGATTCGGTGGGTGAGCATGCGGTGGAGGTCCGACAACGCCCGGGGGTGCCGTCGATGAGCGCGCTCGCCGACCGGTTCGGGCGGGTGGCGACCGATCTGCGGGTCTCGCTGACCGACCGCTGCAACCTCCGCTGCACGTACTGCATGCCGGAGGAGGGCCTGGCCTGGCTCCCGAAACAGGATCAGCTCACCGACGACGAGGTGATCCGGCTGATCCGGGTCGGCGTCGAGCGGCTCGGCATCCGTGACGTCCGCTTCACCGGCGGCGAGCCACTACTGCGACGCGGGCTGGTCGGCATCATCCAAGCGGTGGCGCAGCTCGAGCCCCGTCCGCGGCTCATGCTCACCACGAACGGCATCGGGCTCGAGCGGCTGGCCGAGCCCCTGCGCGACGCCGGGCTCGACCGGGTGAACGTCTCGCTCGACACCCTCGACCCGGCCCGCTTCCAGGCCCTGACCCGCCGCGACCGTCACGCCGACGTGCTTCGCGGGCTCAAGGCGGCCGCCACGGCCGGCCTGACCCCCGTGAAGATCAATACGGTCCTCATGCGCGGTATCAACGACGACGAGGCGGCCGGGCTGCTGCAGTTCGCCCTGGACCACGGCTATCAACTGCGCTTCATCGAGCAGATGCCGCTCGACGCCCAGCACCAGTGGGACAGGCACACCATGGTCACCGCCGATCAGATCCTGGCCGACCTCGCGCCCTTCGCCCTGCGGCCCGATTCGGTTTCACGTGGAACGGCGCCGGCCGAGACCTGGCTCGTCCCCGGCCACGTCGACGCGGCCGGCGACCCGGCCCGGGTCGGCGTCATCGGCTCAGTGACCAGGCCCTTCTGCGGCGACTGCGACCGGACGAGGCTGACCGCGGACGGCCAGGTGCGCGACTGCCTGTTCGCCACCAAGGAGAGCGACCTGCGCAACCTGATGCGCGGCGGCGCCACCGACGACGAGCTGGCCACGGCCTGGCAGGTGGCCATGCGCGGCAAGCGGGCCGGCCACGGCATCGACGACCCCAGCTTCCTGCAGCCCGCCCGCCCCATGTCCGCGATCGGAGGATGAGTGGCCCAGCTGACCGTCCGCTACTTCGCCGGCGCCCGCGCCGCCGCCCACGGCACCTCGACCGAGCCCGTCGAGGCCACCTCCCTCGACGACCTGAAGCAAACCCTGACCACCCGCCACGGCGAACGCCTCGGCGTCGTCCTCAAGGCCGCCAGCTTCCTCGTCGACGGCCTGACCTGCCACGACCCGCAGGCCCCCCTCCCCACCGACGCCACCATCGACGTCCTCCCTCCCTTCGCCGGCGGCTGACCCCACGGCGACACCGCCCGCCCAGCGACTGACTCACGGCAGCACCATCCGGTTCAGCGGCTGACGTCACGCCGGCACGGCCCGGTTCGATTGGCCTATGGCAGCACCACTCAGTCAGCGGTCGGCCGTCGGCGGCACTGCCCGGTCAGCGGTCGGCCGTCGGCGGCACTGCCCGGTCAGCGGTCGGCCGTCGGCGGCACTGCCCGGTCAGCGGTCGGTCCTCGGCGGCACGGCCCGGTCAGCGGTCGGCCGTCGGCGGCGCTGCTCGGTCAGCGGTTGGTCCTCGGCGGCACGGCCCGGTCAGCGGTCGGCCGTCGGCGGCGCTGCTCGGTCAGCGGTTGGTCCTCGGCGGCAGTGTCCGGTCAGCAGCTGGCCCTCCCTCGGCAGCGCCAAACTGGCGGCTGACCGTTGGCTCCGCCGCTCGGCGAGCGGCTACCCCTCCACTCCGGCAACGCCAAGCCGGCGACTGACCCCAGGCCGCGCCGCTGCCCCTCCACTCCGGCAACGCCAAGCCGGCTGGTGGCTTCCCGCCACGGCGACGCCAAGACGGCGCGTTCGATCTCGCCTAACGACGCTTAGCCGGCGAACGATGACTCTGAGCAGGGATTCCTTGGTAGTTAGCCGGCAAAGGATCGGGCGGTGGGTTCCGTCCGGTTGGTGGGCCGCGAACAGCACCCGCCCGGCCGCCGACCGGTATCACTCGCTGCGGCCAACGACCCGCGGAAGGGCGGCCAAGAGGACGCGGTGGGCACGAGGATGAGGCGGGCGGGCGACGGCAGGGCGGCGGGCGCCGCAGTGAGGCCGCAACGGACCGCGACGGCAGGAGGGGGTGCGAGACCGCGGCGGGCTCGCGGCGGGCCGGGTCGGCGGCACCGCGACGGCGACGGGACGGCGACGGCGAGGCGGCGACGGCGAGGCGGCAACCGACCGCAGCGGCGGGATGGCGGCGTACCGCGGCGGCGGTGGGGCGGGGCCGTGGTGGAGCGGTTGACGGGGCCGCGGTGGGGCGGGGCCGTGGTGGAGCGGTTGACGGGGCCGCGGTGGGGCGGAGGGCTGGATACGCTGCTCGGCGTGCTCGGGGCGGGGGAAGCGGTGGCGGCGGCGTTCGGGTTGGGGCGGGCCACTGGGCCTCTCGTGCCGCTGAGCTATCGGAGTTCGCGGACCTGGACGCTGTCGACGCGTGATGGGCGGGTGCTGGTCAAGCAGGGCGCGACCGAGGAGTGGCGGGAGGACTTCGCCCGGGCGATGCGGTTCGAGGAGAAAGCGCTCGCGGCCGGGATCGCGATGGGCCGGCCGGTGCGGCCGCCGGGGGCGGCGTTCGGCTACGCGGTCGAGGTCGAGGGGGTCGGCCTGGTTCGTGCCTATGAGTGGATCGATGGGCGGTCGCTCGACGACACCGACGACGTGAGCGAGTGGCTGGGTACGACCCTGGCCCGTCTGCACCGGATTGAGCCGCTCGCCCCGGAGCGGGGGCCCGCGGGTGAGGGTGCACCCGAGTGGTACCGGCTCGACGACGCGGAGGGCTGGGCGGGATGGCTGCGGGAGGGTGAGCGGCTGGGAAAGCCGTGGGCGCCGGCGCTGCGGGAGGGTATGGCCGGCGTCGTCGACGCGGCGTCGTGGGTTCGGCGGGTGTTCGAGCAGGCCGGCGACCACGTGGTGACGCACCGGGACGTGGAGCCCTGGAACGTGCTGATGACCGGCAAAGGGCCGGTGCTGATCGATTGGGATGTCGCGGGGCCGGACAGTGCCCGGCTCGAGGCCGCGCAGGCGACGTTCAGCTTCTCCACGCGGGCCGGGATGCCGGAGGCGGCGGTCGTCCGGCGCACGGTCGACGCTTACGCCGATGGCGGCGGCGCGCGCTTCGCGGGGGAGGACGTGCTGGTCCGGCGGGTGGGTTTGCGGCTCGGGCGGCTGGCCGAGCGGCTTCGCATGTCGCTCGGACTGGAGCCGCTGGGCCCCCATGACCGGGCGACGATCGAGACTCAGGCCGTCGAGCGGATCACCGACCTGCCCGCCTTCGTCGAGGGGATCAAACTCTTCGCCCGCCTGCTCTGAGCCGGGGCGGTACCGTGCCCATCAGCAGACTCTCAGCCGCGATCGGGAGACTTGCTGGGCTCGCACGCGGTTGGGGAGGAACGTTGGCAGTGTTCGTCGGGCTGGTCTTCATAGTCATCGGCCTGGTCCACTTCTATCTGTGGAAGCGGCTCGTCAAGGACCCGCTGCGGTCGCGTACGGCGCGGCGGGCCGGTGCGGCGATCGCGATCCTGTTGGCGGTGCTCGCGCCGGCGACGCTGATCGGGGTGCGGTCGGGGGCGGTGCCGTGGCTGGCCTGGCCTGGCTACCTATGGATCGCGCTGATGTTCTACCTGCTGGTGACCCTCGCCATCCTGGAGATCCCCCGGCTCGCCATCCTGCTTGTGTGGCGCCGGCAAATGCCCGCAAAACCGGACAAGGCTATGGCCACCGCCGGAGCCGGCCCAGCCGTGGCGGCACCGGGCGCGGCCGACGAGAGCCCCGCGAGCAGGGAAGGCATCGATCGGCGGCTGTTGCTCGCCCGGGGTGCGGCGATCTTCGCGGGGCTCACGGCGGCCTCCGTCACCGGCTACGGGGTCAGGACCGCGCTGGGCGGCCCCCGGATCGACCGGCTGGAGATGCCGCTGGCGAAACTGCCGCGGAGCATGGACGGCTTCCGGATGGCCGTGGTCTCCGACATCCACCTCGGGCCGCTGACCGGCATCGATCACACGCGGCGGATCGTCGACCAGATCAATTCGGTGCAGGCGGACATCGTGTGCGTCGTCGGTGACCTTGTGGACGGCAGCGTGGCGGAACTGGGGCGGCTCGCGACGCCGCTGGCCGAGATCGAGTCGCGGCATGGGGCGTTTTTCGTGACCGGCAACCATGAGTACTACTCGGGCTATCAGGAGTGGGTCGAGGAGGTGGCGGGGCTCGGCGTGCGGCCGCTGCGCAACGAGCGGGTCGAGATCAACGGGCTCGACCTGGCCGGCGTGAACGATCTCGGTGGGGCCGAGCACGGTGACGCGCCCGATTTCGCCCGCGCGCTGGGTGATCGCGACACCGCCAAGCCGGTCGTCCTGATGGCGCACCAGCCGGTGGCCGTGCGCGACGCCGCCCCGTTCGGGGTCGATCTCCAGGTTTCCGGGCACACGCACGGCGGTCAGATGGCACCCTTCAACCTGCTGGTGAAGCTCCAGCAGCCGGTCGTGTCCGGCCTCGGCCGGGTGGATGGGGTGCCGGTCTACGTGACCAACGGCGCCGGCTTCTGGGGTCCGCCCGTGCGGGTGGGCGCGCCGCCTCAGGTCAGCGTGATCGAGTTGCGCTCGACGTGAGATGTGATGGACCTGATGCGGCCCCGGGGCATCAAGATCCGTAAGTTTGTGAGGCGTGGCGATTCGTGCGAGGGATGGGGGGCGTGACAGGATGCAGCCCGTGCCCTCGGACAACGCAGGGTCCTCGGTCGCCGCGGACACATATGTCGCGGATCTTCACATCCACTCGCGCTTCTCGCGAGCCTGCAGCCGCGACCTGACGCTGCCCAATCTGGCCTGGTGGGCCCGGCGCAAGGGCATCGCCCTGCTGGGCACCGGCGACTTCACCCACCCGGCCTGGTTCGATCACCTCAAGCAGAGCCTGGTCGAGTCGGGCCACGGCCTCTACCGGCTGGCCGACCAGGACGAGACCGAGGTCACCAAGCGGCTGCCGGGTTCGCTGCAGGCCAGTGTCCCGGCCCGCTTCATGCTCAGCGTCGAGATCTCGACCATCTACAAGCGGGACGACCGCACCCGCAAGGTGCACCACCTGATCTACATGCCCGACCTGGCCGCGGCGGCCCGGTTCAACACCGCGCTGGGCCGGATCGGCAACCTGACCGCCGACGGCCGGCCGATCCTCGGGCTCGACTCGCGCGATCTGCTGGAGATCACGCTCGAGGCGGGCGGCTACCTGATCCCGGCCCACATCTGGACGCCGTGGTTCTCCGCCCTGGGCTCGAAGTCGGGCTTCGACGCGATCGCCGACTGCTACGCCGATCTGGCCGAGCATGTCACCGCGGTCGAGACCGGCCTCTCGTCCGACCCGGAGATGAACTGGCGCGTCTCCAGCCTCGACCGGTACCGCCTGGTCTCGAACTCCGACGCCCACTCGCCGGCCGCGCTGGCCCGCGAGGCCACCCTCTTCACCGGCACGCCGGATTACGAGGCCGTGCGCACCGGGGCCGGTCTGGCCGGCACGCTGGAGTTCTTCCCCGAGGAGGGTAAGTATCACGCTGACGGCCACCGGGCCTGCGGCGTGAACTGGGAGCCGGAGCGGACCCGGGCCAACGCCGGCCGCTGCCCCGAGTGCGGCAAGCCGCTCACCGTGGGGGTGCTGAGCCGCGTCGAGGACCTGGCCGACCGCCCGGCCGGCTTCCACAAGGACGTCCACGTCGAGCACCTGATCCAGATCCACGAGATCCTCGGCGAGATCAACGGGGTCGGCCCGAAGTCCAAGACCGTCGAGTCGCAGCTCAACCATCTGGTCGCCACGCTCGGGGCCGAGCTCGACATCCTGCGCAAGGTGCCGCTCGACGAGATCGGCCAGGCCGGCGGCGACGACCTGCGGGAGGCGATCACCCGGCTGCGTGCCGGTGACGTGCGCCGGGTGCCCGGCTACGACGGCGAGTACGGTGTGATCACGCTCTTCGATCAGGGAGAGCTGCGCAACCGCACCAGCGCCCCGCAGGTCGAGACGCTGTTCGACCTGCCGCAGCAGCGCAAGCCCGAGCCGGCCATCGGCCGCGCCCCAGCACCCAAGCCGAAGCCGAAGCCGGTCAAGGAGCCCAAGAGGGCCGTCGTCCCGCCGCTGGCCTCGCCGCCGAGCCCGCACGAGCCGTTCGAGCCGATGCTCTCCGGCATGGAGGAGGTCGGCACCGGCCTGCTCGACCGGCTCGACGCCATGCAGCGGGTGGCCGCGTCGGCCCCGGGCGGCCCGTTGCTGATCGTGGCCGGCCCGGGCACCGGCAAGACCCGCACGCTGACCCACCGCATCGCCTACCTCTGCGCCGAGCTGGGCGTCTTCCCCGAGCGCTGTCTGGCCATCACCTTCACCCGGCGCGCGGCGGGCGAGCTCCGCGAGCGCCTCGACGCCCTGCTGGGCGACATGGGCGAGGACATCACGGTGGGCACCTTCCACTCGGTCGGCCTGTCGATCCTGCGCGACAACGCGAAGGCGGCCGGGCTGGGCGCAAACTGGCGCATCGCCGACGAGAGCGAGCGGGCCGAGGCGCGCGAACAGGCCGGCGACGACGATCTCGCGTACGCCAAGCTGCTGCGCCAGCAGGACCTGGTCGATCTGGACGAGCTGATCAGCATGCCGGTCGCCCTGCTGCGCGACGACCCGGCGCTGGTGGAGAAGTACCGCCGCCAGTGGCAGTGGATCTTCGTGGACGAGTACCAGGACGTCGACGACACCCAGTACGAGCTGTTGCGCCTGCTCAGCCCGGCCGACGGCAACCTGTGCGCGATCGGCGACCCGGATCAGGCGATCTACTCGTTCCGCGGCGCCGACGTGAAGTACTTCCTGCGCTTCAACGAGGACTTCGTCGACGCCCGGCTGGTCCGGCTGACCCGCAACTACCGCTCGTCGGCCCCCATCCTCGCCGCCGCGGTGCAGGCCATCGCGCCGTCGTCGCTGGTCAACGGCCGGCGGCTGGACCCGGCGCGGCTCGATCCGGAGGCGCCGCTGGTCGGCCGCTACCCGGCCGGGAGCGTGGCCGACGAGGCCGACTTCGTCGTCCGCACGATCGACGAGCTGGTCGGTGGCCTCTCGCACCGCTCGCTCGACTCGGGCCGAGTCGATTCGCGGGCGGGCGTGGCCGGCAACTTGTCGTTCTCGGACATCGCCGTGCTCTACCGCACCGACTCGCAGTCGCCGGCGATCGTCGAGGCCCTCTCCCGGGCCGGCGTCCCGGTGCAGAAGCGCTCGCACAACCGGCTGCGCGACCGGGCCGGGGTGCAGGAGATCGCGCGTGAGCTCCGGCACGAGGGCGGCCTGGGCGGCTCGCTGGCGGCCCGGGTCAAGCTGACCGCGCAGGTGCTGGCCCAGCGTTTCGCGGCGCCCACATTGGACGGCGAGCAGATCGCTCCCGAGGACATCTGGGCCGCCGCCGAGCTGCTGCTGCCGCTGGCCCACCGGATCGGCGACGACCTTCCGCGCTTCCTGCAGGAGATCGCCACCGGGGCCGAGGTGGACGCGCTGGACCCGCGGGCCGAGGCGGTCAACCTGCTCACCCTGCACGCGGCCAAGGGCCTGGAGTTCCCGGTGGTCTTCCTGGTCGGCTGCGAGGACGGCCTGCTGCCGCTGCGCTGGCCGGGTGGCCGGACGACCGACGACGAGATCGCCGAGGAGCGCCGGCTCTTCTTCGTCGGCCTGACCCGGGCCCAGGACCGCCTCTACGTCAGCCACGCGGCGCGCCGGTTCCGGCACGGCAGTGAACGCGAGCAGACGCCGAGCCCGTTCCTCGACGTGATCGATTCCGGCCTCTTCGAGCGGCTCGGCGACACCGTGCCGTCCCGCCCGAAGGACCGTCAGCTCAGGCTGCTGTAACCACCGCGATCAGCGCGCCGGCGAGCAGGGCCGGTCCGAAAGGGATCGCCCGGCGCCGGCTCGCCCGCCGGGTGAGCAGCAGCGCCAGCGCGATCGGCCCGTTGATCAGATGCGGCGCCACCAGCCCGGCCACCACCGCCGGCCATCCGGAGAAGCCGAGCACGAAGGCCAGCACCCCGGCCAGCTTCACGTCGCCCAGACCCAGACCACCCCCAGGCATAAGAGCGATCAGGCCGTACGCCGTGACGACCAGCACCGAGGCCACGAGCGCCACGCCGATCCGCCCCGGCCGCAGCATGATCAGCGGCCCGCCGGCGACGACGGCCAGCAAACCGACGAACGGATCGGGCAACCGCAGGCAGCGGAGGTCGATCATCGCGAGCAGCAGCCCCGGGACCATGGCGAGCAGGTAGACCGGCAACAGCGGCGACGCTCCGATCTCGACAGCCAGGACCGTGGCCACCGCCGCACCGGCCACGGTCGTCACCGCGTACCCCCGGGAACAGCGACAGAAGGCACCCACCCGGACCCAGGTGGTCAGCTCGAGCCCGCACGAGCCGCAAGTGGATCGTGGGGGTGAGCCGAAGGGGACGGCGAGCCGATAGGCGAGGCGGGGCAGGAACGCGGCGGCTGACGCGCCGAACGTCGCCGCCAAGATCACTAGGAGTGCGGACACGGACGTGGACCGTAGCGGGCCGGGACAGCGGGTGGGGCGTCGTGTTGCCGACACCGGCGGCGATTCCGTGCGGGTTTGTGTCGGCGGTGCACGCTACGGTGAGAGCGCAAACCCGCCTCCGGAGGATCCCTGATGTCGCAGAACGGCCCGTACTCAGGCCCGCCGTGGTCGAGCGGGGGCTCCGACGAGCCGTATGCGGAGCCTGCCGACCCGTGGGGTGACCACGGCGCCCCGGTCCAGGAGCCGGCGTGGGGCGCCCACCCGCCGTCGATCCCGCAGCAGCCGGTCGCCTACCACTCGGCCCCGATCAACGCGCCGGTCAGTCCCGACGGTGACTGGCTGCGGACGCCGCCGCCGTCGCCCCCGAAGCGCAACACCCCGATCATCGCCCTCGTCGTGACCCTCGGCGTGCTGATCCTGATCGGGCTCGGCGCGACGGCCTGGCTGCTCAAGGAGCGCAACGACAACCAGGGCAATCAGGCGTCACCGACCGCCTCGGCCACCGCCGAGCCGGGCGGGCCCGCGCCACGGGGCAGCGAGGACGCCCGGTTCTACGTCAAAGAGGGCGACTGCGTGGTCAACGAGGGCTCCGACGTGGCGCCCGACATGCGCACCTCGGCCTGCACCTCGGGCACCTTCGAGGTGCTCAAGCAGGTCAAGGGCAAGACCTCGGGGGTGAAGGACGCCGAGAAGAAGTGCTCCTCGGTGACCGGCTACACGAAGTGGTACTTCTACGACAGCGCCTTCGACGACCTCGATTTCGTGCTCTGCCTGAAGGAGCACAAGGCCTCATAGGTCGCTCTAGCGCTTTCTAGCTTCAAAGCTAGATATGGCTAGAGCATCATCGAGACGCTTGTGACCGAAAACTAGCCATCTCTAGCGTTGAAGCTAGACGGCCCGATACTGTGCAATCCGTGGATCCGGTGAGGAACCCGTACGCCCCCGGCGCCGGCCAGCGCCCGCCCGAGCTGGCCGGGCGCGACCGCGAGCTGGATGCCTTCGACGTGGTGCTCGAGCGCGTGTCCCGCGGCCGTCCCGAGCGCAGCCTCGTGCTGACCGGCCTGCGCGGCGTCGGCAAGACCGTCCTGCTCAACACGCTGCGCTCGGCCGCGATCGGCCGGCTCTGGGGCACCGGCAAGATCGAGGCCCGCCCTGACCAGTCGCTGCGCCGCCCGGTCTCGGCCGCGCTGCACATGGCGATCCGCGAGCTCGCGCCGCACCACCGCGACCCCGACCGGGTCGACGAGGTGCTCGGGGTGCTCAAGGCGTTCGCCCTGCGGGCCAACGACAGCAACGCCAAGCTGCGCGACCGCTGGGCTCCCGGCATCGACGTGCCGCCGGCCCGCGGCCGGGCCGACTCCGGCGACATCGAGATCGACCTGGTCGAGCTCTTCACCGACGCGGCCTCGCTCGCCACCGACGTCGGCACCGGCATCGCCCTGTTCATCGACGAGATGCAGGATCTGGGGCCGGCCGACGTGTCGGCGCTCTGCGCCGCCTGTCATGAGCTGTCCCAGCTCGGCGCGCCGCTGATCGTGGTCGGGGCCGGGCTGCCCCACCTGCCGGCCGTGCTGTCGGCGGCGAAGTCCTACTCGGAGCGGCTCTTCCGCTACCAGCGCATCGACCGGCTCGACCGGGTCGCGGCCGACCTGGCGCTCTGCGCGCCCGCCGCCCGCGAGGAGGTGGAGTACGAGCCGAAGGCGCTCGACCTGCTCTACGAGAAGTCCGGCGGCTATCCGTACTTCGTGCAGGCCTACGGCAAGGCGACCTGGGACCACGCGCCGCAGTCGCCGGTGACCGACGCCGACGTGCGGGTGGCCGCCCCGGAGGCCGAGGTCGAGCTGGCCGTCGGCTTCTTCGGCTCGCGGTTCGAGCGGGCCACCCCGGCCGAGCGGGAGTACATGCGGGCCATGGCCACCCTCTCCGGCGAGGAGGACAACGACATGGACGCGGCCGTGCCGACCGCGGAGATCGCGATCGCGCTGGGCCGCAAACCGGCCAGCCTCTCCCCGGCCCGCGACGCTCTGATCAAGAAGGGCCTGATCTACTCGGGCGAGCGCGGCACGGTCGCCTTCACGGTGCCCCATTTCGGCCGGTACCTGCGCACCCAGCCGGTGTGATCGCCCGCCGGCGGGTATAACCAGGGTCATGAAGCCCGTACGCACCGTCGCCCGCGCGATGCTGGCCTCGATCTTCGTGGTCAGCGGCGTCCGCACCCTGCTCAATCCCGATTCCAAGGTCGAGACCGCTCAGCGGGTCACCGACAAGGTCGGCCCGTGGCTGGAGAAGGCCGATCCGCGCCTCCCGTCCGACACCCGGACCCTCGTGCAGGTGAAGGCGGCGAGCGACGTGGTCGCCGGGCTGGCCCTGGCCACCGGCCACCTCACCCGTCCCGCGGCCGCCGTGCTGGCGGCCGGCCTGCTGCCGACGACCGCCGCCGGTCACCCGTTCTGGGACCGGTCCCGCCCGGACCGGGCCCAGCAGGAGACCCAGTTCCTCAAGAACCTGGGCCTGCTCGGCGGCCTGTTGCTCGCCGCGGCCGACACCGAGGGCCGGCCGAACCTGCGTTACCGCACCTCGCATGCGGTCGACCGCTCCCAGCGCAAGGTCCGGCGGGCCGTCCGGACGGCCAAGCGTGAAGCCAAGATCGCGGCGATGAGCGCGACGGCCGCGCGCCGGATGCCCGGCTAACAACCTCCTCGCGATCTTTGCGTTAAAGCCGACGAGGGGCCTTGAAGCTCGCTCCGCCCGGCTGCGGCAGTCCCCTCGCGGGGCCGCTGTGCCTGGCGATCGAGAGCGACGGGGGTCGCGCCATGTCGGCGGTGGAACGCCTGCGGGGTAGAAAGTCCGCTTTGTGGATAATTGCGGTTTCTTTATGGGTTGCCTTGGCCGCGACGAGCTTGATTCCCGTCGCCCTCTCGGTGGGGGTGGCGATCCTCGTCGTGAGCCTGACCGCTCTGGCCGGCCCGGTCGCGCGCCGCTACGGCCGGGCCCGGCGCCCGGTCGTGGTCGTCGCGGCCGCCTTGGCCCTGCTCCTGGAGCCGGCCCGGGCCGCGATCGGCCTCACCCACGTCGATCTGGTCCTGTTCGGTCTCGTGGTGGCCGACCTGGTCGCCCTGCGCCGGTCGGCCTGGGCCCGCACCCGGGCCACCTGGTGGCCCGGGACGGCTCGGGGCGGCCGGTGGCGGCGAATCTGGTCGACCGGGGCCTGGGCCGGCGCCGGCATCGGCCTGGCGTCGGCGCTGGCCCCGGTCACCCTGCTGTTCGTCGTCTTCCTCGGCCTGACCCGGCAGTGGCGGGCCGCGCTGACCGCTCTCACCACCACGGCGGTGCTTCTCGGTGCGGCCTGGCTGGTCGCACCCGGCGCCACCTCGGCCCGGCTGTGGCCGGGGTTCGACCGAGGGGACCCGCTCGACTCGCCGGCCAACCAGTCGCTGGCCGGCGTGCTGGCCCGGCTGTACGACTCGACCAGCACCCCGGTGCTGGTCTGGCTGTCGTTCGCGGTGCTGCTGCTGGCGGTCGGCCTGATCCGGGCCCGCTCGGCCCATGCCGACGGCGACGAGATCGCCGCCTTCACCCTGGTCGGGCTGGCCGGCGCCGCCGTCTGCCCGGTCACCAGCAGCAACGAGTTGCTCTGGGTGCTGCCGGCGATCCTGATCCTCGTCGACGCGGCCGCCCGGCAGCGGGCCGACCCGCGCCGGCTCAGCGGCCTCGGGCCTCTTGTCGCCGCGGCTGTGGTCGCCCTCGTCTTCGCCCTGCCACCTGTGGGCAACCTCTACGCCATCACGGTCATCGTGTTGCTCAACGCGCTGCCGTGGCGGCCCGCAGCGCCCGTACGGCGCCGCCCGCCCCCTGTTCCCGCCACGGCCGTACGACGGGTGCCCTCGATCCCCGGCCCTAGGGGCAGTTGACCCACTCGTCGGTGCCGTCGGTGAAGACCTGGCGCTTCCAGATCGGGAGCCGGGCCTTGGCCTCGTCGACCAGCCGGGCGCAGGCCGCGAACGCCGCCGCCCGGTGGGCCGTGCTGACCGCGGCCACCAGCGCGACGTCACCGATGGCCAGCGTGCCCACGCGATGCGAGACCGCCACCGCGTAGACGTCCGGGTCGGCCGCGATCTCCTCGGCGACCTCGCGCAGCACCGCGGCCGCGCTCGGATGCCCTTCGTACTCCAGGAGGGTCACGCCGCGACCGTGGTCGTGGTCGCGGACGACGCCCTGGAACGACACCACGGCACCGGCCCGGACGTCGGTCACCGCCTTCTCGTGCGCGGCCAGGTCGAGCGGCGTGTCCAGCACGTCGCTGACGGCGATGATCCCGGTCATGGGCGCTCCCCGGTGACGAGTGGAAGTGGAAGGAACGGGACGAGATCACCCGCGGCGACCTCGGTGCCCGGGCGGACGACGACGAAGCCGTGCGCGGTGGACAGCCCCCGCAGCATCGCCGACCCGACGTGGCCGACGGGCATGGCCGTCCGGCCCGTGCGGTCGAGACGGGCCAGCGCCAGATGGGTGTCCCTCCCGCGGCCGCGCACCACCGCGGCCGCCTCGACCGTGGCCAGCGCCGGGGCGGGACGGCCCTGCAGACCGGCCAGCAGCGGCGCGACCAGGGTGATCAGCGCGATCACGGCGGACTGCGGGTTGCCCGGCAGGCCGGCCAGGAAGCGCGGGCGGCCGTCCTCGCCCGGCACCCGGGCCAGCAGCATCGGGAAGCCGGGGCGGACGCCGACGGTGTTCACCACGTACTCGGCGCCGAGCTCGGCCAGCGCCGGGTGCAGGTGGTCGACCGGGCCGTGCATGGTGCCGCCGGTGGTGCAGACGAGGTCGGCCGACCGCAGCGCACCGCGCACCGCGGACAGGTGAGCCTCCAATGTGTCCTGCACCGGGCCGGTGATCGCCGACGGGTCGATGGTCGCGCCGTAGCGCCGCAGCCAGGCCGGAATCTGCGGGCCGAGCGAATCCCGGACCCGGCCGGACCCGGGCGGGCCGGCGGTCAGCAGCTCGTCGCCGAAGACCAGCAGGCCGGCGTGCGCCCGCGGGTAAACGCTGAGCGCCTCGTACCCACAAGTGGCGGCGACGCCGATCACCGCTGGGTCGATGGCCGTGCCGGGGGGCAGCAGCACCTCGTCCTTGGCCGCCTCCTCGCCCGGCATGCGCCAGTCGGGCACCGCGTGGCGGCGGGGCTCGCCGCTGACCCGGCCCTCACCGTCGCGTGTGGAGTCCTCCACCCGGACCAGGGCGGCCGCGCCCGACGGGACCATCGCGCCGGTGGCGATCTCGACGCAGGTGCCGTCCTCGGTCAGCGGGTCGGCGACGCCGCCGGCCAGCACCCGGCCGACCGGCCGCCACGGCTGCGGGCCGCGCACCGCCCAGCCGTCGATGCTCGAGGTCGGGAAGGCCGGCAGGTCGGTCAGGGCCCGCAGCGGCTCGGCGAGGGTGCGCCCGTCCGCCTCCGGCAGCGCGACCGGCTCGGCCGCGCCCGCCGCCGAGCGGCCGGCCTCGTAGGCCAGGGCACGGGCCTGCTCCCAGTCGACCGGGGTCGTGTCGTCTGCGCTCACCGGACGAGCCTATCCAGCCCCACTGCTTTGGGGGTGGTCGCCGCCGCGGATCTGGTCTACCGTGTGCCGGAGCAGGGGGCCCAGCACGGCAAGACCGTCCTTAGCCCCGCCGGTTGAACCCGGCAGATTGACGATCAGCGTGCGCTCCGCGACCCCCGCCAGGCCGCGGGACAGCGCCGCGGCAGGCACCTTGTCGCGGCTGTGGGCACGGATCGCCTCGGCGATCCCGGGGATCTCGAAATCGAGGATGCCACGGGTCGCCTCAGGGGTGCGGTCGGTTGGGGTGACACCCGTTCCGCCGCTGGTCAGCACGACGTCGATGCCATCGGCGACGGCTTGGCGCAGCGCCCGGGCCACGGGTTCGCCGTCCGGGACGACCACCGGGTCGCCGGTCACCGTGCAGCCGAGCTCACGCAGTCCAGTGACGAGTCGTGGGCCGCTGGTGTCCTCGTAGACGCCCGCGGCGGCACGATTGCTCGCCACGATGACGCGGGCGGTGATCTCGCTCACGGACGATCCTCCGGACGGACCCAATCACCGGTCTTGCCGCCCTCCTTGCGAAGGACGCGGACGGCCTCGATGCTCGCCGCCGGATCCACGGCCTTGATCATGTCGATCATGGCCAGCCCGGCGACGGCGACCGAGGTGAGCGCCTCCATCTCGACCCCGGTGCGATCGGCGGTCCTGGTGGTCGCCGTGATCTCGACCGTGGTGTCGGTGAGGGTCAGATCGACCTTGACACCGTGCAACCCGATGGGGTGGCAGAGCGGGATGAGATCGGGCGTGCGCTTCGCGCCCATGATCCCCGCCAGGCGGGCGACGGCGAGCGCGTCACCCTTCGGGAGACCGTCACCGCGCAACAGGGTGATGACTTCCGCGGTGGTGACGACTCGGCCGGCGGCTATCGCACGGCGAGCCGAAATCTCCTTCGCGGAGACGTCGACCATACGGGCGGCGCCGGCCTCGTCGACGTGAGTGAGCTGGGATTCGTCGGGCATACCAGGAGCTTATAGAAAAACTCATACGGCCGTGGTCCAGCGCGGCCGCGATCAAGCCTGCACAATTTAAATCGCAAACGGAATGTCGGGCGCCTATGCGCTGCTCAGAGCGGGTGGAGGCCGGCGTGGAAATGGCTATTCGGAGCGTAAGAACAAAGGCACAGCGTGCGATTTGGACACTGCGGCCATAACGGTATTCCAGCTCGCTCTGAGTTTCCATTCATAAGCAGTGAGTAACAACCGACTCAACGGTTATCACTTTCTGCTCATACCGACACGAAACGCTATGAACCTGGATGAAAGCCAAATACCTTTCCGGTGTCGCGACGAATTGCTTGCACTACCCGCCGCCGAGATCAGCTAGGGAGATGGCCATGCGCTACAGCCAGGACTGGGACTGAACTGCTAGTGCGCGAACGGGCACCGGGTGCTTAGGCTTGAGCCGGAAGCGACGGCTTCGATGCGCTCAGTGACAGGACCTTGGAGATGCCCCCTCAAAGCTCCAACGACGACGCGACCGATCGACAGCTGAGGCTGTTCGTCGGTCTCGTCGTCGTTCTGGCGCTCGGTGCGGCAGCCGGGGTCTTCGCGATCACGTTCACCCGGCCGGCTCCCCCGCCGAACTACCTGGTGATCGTCCTCATCTTCGGCGCGATCATCCTGGCCAACCGGCTGCGGGTGCACTTCCGCGTCATGTCCACACGGGACGTCACCAGCTGGACCGAGGTGCCGGTCCTGATCGGGCTCGCCCTGGTCCCCGGGCCGTGGGTCATCCTGGGCACCGCGCTGGCCATCACGATCAACCGATTGGTGCCGCGTCGCCCGCTGGTCAAGAACGTGTGGCAGGTTTCCAAGGACACCCTGTCCGCTTCGTCCGCCGCCGGCGTCTTCCTGCTCGTCGGTGTCGAGCCGGACGCCGAGCATCCGCCTTTCGCGGTCGGCACCGTCGTTCTGGCGCTCTGCGCGATGGCCGTGATCGAGCAATTGGCTTTTGTGCCGGTAATGGCGATTTCCTCGCATGCACGGCTTCGCGACATCGCCCGCCGCAATCTCGACGTCAAGATCGTCGGATATGTGGTCCGGCTGACCGCCACGCTGGTGACGCTCGCGTTCCTGGCCTACAACGGTGATCCGCTGCTCCTGCTGCTCCTGCCGCTGATCGTGGCGTGTCTGCAGCTGTGGCAGTCCGGCCGCGTGCGCACCCGCGAGGAGCGCGACTCCTGGCAGCGCCTGGCCGAGGCGACCGACGCCCTCAACGCGGTCGACCTGACCCAGGTGCTGCACTCCGCGGTGTCCCGGGCCGCCGTGATCTTCTCGGCCAGCGAGGCCGAGATCGACCTGGCCGTGGCCGGCACCGACGACCGTGTGGTGATCGGCTCGGCCGCCGGCATCCGGCACGACGGCCCGCCCGGCACGGCCAAGAACAAGCACCGGGGCGAGGTCACCACCGACCTCATCGCCCACGACGGGACGCTGCGGGTCGGCGTGCTGCGGCTGCGCTTCGGCGGCGCCGTCAAGCTCACCGAGTTCGAGCAGTACAAGCTCAAGACCTTCGCCTCCGCGCTCTGCACGGCCATCCGCAACGCCGCGGCGTACGCGGAGCTGGCGCGGATCAGCGCCCAGAACGCGCACGACGCGGCCCACGACGCGCTCACCGGCCTGGCCAACCGCCGCCACCTCTACGACCGGGCCACCCGCCACTTCTCCGGTGACAGCGACGAGGGCGTGGTGGCCCTGCTGCTCATCGACCTCAACCACTTCAAGGAGGTCAACGACACGCTCGGGCACGCTGCCGGTGACGCGGTGCTGCGCAAGGTGGCCCGCCGGCTCAGTGCCGCCGCCGAGCCCGGTGACCTGGTCGCGCGTCTCGGCGGCGACGAGTTCGCGATGCTGCTGACCAATCTGCCGACCCCGGCCATGGCCGGGCACCGCGCCGAGGCCGTCCTGGCCTCGCTCGACGACGCCATCGAGGTCGAGGGCATGCAGCTGACCGTCTCGGCCGCCGCGGGCATCGCGCTCGCGCCCGGCAGCGGCGGCGTCAACGAGCTCATGCGCCGGGCCGACATCGCCATGTACCAGGCGAAAAGGGCCGGACAGCAGACCGCGACGTACGCACACGCGCGCGACACGGCCGACGTCGAGCGCCTGGTCCTCGGCGGCGAGCTGCAGCGGGCGGTGGCCGAGCGGGAGTTCGTCGTCGAGTTCCAGCCGATCGTCGACCTGGGCAGCGGCGAGGTCATCTGGGCCGAGGCCCTGGCCCGCTGGCACCACCCCGAGCACGGCTACCTGTCGCCGATGCAGTTCCTCGAGACGGTGGAGCGCTCCGGTCAGCTGCCCGCGTTCGCCGACGCCGTCCTCGAGCAGGCGCTCGACGCCTCCAACCAGTGGCGGGACGCCGGCTTCGACATGCCGGTGGCGGTCAACGTGTCGCCGCGCAGCCTGCTCGACCCGAGCTTTCCGAAGATGGTGCTGGCCCGGCTCGGCCGTCACCGGGTGCCGCCCGAGATGCTGATCTTCGAGTTGGCCGAGACGCTGACGCTCACCCAGCTCGACGTGGTGCGGCGGGCGCTCAACGAGCTGAGCGAGGCCGGTGTGCGCCTCGCGCTCGACGACTTCGGCACCGGGGTGTCACCGCTGTCGGTGCTGTCGCACATCCCGGTCAGTCAGCTGAAGGTCGACCGCGAGTTCGTCAGCGCCGTGCAGACCTCGTCCGAGGCGGTCGCGGTCATCCGGTCGACCGTCGACCTGGCCCGCAGCCTGCACCTGACCGTCATCGCCGAGGGCGTGGAGAGCGAACCGCAGCGGCACTCGCTGTGGGAGCTGGGCTGCGTGGCCGGGCAGGGTCACCTCTTCGCGCGTTCGATGTCGGCCGACCGGCTGCTGGCGACCATGCAGCGGGGCACCGGCGGGCGGACGGGCGCGCTGGCGGCGTCGCTGCACGACGGCGGCGCGGTGGTGCGCATGTCGCCGCGGCGGTCCGGCTCAACAGGGAGATCTTCTCTGCCACACTTGCCCGCGTGAGTGCGGAAACAGCAGCTGGGGGCCGGGGTGTCCGGGAGTACGTGATCGACCTGGCGCTGTACGCCCTCTCGGCCGGGTTCGCCTGGTTCACCGCCACCTCGTCGACGTTGCTGCCGCACCGCGCCTGGGGTTCGATCGCGGTCTGGGCTTATGCCGCGGCCACCCTCGTGACAGTCGCGCAGCTCGTCGCGTACCGCAAGAATTTGAGCATCGCACTCACCTGGACCACCTGGACGGCCGCGGCCTTGCTGCCCCTCGTCGTCGAGGCGGTGCAGCGGGCCGGCGGGCGCACCGACCGCGCGCAGGAGGAGGTGCTGGTCGTCGAGCGGATGGGCGAGCGGCTGCTGCACGACGGCACGCCCTATCTGAGCCGCGACGCGATCGCCGCCCTGCCGCTGGACGAGCGGCTCATGGGCTACAGCCCCTACCAACCCGGCATGGCGATCTTCGGGCTGCCCCGCGCGATTTTCGGTGACTTCTGGTGGACGGACTCGCGGGTCTGGTTCGCGGTCGTCACTGCGGTCGCCCTCGTCGTGGCCATGCGGCTGCTGGGGGAGTCGTCGTGGTCCGTGCGGGCCCTACAGGCCGTGACCGTGCTGCCGATCTGCGCGCTGACGCTGGCCACCGGCGGCGACGACATCCCGGTGCTGGCGCTCGGCCTGCTCGCGCTCGCCTGCGCCGCTACCGATCGTTACGGCTGGGCCGGTGTGGCCGTGGGTGCTGCCGCTGCGTGCAAGCTCTTCGCTTTCCCGGTCGTGGCCGTCCTGATCGTGCTGGCCATCGTCGCGAAGCGCGTTCGGCATCTGGCCCCGGCCGCGATCGGTCTGCCGATTCTCGTGCTGATCCCGCCGTTCCTGGTCAACCGGGACGCCTTCCTGGAGAACGTGATCCGTTTTCCGCTCGGGCACGGTCTGGTCAAGAGCCCGGCCCAGTCGCCGTTCCCGGGCTATCTGATCGCCGAGCATCTTCCGGCCGGCCGCTTCGTCGCGTTGGGGTTGCTCGGTGCGGTGGCGGTCGCCATCACCGTGCGCATTGTGCTGAGTCCACCGCGCACCGCCGCCACGGCCTCGATGATCTGTGGGTGGGGCCTGCTGGCCGCGATCCTGCTGATGCCGACGACCCGCTTCGGTTACCTGCTGTATCCGATCGCGTTCCTCGTCTGGGGCCTCGCCCTGCGCGCGCCACACAGGAACCACACAGCTTTTAGAGCCCCGACGGATGACACAGCCTTGTACCGTCTGTGAGATGCAGATGACCTGTCCGAAGTGTCACGGCGAGATGCGGGTGTACGAGCGCAGCGGCGTCACGATCGACCAGTGCACCGAGTGCCGGGGGATCTTCCTCGACCGCGGTGAGCTCGAGAAACTCTTCGACGCTGAGTCGAGCTACAACACTCGCCAGGCCTCCCGTCCCGCGGCCGCCCCGCCGCCGGTGCCGCACGCGCCGCAGCCTGGCGGTTACGCGCCGCCGCCCCCGCCGCCCGCGTACGGCCAGCCCTCCCACGGCTACCCGGCCCAGGTGCCCGGCTACGCGCCGGCTCCGGCCTACGGCCACCACGGCCACTACCGGCACGGCGGCCACCACGGCCACTACCGCAAGCGCAAGGGCTTCCTGCACGACCTGTTCGACTGACCATCGGGCTTCCCGCCGCCGGGCCCGTCACGGCCCGGCGGCGTCACCAGCTGCCCTGATCGTTCAGGCGCCGCTCGGGCCCGTCCCCGGTCAGCAGGTTGACCAAGGCCTCGTCCAGTGAGGCGCCGACCATCCACTCCCCGCCCTGATCGAGCACGAAGACGCGGCCGTGCGCGTCGATCGCCACCACGGCGTCGTCGCCCTCGAGGCCGATCGGGAAGAGATCGTCGCCGAGCTCGGCCAGCGCCGTCGCCGCGTACGCGCCCGGCACCGGATCCAGGCGCAACAGCCGTACGGCCCGCCGCGCGCCCGGCCCCCGCCGGCCACATCGCACGCCGGCGAATTCAGCGATCGCCTTCCGGGCCGCCTCCGACGGCCGCAACCGCCCGCCGCCGATCTCCACGGCCCGGTCCACCAGGGCCGACTGATCCAGCGGGCCGACCCAGCCGCCGCCGGCCAAGGTCCGCGCCACGTCGTGCGGGAAGCGGCCCGGCTCCGGCACCCGCTCCGACCCGTGCCGCCACTCCGTCGTGAACGCAAGATCCGACCACGGCAGCACCGCGAAGTCGACCAGCACGGCGATGCACGTCTCGCACGGCCGGCCCTCCGTGCCGCCGAGCGGGTCACCCGGCTCGCGGACCAGGAACGACTCGAAGCTCGCGGACAGCAGCCAGGCCCGGGCCTCGTCGAGAGTGATCTCCGGGCCGCGGGAGTGCAGCGCGTCGGAGAGCGCGATCAGCTCCGCGTGCCGCTCGGCGCCGCGCACCACACCGGCCGGATCAGCCTCCGCCAGCCGCGCCCGTACGAGCGGGTGGTGGTTGATTTCCTGATCCCCTTTGGCGCCTTGCGCTCGGAAGAGCCGATCGCCGGCGGTCAGGTGCGCGACGGTGGTCGGCGCCGGCGACCGGTGCGTCAACCGCCGCAGCGCGACGGCGGGGTCGACCGTGCCCGGCGGCAGCGGGCGACGCTCGCGGTAGATCTCCGCGATCTCCTCGGTCGGCACGCTCGGCCAGGACGACAGCACGCCGGTCTCCCGGTCGATCACCGTCCGCGAGCCGTCGCCCGGCTGTTGCGGCGCCACCTGCTTGGTCCAGATCACGTAGCCGAGGTCGAACTCCGCGACCATCGGCTCGCCGTCCTGGGTGCTGGCCCAGCGGGCGGCGATCTCTTCGGCCTCGGCCCTGGTGATCGCCATTTGTATCCCTCCCTGAACCCTTTGCGGCGTGATGACGTTCGCAGATTGAAGCTAACCGACCACGCAAAGTGTTCGAAGGGTGGCGACGATGGCGACGACGGCGAACCGCGACGCGAACCGGGACCTGCGCAACCGGCTCGAGGAGATCCACGGGCGCTACTCGCGGCTCCGCTCCGATCTGGACGTCCTCCAACGCCGCCTCGAAGCCCTGCGGATCACCGCCACCTCGACCGACGGCCTGGTACGGGCCACGGTCGGGCCGCGAGGCGAACTGATCGACCTGCGGCTGACCCGGCGGGCCACCCGCAACATGGACAACGAATACGTCTCCCGCACGATCGTGGCCACCGTCCAAAGTGCCACCGCCCAGGCCCGGCAGCAGGTCCAGGCGATGATGGCCGACTACCTGCCGGCCGACTCCGGATCGCTGCGCTACCTGGAGAGCGGCGACCTCGGCTCGCTGCTCGGCCGCTCCGACGAGATCGTCGGCCGCCATGTCTGACGCTCTCGTCCGGCTCGACTCCGAAGACGCTCTCGACGGCTCGCGCCTGCTCGCCGCGGCCGGTGAGGACCTGGCCGCGCGGCGCAACCACGCCGGGGCCGAGATCGCCGCCGCGACCGCCGCGTCACCGTGGGGCCGCGACGAGTACGGCCAGTCCTTCGAGCGTCAGTACCACCCGGTCGAGCAGCAGGTCCTCGACGCCTGGCGGCTGATCGCGGCCCACGTCACGGGTCTCGGCGAGGCGGTCGCGAAGTCCGTCCACGACAACCTCGCCGCCGACGCGGCCGCGGCCGGGCGAGTCCACCGGAGCCGATCATGAGCGTGCTGCCCAGCCCCGTACCGCATCCGCTCGAATACAGCCCGTTCGACGTGCCCGGCTGGGCCTACACGGCGCTCGAGTGGGTGGTCGGCTTCGACTGGCCGGCCGGCAACGAGGTCAGCACCTGGGACGTCGCCGACCGCTGGTACGCCCTGGCCACGGCCCTGGTCGAGCCGAACGACGCCGCCTTCGGCGCGGTCTCGCACATTCTCGCCGGCTACGAGGGATCCGGCGCCGACAGCTTCCAGGACGCCTGGCATCGACTCGCGGGCGACGAGAGCGCGCCGCTCAACGCCCTGCTCGAGGCCTCACACCAGCTCGGCGGGCTGGTCGAAGGAGCCGGGCGCGACATCGAGGGCGCGAAGCTCGAGGCCTGGATCGAGATCGGCATCTTCCTGACCGAACTCATCGGCATGGGCATCACCGTGATCCTGACCTTGGGGGCCGCCTCACCGGCGGCCGGCGGGATGATCGTGGCGACCCGGCTCGCCATCCAGCAGATCTTCCGCAAGCTGGTCGAGCAGCTCGGCGCGAAGGCCCTGAAACAGACGGCCACCCACGCCATCAAGCAGTTGGCCACCAAGGAAGGGCTGCGCAAGCTCGGCCGCGAGGCGCTCGACGAGGGCTTCGACGAGGCCCGCGAAGAACTGGCGACCAACGGCGCGATCCAGACCTATCAGCAGACGACAGGCCGGGCCGACGGGTTCGACCTCGGCGATCTACGGACGTCGGCGGTGGCCGGGTTCGCCGGCGGGGCGGCGGCCAGCGGGGCCGGGGTGGGATCCCACGGTCACCACGGGGTCGCTCGCGGCGCCGGCGGGGAGGTGCTGGCCGAGTTCGGGGCGGCGGCGGCCTTCGGCGATCTGCCCGATCCAGGCAATCTCGCGAAGTCTGCGACTTCGGGCGCGGCGGGATCGGCTGTGCATTCCCTGCCGTCCAATTTCAACTTCGCTTTCGGCGGTACGGATCTGAGCGCGCCCGATTTCGACGGTGGGGTGTTCACCGGGCCGCTTCCTGAGAATGTCCCGTTCGCCGGTGGCGGTCAGGTCGCTGCCTCACCAGCGCCTATTTCCGCCGACGTCGTCCCCGGGCCTTTGCCGACGGCGGCGGTTGACGCTCAGGCGCCGTCGGTTTCCTCTTTCGCCCCGACCCTTGATTCTTCGCCCGCGTCCGTGGTCGCCGTCGCCGGCATCTCGGCCGTCCCCGACGTATCGCCCGGTCCCGACATTCCGCCCGCGGATTCCGGCGCTACCTCGATCTCGTCGTCGGCTTCCGCTTCGTCCTCGGACTCGCTTTCGGGGTCGCCCTCCTCCTCCCACTCGCTCTCGGGGTCGCCCTCGTCTTCTCCCTCGCTTTCGGCGTCGCCCTCTCCCTCGTCCCCTGCCCCGTCCCCTGCCTCGTCCTCGTTTTCGCCCTCTTCCTCGCCCTCGCCTTTGCCCTCGCCCTCGCCCTCGCCCTCGCTCGCACCTTTGCCGTCGCCTTCGCCAGATCTGGCCGGGCAATCGACTGCGGCTCCGGCCACCGCACCTCCGACGCCCCCACTGCCTCCGGCGCCCGCGGTCTCGCCGGTGGCCGGCCCCGGCATGACTCCCTGGATACCGGCCATGCCCAGCCGCCCCGCCGCCTCTCCCGACCGGCGGCCACCCGGCGCCACCCGGCGGTCCCCACTGTCCGACCTGGACCGCATCGCCGACGCCCTCGGCCCCCGCCCCACCACTACGCGCCGGCAGCCGCCGCTCCCCTTGGACCGAACCCCCCGCCCCTCGGAAGCAGCACGCCTGGATCAGGCGCTGGCGCCGCGCGTCAAACCGTCGCCGCTGTCCGACCGTCCCCGCAGCCAGACGAACGCCCCGCTCGACGCCCGCCCCTACGTCAACCGAACCCCGGCTCCCCAGCCGACCCCGGCCCAAGCCGAGGCCGCCTACTTCGGCTACGCCGATCACGCCCGCCGCACCTACGAGCTCAACCGCCGCGACGACTACGCCACCTACCTCACCGGGGTCGCGGACGAAAACCGGGCAAAGATCTTCAACCTGAGCCGCCACGCCGATCAGGTCCTGCGCACCGGCTCGACCCTGGAGGCCCAGCACTACCGCAAGCAGGCGCTCGACCTCAGCGACATGGTCGCCGAAATCGAATCCCAGATCGACCAGGTCCGCGCCGGCACTCTGACCCCCGACACCGTCGAGGTGTCTCCCGCGGCGTGGTCCCGCATCAACCGCGACGTCGGCAACCTGGCCCCCGGCGGCGTAACCACCGGCGACCGCTCCGCCCTCGCCCGCCCGTCCTCCCACAACACGCCGACTACTTCGTCCACCGGCATGCCGACCGGCGATCACACCGCCCGGACCAGCGCCGGGAACCGTCCACCGATCGACGCCACCCGGCACTACAACTCGGTCGGCGGCCTACGCCCGCCCCTGGCCATCCACCAGGTCGACTTGGAAAACGCCGTCCCCCGCGACCCCGACGGCCGCCCGGCTCGACTCCCCGACCCCCGATCGGGCCGCTGGTTCCGCCTGGCCAACGACGGCGGCCCCACCGCCGACCCCACCCGCGGCCTCAACTGCGTGGACGGCGTCCTGTCCCTTTTCGACACCTACATCCACGGCCGCCCCCGCGTCTCCGCCCCCCGAACCTTCGACACCTACGCCCACGGCGACCCCACCCGCCCCCTCGGCGGCGAGCAGGCCGGCGTGGACCGCATCCGCCAGGCCACCGGCAGCGACTTCCAGTCCCTCTGCCCCCCACTGGACAGGACCACCCCCACCGAGGCCAAACAGGCCATGGACCTGGCCTTCGCCAACCTGTCCAACCACCTGCTCAACACCGGCCACGGCGCCTACGCCTTCATAATCACCGACCTCGAAGCCGGCGGCTGCCACTCCTGGGCCGCCATCAACCACCAGGGCACCGTCCTCTTCCTGGACCCCCAGATCTCGCAACTCTCCGAGTCCACCCCCCTCTATCACCACACCGGCACCCCCACCCCTTCCAACATCACCTCAATGGACGCCCTGGTCGTAACCGCCAACGGCACCCCCGCCCCGCTCCCCCACCACCCCCCAGGCCAGTGGTCCACCACCCCACCCACCGGCCTCGAAGACCTCCCGGACGACCCTGCCTCAATAGAGGCGATTCGTGCCGCTGAACGGCAAGCGTTCGACTCGCTCGATTCGGCTGAGCGCGCCGTCCTGTCGGCTTCTCTTGCAGACGCTGAAGTAGCGGCGGCGCGGATGTCCGGAGACCTACATGCGGTGGTGGAGAGACTCAGCGTGGGCGCACGCGTCACAGACGAGGAACACCAGGTCAAGTCAGTAGAATCGCTCGGACGGAAGTACCTGGAAGCAGCCGAAACAGATAATCTCTCGCCAGAACAGTTCTTGAACCAGGTCAAAGATCGTGTCCGCTTCTCAGTCGAAACGCCGGAGGGGAACTACGGGGCAACGGTTGCCCGAGTACTTGCGGATCTCAGGCGTCTCGGTTACCGCACGAGGCAAGCAGCCAGTTTCTGGGCGGAGTGCGGACGCCACAACGGTCTCAATGTTTGGTTGTCGGACCCTCAAGGTTTCCTCGTCGAGGTCCAGTTCCCAACGCCTCTGTCTCGTCAGATCGGCAAGCTCACTCACCGCAGCTACGAAATAATGCGATTTGGTGGATTCGATAGCTTCGAACGCGTGAGCGCGTTCCTCAAGATGCTCGCGATCAACAAAACCTTGGAGATCAGCGCTCATCGACCCACGGATCTTGGACTCATAGGCTCCGTCAAGCTGAAGACGAGCACCTTGGCGGAGTGGTTGAACTCTGAGGAGGAGTTGCTGGGCCAGTATCGAGAAGGGCTCTCAGCACACGACTTATCGTTCAAGGACCACCTACGGCGTTATGGCCTCGAGCCCGCCGACGTGCCTGGCCTCGACGAGATGGGCTTGCTCGAATGACACAACGCGGCTTTGCCTACAAGGTGATCCTGAGAAGTGACGACCGGTCGACTATCACAAGCATGATGGCCTACCAAGCACCACACGATCGAAAACTTCGGGCCGTCATTTGGAGCGCCCGCCGCCAGCAATGGATGTATGCGCCGAACATCGCGGCCCCGATCCTTTATGACGACCAGGAGCAGGACCGGGGTCGCAGCGTAGATCGTCAAACGGCCGAGCGGATCGCGCGCGACGTTCTCGACACTGAACTGCCCAATGAGGAGACCCTCGCCGAGATGTCCGACGAGGGTGAGGCGAACGGTTGGGCCTACGGTCCTCCGCGCTCGTAGGCCTCCTAGACGATGGCCATGTCGACGAAGCGGGATAGGTGGAGCTGGGCGGCGACCGTCACCGTGTCGGTGGGGCCGTTTCGGTGTTTGGCGACGATGAAGTCGGCCTCGCCGGCGCGGGGGGACTCCTTGTCGTAGTAGTCGTCGCGGTGGAGCAGGATCACGACGTCGGCGTCCTGCTCGATGGAGCCGGACTCACGCAGGTCGGACAGCTGGGGGCGCTTGTCGGTGCGCTGCTCGGGACCACGGTTCAGCTGGGACACGCCGATCACCGGGCACTCGATCTCCTTGGCCAGGAGCTTGAGGCCACGGGACAGCTCGGAGACCTCCTGCTGACGGCTCTCGGTCTTTTTCGGCGAGGACATCAGCTGCAGGTAGTCGATCACCAGAAGCTTGAGGTTGTGACGCTGTTTGAGGCGGCGCGCCTTGGCCCGGATCTCCATGAGGTTCATGTTCGGGGTGTCGTCGACGAAGATCGGCGCCTCGCTGATCTCGCCCATCCGGCGGGCCAGCTTGCTCCAGTCGTCGTCGGTGAGCTGCCCGGAGCGCAACACGTGCAGCGGAACTCGCGCCTCGGCCGACAGCAGACGCATCACCATCTCGATCTTGCTCATTTCGAGGGAGAAGATGGCGCTTGCGCAGTTGGCGCGAATAGCCGCATTCCGGGCGAAGTCCATGCTGGCCGTCGACTTACCGAGACCGGGTCGCCCGGCCACGATGATCAGCTGACCGGGGTGCAGACCGTTGAGCAGCCGGTCGAGATCGGAGAAGCCGGTCGGGATGCCGGCCATGCCGCCGCCGGCCGCGCCGATCGCCTCGATCTCGTCGACCGTGGGCTGGAGCATGTCGCCGATGGAGGCGAAATCTTCGCTGACGCGTTTCTCGGTGACGTCGTAGATCGCCTGCTGGGCCAGGTCGACGATGTCGTCGACGTCGCGGCCGCCGTTGCCGTTCGCGCCGTAGCCGAGCTGGACGATCTTGGTGCCCGCGTTGACCAGGCGGCGCAGGATGGCCCGCTCGCCGACGATGCGCGCGTAGTACGACGCGTTGGCCGCGGTCGGCACGCTCTCGATCAGCGTGTGCAGGTAGGGCACGCCGCCGATCCGCTGCAGGTCACCCGAGTCGGCCAGGGCGGCGGAGACGGTCAGCGCATCGGCCGGCTCGCCACGTCCGTACAGATCGAGGATGACGTCGAAGATCGTGCTGTGCACCGGGCGATAGAAGTCGTGGGTCTTGAGGATCTCGACCACGTCGGCGATCGCATCCTTGGAGAGCAGCATGCCGCCGAGGACACCCTGCTCGGCCGCCACGTCCTGCGGCGGCGACTTGTCGAACCCGCCAGCGGCCGGCCCTGATCCGGACTGCGGGCCGGGAGCGCGCGCCTCCGGCCTCGCGTCATCGGTGATCGACACCCGGACCTCCTCCGTTTGCCGTACGTGAACACGCCCTGATCCAACAACCGGGGTGTGACACTTTCGGCTGAACTCCCCACCCTGATCAGCAGCACCATCCTGATCAAGCCCGCGTGAGCGGCTGGCCCACTGTACGAACCCGTCCGCCACCTGCCCAACTGCATCGGTGGACGAGTCTTGGGACAACCTGTGGACATCCCGCCTGAGCCTGTGGATATCTCTGTGGATATCTGTGGACAACTCTCGGCCGTGACGCCGAACGTCCCTTCACCAGCAGGGATTACGCCGTCCCCAACTGTGGAGAGCAGAAAAACACCTGCACAAGTGCGAAAAGATGCCGGGCGTGAGCAAGCCGTCGCCCGGAGGCGTTGCGGTTCGCCCGTCGGCACGGCACGCTTTTCGGGTGGACCAACGGGAGTGGGACTACGGCGCCCGCATGTCGCGCGATCGGCGCGCTGCGGACTCGTGGGCCACTCGAAGTCCGGATTCTCCGGATTTCGCCGAGCCTGAGCAGAAATGGTCGTCCCTGACGGACACCGGCAGCATGCAGCCCAGCGCCGAGGCCCTCGACTGGCAGCGCCGCGCCGACGCGTGGGCGCAGCAGGCCGAGTCCGACCAGAGCCAGTCGGTCGAGCCGGCGAGCCGCTGGTCCGAGGTCGCGTCCACCGGTCGCACCACCTTCCCGGCCGACGGCGTCGGCTGGCGCACGGAGACCGCCGAGTGGCGCGCGACCGGCGCCCGATGGAAGCAGACCACCGAGTGGCGCTCCACCACGGGCTCCCACGGCTGGCGGTCCACCACCGAGGCGTGGCAGAGCGGCGGCCGCCGCGATTACCCGCCCGCCGCCGAGACCCCGGCCTCGCAGCCGGCCATCTCGAGCTCGGCCTGGTCGGCCACCGAGGACGAGCCGAGCCCGGCCACCGACACGCGGCCCTCCTGGCAGCAGTTCACCGAGCCCGACACGACCTACAGCCGGCAGGATCCGCCAAGCTGGCGCGATTCGAGCACCTGGCAGCAGCCGTCTCCGCGTACGCCCGCGGAAAGCTCGCCATCCTGGCGGCGCGACGCCATCGAGGGCTCCGCCACCTGGAACGACACGGGCAGCACGACCGACGCGAGCTGGCTGCGCACCGACAATTCCCGCGACGACGGCCGCCATCTGGTGCGCGAGGACGACCGGGCCGCCTGGCGCCGTGGCGCGCAGCAGACCCCGGGCCCGATCGGTCGCCGCCGCGCGCCCGAGCCGGGTCCGTCCGGCGGTTCCGGCTGGTCGACCGGCCGCTCCGAGAGCGACAGCTGGGACGCCGACAACTGGGCCGGGCACGCCGACACAGGCAACATCCAGCTCTACGGCGACCCCGGCGCCTCGACGACCTCGTCCTGGCGGAGTGAGCCGAGCGAGCGGAGCGAGGAGCGCACCGGCCGCCGGTCCTTCTCCCCGGAAAGCTCGCCCTACGAGTCAAGATCTTTCGAGACCAAGCCGTACGAAACCGAGCCGGGCTACCAGATTCCTCCGGCGACGGCGTACGAGTCCACGCGCCCCGCCCGCTACGACGACACCGCCGGCGCTCCGGCCCTGCCGCCCGGCCGTTACGACGAGCCGCGGGGCTACGCGCAGGACACAGGCGAGCCGCGGGGCTACGCGCAGGACACAGGCGAGCCGCGGGGCTACGCGCAGGACACACCCGCCCCGCGGAGCCGTCGCGAGCGGGGCCCGAGGTACGCGGACGACGACACCCCGGGCCGCAGTGGCGCCGCACCCACCTCGGGCCTGGCCGGCCCGCCCACCGGTTATCCACAGGAAACCCGGTCCGCCCGCCGAGCTCGCGCCGCCCAGCCGATCGACCGCGACGAGACGTCCACCTTCGGCGCCGCCCCCACGGCGTACCCGGAGCAGGCCAGCTCACCGTGGCCGGCCGCGCCGCCGAGCGGCATCCCCCAGCAGGACCGGACCCCGCCGGCCCGGCCGCAGCCGGGCCCGTCCCCGGCCGATCCGCGCCGCGGCGAGCCGAGGCCGGGTGCCGCGCCCAAGGCCCGCTACAACCCCGGCTCCGCCGACTGGCGCGAGCAGACCGGCTCGTGGGAAGCCGAGCCCGACACCAGCAGCTGGACCCGGGATCCGGACACCGGCCAGTGGAGCCGTTCCGAGGACGACCCGCGCATCCTGGCCTGGCGTCGTGAGGCGGCCCGCCGCGAGGCGATGGGCGAGGCCCCGCGCGCCATCACCGCCGGACCGGCCGAACAGGCCCAGGAGCAGCCCGTACGGCGCCCGGAGCCGGAACCCCCGGCCAGGCGTACCCCACCGGCCCTCCCGCCCGCTCCGGCCCCGCGCAGCGGCACTCCGTACGGCACCTACGGCGAGGCCCCGGCCCGCCCCAGCTACCCGGTCAGCCCCGAACCCGGCCGCCCCAGCTACCCGGACAGCCCCGAACCCGGCCGCCCCAGCTACCCGGACAGCCCCGAACCCGGCCGCCCCAGCTACCTGGACAGCCCTCCGACCGGCCGCGGCTACCCCGACAGCCCTCCGACCGGCCGCGGCTACCCCGACAGCCCTCCGACCGGTCGCGGCTACCCAGATGAGGCTTCGCCCGGCCGCCGCTCCTACGACGACCCTGCGGCCGCCCCTCGCAGCGGCACGCCCTACAGCGGAGGCGGCTACGGCAGCAGCGCGGGCCCCCGCAGCGCCCCGCCCAGTAGCGCCCCACGCAGCGCCCCCAGCTACGGCGCAACTCCCACCGGCGGCTACCCCGATGGCCCCGCTGGCTACCCCGGCGGTCCGACCGGCTACCCCAGCCCCGATCGCGAGCCCGGCCCACCGCGCTACTCCAGCGCCAACCCGGCCAGCGGCCTCCCGCGCTACTCGGCCTCGGCCCCCGCGAGCGGCCTACCAGCCGACACATCGCGCTACTCGCCGTCCGCCCCCGCCAGCGGCCTGCCCGCCGACACCCCGCGCTACTCCGCGTCTGCTCCGGCAAGCGGCCTGCCCACGGGTGCCCCGCGTTACTCGCCGACCGACGATCTCGGCGGCGAGACCCGCCGCTTCCCGGCCGAGCCCCCGCGCTACTCCGCGTCCGCCCCGGCGAGCGGCCTCCCGTCGAGCGGCCAACCCGCCATCGCCCCGCGCTATTCGAGCGCCACCCCGGCCAGCGGCCTCCCGGCGGCGGAGACCCCCGGAGCCCCGCAGTACGGTGCCGGCCGGCGCCGCGCCGACGACCAGGAACCTCCCACCCGCCGTGGCGAGCTCGATCCCACGGCGTACGCCCAGGAGCCGCTGAGTCCCGACGCCTGGCGCCGCGATTCCCCGCAGGGGGACGCGCCGCCCTGGTCGCCCGGCGGCACCACCGAAATCAGGCAGCGCCCCGAGCCCGGCGCTTGGCATCTGGCCGAGCGCGAGGAGCGGGCCCGGGGCAGCGCGTCCTACCGCGAGGGCGGCGGTAACGACTGGCGGCGGGATCTCGCCGATCAGAGTGATCTCGCCGAGGGGGAGTCCCGGCGGTACGGCACCTCGGATTACGTGCCCTTTCGGTCGAGCGGCTCAGCCGCCGTCGAGGGAACATCGAACTTATCCATGACGTCCACGTCGCTGATCTCGCCTGTGCCGCGGGAGCAGCGCGAGGCGGTCGCGGCCGGCTATCCGGGCCTGAGCGGGTCGTACGAGCGTCGTCCGGTCACCGGCGGCTATCCCACGATCCGCCCGAAGAGCGACCTGCTCGACCCGGACGACGAGGAGGACGAGCAGGAGGCCGGCGGGCCGCTGGCCGCGGTCGGCTACACGTTGCTCTGGTACGGCGTGCCGGTCGTGCTGTTCGTCGTCTACATGGTGGTCTTCGGGGCCGGTACGCAGACGCACGCGCTGGACACCCTCGGCAAGGCGGCGCCGCAGTTCGGCATTTCGCTGGTGCTCAGCGTCCTGGTGGCGGTCGGCCTGCGGTGGATCAGCCACTCCTGGAAGGCGATCAGCGTCGGCCTGGCCGCGGCGGTCGTCGGCGGCGGCCTGGCCACCGTGCTGACCTCCGCCATCACCGGCAACAGCCTCAGCTAGAACGCCATCACCGGCCACAGCCTGAGCTAGATGTGATGTCCAGCCAGGTTGGTCAACCGGGTGATCGGCGGGTTCTTGCCGATTGCGGTGTGGGGCCGGTGATGGTTGTAGTCGTGCAGGAATGCC
>NZ_JBFAOX010000009.1:285002-379720 GCF_040675435.1 Actinoplanes sp. NPDC049598 | reverse complement strand
CACGGAGGCGCGGGGGCACGGAGGCGCGGGGGCACGGAGGCGCGGGGGCACGGAGGCGCGGGGGCACGGAGGCGCGGGGGCACGGAGGCGCGGGGCCGCAGGGGCACGGAGGCGCGGGCCGGCTCGGCACGCAGGCCGAACCGGGGCGCGAGCCAAACTCCGCTAGCAAGCCGGGCCTAGCGCGCGGGTCAGCTCCACATGCAAGCCGGGCCGAGGCGCGCAGGCCAGCTCCGGACGCAAGCCGGGCCGAGGCGCGCAGACCAGCCTCGGCCCGCGACCTCGGCTCGGCGGGCGAGTCAGGCCGTGGTGGGCCTCAGGCCGGGACGGCGGCTACGAAGAGCTGGCCGGTGCCGGCGACCTTGATGGGGCCCGCGTCGGCCGGGGCGAAGGCGGCCGTGCCTGGGGTGAGCTCGACCGGGTTGCCGTCGACGCTTTCGCCGACGAAGACGTCGCCGGCGACGGAGACGATGATGCGGGGGCCGGTGGCCGGGACCTCGGCTGGGGGGCGGGTGCCGTCGAGGGTGATGCGGTAGAGGACGAAGTCGGCGACGGGGACCGGCCACGTGTCGATGCCGGGGGCGACTGTCTCGGCGTGGAGGATCGGGTCGTCGAGGACTTCGAAGCGGAGCACGTTCAGCAGTTCGGCGACGTCGACGCGTTTCGGGGTGAGGCCGCCGCGCAGGACGTTGTCGCTGGCGGCCATCAGTTCGATGCCGGCGCCCTTCAGGTAGGCGTGCAGGTTGCCGGCGGGCATCCAGATCGCTTCGCCGGGCTCGAGGCGTACGTGGTTGAGCAGCAGCGCGACCAGCACGCCGGGGTCGCCCGGGTAGTGGTCGGCCAGCGACACGGCGAGCGCCATGGAGGAGCCGGGGCCGGCGGGCCGGGCGGCCGCCACGACCGAGTCGATCAGGGCCGGGCGGTCGGCGGCGGGCCAGCTCAGCAGGGTTTCGACCGCGGTGCGCAGGTCTCCCCCGCGCAGCGCGGTCACCACGGGGGCCAGGGCGGGCACATTGAACGCCTCGAGGGCGTCGGCCGCCTGGGCCGGGTCGCGGAAGCCGCACAGCGCCTCGAACGGCGTGATCGCGACCAGCATCTCCGGCTTGTGGTAGGCGTCGGTGTAGTTCTTGGGCCGGCTCGGGTCGGCCTCCTGCGCGGCGTACGCCTGCTTGGCGTACTCCGAGTCGGGGTGGGCCTGCAGCGAGAGCGGGCTCTCCGCGGACAGCACCTTGAGCAGGAACGGCAGGCGGGGGCCGAAGGCCGCCTCGACCGGCTCGCCGAGCTGGGCTTTCGGGTCGGCGGCGATGAGCGCGTCCAGCTTCACGGGGCCGTCCGGGCCGGGGACCGTCGACGGGTCGCCGGGGTGGGCGCCGAGCCAGAGCTCGGCCTCGGGCTCGTCGGTGGGCGCGGGCCGGCCCTGCAGCTCGGCCAGGATGGTGCGGGAACCCCAGGCGTACGGCCGGACGACCCCGGTCAGCGGAAAGACGCTCATAGCGGGAAAATTACCCTTTGGTGCGGCGATGGGTGGCGGTTGACGGCCGGGAGATCGGCCCGGCGTCAGGCGGGGGCCGGCTCGGTCTCGGCCCCGGCCGCGGCCTGGGCCGGGCGGTAGATGTCCGGCTCGATGTAGATGACCCGGGCGATCGGCACCGCGGCCCGGATGCGCTTCTCGGTCTCGTCGATGTGCCGGGCCACCTCGTCGGCCCGTTCCGAGCTCGGCACCGCGATCTTCACCGCGACCAGCAGCTCCTCGGGGCCGAGGTGCAGCGTCTTCATGTGGATGATCCGCTCCACGCCCTCGCCGGCCAGGACGGCCTGCTCGATCTGGCGGACCGCTTCCGGGTTGGCGCCCTCGCCCAGCAGCAGGCTCTTGGTCTCGATGGCCAGCACGAACGCGATGACCACGAGCAGCGCGCCGATCAGCAGCGTGCCGACGCCGTCCCAGACGCCGTTGCCGGTGATCAGGGTGAGGGCCACGCCGAAGAGCGCGAAGACCAGGCCCAGCAGGGCGCCCGAGTCCTCGAGCAGCACCACGGGCAGCTCGGGGGCCTTGGCCCGGCGCACGAAGTTGACCCAGGAGGTCTTGCCGCGGGTGTGGTTCGACTCCTTGATCGCCGTGTAGAACGAGTACGACTCCAGGCCGATCGCGACGACCAGCACGGCCACCGGCACCCACTGCCAGGAGTGGATCGGCTCCGGGTGGCTGATCTTGTGGTAGCCCTCGTAGAGCGCGAACAGGCCGCCGACGCTGAAGAGCACGATCGACACGATGAACGCGTAGATGTAGCGCTCACGCCCGAAGCCGAACGGGTGCTCCGGGGTCGCCGCGCGCCGGGAGCGCTTGCCGCCGATCAGCAGCAGGAGCTGGTTGCCCGAGTCGGCGACCGAGTGGATCGACTCCGCGAGCATCGACGACGAGCTGGTCAGCAGCCAGGCCACGAACTTCGTGACCGCGATGCCCAGGTTGGCGGTGAGCGCCGCCAGAATCGCCTTGGTGCCACCTTCAGCGCTCACTGAATTGCCTCTGGCATCGGGTTCGACAGCTCCTTCATCTCGCTGATGGCGGGCACGGCCATCGGGTCGAGGCCGTGCGCCAGAGCAAGATACAGCGAGGCGAAGTCGGGCACCGAAGTCAGTGAGGCCAGCCGCTCCAGCGTCGAGCCGCCCTCGGCCGTCAGCACGTCGCAGCGCACGCCGCGGCGCTCGGCCAGGGTCTGCACGGCGTCGGCCCGGCGCTCCTCGACGGCGACCGGCTCGTCCGCGTCGTCCTCGGGGTTGAGGCCGCCGTCGCGGAAGACGACCAGGCGCAGGCGCGTGGTGGCCGAGTCCTCCTCCTCGTCGGGGTCGGCGAAGATGTCGCGCGACGACTCGGCCAGACCGCCGAAGACGCCGTCGAGCAGGCCCACCCGGCCCCGGCCGGCCTCGCCCAGCGCACCCGCCATCACGGGGTAGCGGGCGTTGGCGGCCAGGGTGTCGGCGAACCGGCGGGCGGCCACGGTGGCCAGCGGCGACGAGCCCCAGACGATCGGGATCGAGCCGGCCAGGCCCAGGGCGAGCGCCTTGGCCGGGTTGACGAACGAGTCGGCGGCCGGGCGGCAGCGCTCGGCGTCGGCGTCGAGCCGGGTCGCGGTCTCGGCCAGGTCGGCCTCGGTCACCTTGACCAGACCGATGGCCCGGGCCGCGAGCAGCACCGGCACGGTCAGGCCCCACAGGCTGGCCCGGGCCGGCGCCCGGCGCGGGACCGGGATGAACGGGGCGCGGGCGCGGGCGGCCATCGCCTCGAGCTCGGAGTCGGGGTTGCCGATGGCGACCAGGCGGGCGCCGCGACGGGCGGCCGCGTCCGCCGCGGCCAGCGCCTCGGGGCTGCGCCCGGAGGCGGAGACGGCGATGACCACGTCGGCCGCGCCGACCCAGCCGGGCACGCCGGCGCTGCGGTGCCCGATGATCGGCACCGGGCAGCGGGGGCCGGCCACCGTGGCCAGGATGTTGCCGGTGAGCCCGGCGGTGCCGATGCCGGCGACGACGACCGCCCGGGGGCGGCCCTCGTCGATCAGCATGCTCAGGTCGGTCTCGGCGGCCAGCGCGGCCGACTCGCGCACCTGGGCGCCGGCCGAGGCCGTGGCCCGCAGCATGCCGCCCGGGTCGTTGGCCAGCATCGCCTTCTCGTCGTCGAGCAGGCTCTCGTCGGCGTGCCGGTGCCCGTGGACCCCGGCCGCGCCGCCCTCCAGCGGACCCGCCATCAGGCCGCACCTCCCTGCGGGTCGCGCGCCTCGTCGAGGAGCAGGACCGGGATGTCGTCCCGGACTTCGAAGACCCGGCCGCACTCGGTGCACGTGAGGGTCTGGGCACCGGCGTCGTAGGTCAACGGCGCGTGATGCGTGTCCGGGCAGGCCAGGATGTCCAGCAACTGCGGATCGAGGGCCACCGAACGGCTCCTTTTGTCGCGGAGGGCTGTCGAATGCCGATCCTAGCCGCGGACGATCGCGAGCACCTCGTCGCGCACGGATGCCATGCGGTCGGGCTTGGCCGCCTCGACGTTCAGGCGCAGGAGGGGCTCCGTGTTGGACGCTCGCAGGTTGAACCAGGCGCCGTCGGGCAGCGACACGGTCAGGCCGTCCAGCTCGTCGAACTCGGCCCCGGCGAAGGCGGCCCGTACCGCCGCGATCCTGGCCTTGGCGTCGTCGACGGTGGAGTTGATCTCGCCGGAGGCCGAGTAGCGCTCGAACTCGGCGGCGAACTCCGACAGCGGCCGCTCCTGGCCACCGAGGGCGGCCAGGACGTGCATGGCGGCCAGCATGCCGGTGTCGGCGAACCAGAAGTCGCGGAAGTAGTAGTGGGCCGAGTGCTCGCCGCCGAAGACCGCGTTGGTGCGGGCCATCTCCGCCTTGATGAACGAGTGGCCGACCCGGCTCCGGACCGGGTGGCCGCCGTTCTCGGTGATGATCTCGGGCACCGCGGCCGAGGTGATCAGGTTGTAGATGACCGTGCTGCCCGGGAACTTGGCCAGCTCACGCTTGGCCACCAGGGCGGTGATGGCCGAGGGGGAGACCGGGTCGCCCTTCTCGTCGATGACGAAGCAGCGGTCGGCGTCGCCGTCGAACGCGACGCCGATGTCGGCCCCCTGCTCGCGGATCGCCCGCTGCAGGTCGACCAGGTTGGCCGGGTCGAGCGGGTTGGCCTCGTGGTTGGGGAACGAGCCGTCGAGTTCGAAGTAGAGCGGGACGATCTCCAGCGGCAGCGCCGGCAGCACCTGGTCACCGAGCACGGCCGGGACGGTGTGGCCGCCCATGCCGTTGCCCGCGTCCACAATCACCTTGAGCGGGCGGATGCCGGACAGGTCGACCAGCGAGCGCAGGTGGGCCGCGTAGTCGGCCAGCAGGTCGCGCGACTCGACCCGGGACGGGCCGTCGGCCTCGGCGTTCAGGTCGTCGAGGAGCTGCTCGGCGCGGCGGCGGACGACGGCCAGGCCGCTGTCCTGCCCGACCGGCTTGGCCCCGGCCCGGCACATCTTGATGCCGTTGTACTGCGCCGGGTTGTGGCTGGCGGTGAACATGGCGCCGGGCCGGCCGAGCGAGCCGGACGCGTAGTACAGCTCGTCGGTCGAGGCCAGGCCGATGTTCACCACGGCCGCGCCGCTCGCGTTGGCCCCACGGGCGAAGGCGGCCACCAGGCCGGGGCCGGACTCGCGCATGTCGTGGGCGACGACGATCTCGTCGGCGTCGTCGCCGGACTCGCGCAGCATCTCGACGAAGGCGGTGCCGATGGCCCGGGCGACTACCTCGTTGAACTGATCGGGGACGGTGCCGCGCACGTCGTACGCCTTGATGATGCCGGACAGATCGGACACTGCTCCCCCTGCTCCTTGACGACCCGCCGAGACTAGCCGAGCCGGAAGAACGAAAAGCCGGAACGGCGCGGCACCACCGGTACGGGTTGCGCTTGTCGCCGGCCGTGATGGAGGTCACGATATGGGGGTGGCCAACCCATGGCTCGCCCTGGACGCCGGCGCCGACCCAGCGGAGCGCATCCGGCAGGTCGGGCGCGCCCACGAGCGGTTCCTGGGCGGCGGGAAGACGGCCGGCGACATCCGCTCGGTGGTGGCCGACTCGTGGCGGCGCTCGGCCGTGGCGCTGCCCAGCGCCGACAGCACCGCCCCGATCGAGCTCGGCGACGGCGAGCTCGAGGCGTACCGGGCGGCCCATCCCCTGGCCCGGGTCCTGCCGATCTTCCGGGACCTGCTGGGCGGGCTCGCCGAGGACGGCGAGCATCTGATGGCGGTCTGCGACGCGTACGGCCGGCTCTTGTGGGTCGAAGGCACCGCGAACGTGCTGCGCGGGGCCGAGGAGATGAACTTCGTGCCCGGCGCCCGCTGGGACGAGGCGCACGCCGGGACCAACGCGCCCGGCACCGCCCTGGCCGTCGACCATCCGCTGCAGATCTTCGCGACCGAGCACTTCAGCCGTCCGGTGCAGCGCTGGACGTGCGCGGCGGCCCCGATCCACGACCCGGCCACCGGTGGGCTGCTCGGCGCGATCGACGTGACCGGCGGCGATCACCTGGCCAACCCGCACAGCCTGGCCCTCGTGCGCGCGACGGCCCTGGCCGCCGAGGCGTACCTCCGGGGTCCGGATCCGGCCCGACAGGGCACGGTCACCGCGCTGGGCCGCAACGAGGCCCTGCTGAGCTTTGGCGGGCGCCGGTGGCGGCTCGGCCGGCGCCACTCCGAGCTGCTCGTGCTCCTGCTCGCCCACCCCGAGGGCAGCACCGGCGAGGAGCTGGGCTTCGAGCTGTACGGCGACGAGGTCAGCCCGGTCACCGTGCGGGCCGAGCTGTCGCGGCTGCGGCGGATGCTGGGCCCGGAGCTGATCCAGGCCCGGCCCTATCGCCTGCGGGCGGAGCTGGAGGCCGACTTCGGCACGGTGATCGGCCTGCTCGAGGAGCGGCGACCTCTGGAGGCACTGCGGCAGTACGGGGGTCCGCTGCTGCCCGGTTCCGAGGCGCCGGGCGTCGTCCGCCTGCGCCGCCTGGTCGACGGACAGCTCCGGTCGGCCGTCCTGAGCAGTGGCGACGCCGACCTGATGCGCGGCTGGCTCAACTCGTCGTGGGGCTCGGACGACTTGGCGGTCTGGGAGGCGTACGCCCGGGTCTCGCCCTTGAACCCACTGGCCCGGGCCCGCATCCGCGAGCTCAGCCACGAGTACGGACTCTCTGCAACGTCTTTGCAACGTCCCCGTAACTAGGTTCGGCCCTACCCCTGACGGTACGGAGGCCAACCATGACCGTTTACGCCGCGCCCGGTTCCGACGGCGCCATCGTCAATTACGAGTCCCGCTACGACCACTTCATCGGCGGCGAGTACGTCCCGCCGGCCAAGGGCCAATACTTCACCAACCCGTCCCCGGTCACCGGCCAGGACTTCTGCGAGGTGGCCCGGGGCACCGCGGAGGACGTCGAGAAGGCGCTCGACGCCGCGCACGGCGCAGCCGACGCGTGGGGCCGCACCTCGGCCGCCGAGCGGGCCAACATCCTCAACAAGATCGCCGACCGGATGGAGCAGAACCTCGAGAAGCTGGCCGTCGCCGAGGCCTGGGAGAACGGCAAGCCGGTGCGCGAGACCCTGGCCGCCGACATCCCGCTGGCGATCGACCACTTCCGCTACTTCGCCGGCGCCATCCGGGCCCAGGAGGGCACCGCGGGCGAGCTCGACGACGACACGGTGGCCTACCACTTCCACGAGCCGCTGGGCGTGGTCGCGCAGATCATCCCGTGGAACTTCCCCATCCTGATGGCGGTCTGGAAGCTCGCCCCGGCCCTGGCCGCGGGCAACGCGGTCGTGCTCAAGCCGGCCGAGCAGACCCCGGCCTCCATCCACTACTGGATGTCGCTGGTGGCCGACCTGCTGCCGCCGGGCGTGGTCAACATCGTCAACGGGTTCGGCGTCGAGGCCGGCAAGCCGCTCGCCTCGTCCAACCGGGTGGCCAAGGTCGCCTTCACCGGCGAGACCACCACGGGCCGGCTGATCATGCAGTACGCGTCCGAGAACCTGATCCCGGTGACCCTCGAGCTGGGCGGCAAGAGCCCGAACATCTTCTTCGAGGACGTGAGCCGCCTCGACGACGACTTCTACGACAAGTCGCTCGAGGGCTTCGCGATGTTCGCCCTCAACCAGGGCGAGGTCTGCACGTGCCCGTCCCGGGCGCTGATCCAGCAGAGCATCTACCCCGACTTCCTGGCCGCCGGGGTCAAGCGGGTGGAGAACCTCAAGCAGGGCAACCCGCTCGACACCGACACCCAGGTCGGCGCGCAGGCCTCCAACGACCAGCTCGAGAAGATCCTGTCGTACCTGGACATCGGCCGCCAGGAGGGCGCCAAGGCGCTGACCGGCGGGGCCCGGGCCGACCTGGGCGGCAACCTGTCCGGCGGCTACTACGTCCAGCCGACGATCTTCGAGGGCAACAACGCGATGCGGATCTTCCAGGAGGAGATCTTCGGGCCGGTCGTGTCGGTGACCTCGTTCGCCGACTACGCGGACGCCATCAAGATCGCGAACGACACGCTCTACGGTCTCGGGGCCGGCGTGTGGACCCGCGACATCAACCAGGCCTACCGGGCCGGGCGGGCGATCAAGGCGGGCCGGGTGTGGACCAACGCGTACCACCTCTACCCGGCGCACGCCGCGTTCGGTGGCTACAAGCAGTCCGGCATCGGCCGGGAGAACCACAAGATGATGCTGGACCACTACCAGCAGACGAAGAACCTGCTGGTGTCGTACAGCCCGAAGGCCATGGGTTTCTTCTAGACCGATGGCCACCCGAGTCGATGTCACGCCCGCGGCCGCCGACATGATGCGGCGGCTGCGGGGGCAGCACGGTCCCCTGATGTTCCACCAGTCCGGCGGGTGCTGCGACGGCAGCTCCCCGATGTGCTACCTCGACGGCGAGTTCCGGACCGGGCAGTCGGACGTCCTCCTCGAATCGCTGAAGATCGAGGGCGTGGACGAGCCGATCACCTTCTGGATGTCGTCCTCGCAGTTCGAGCTCTGGAAGCACACCCACCTGACGGTGGACGTGGTCCCCGGCCGCGGCTCCGGCTTCTCGCTGGAGGCCCCCGAGGGCGTACGGTTCCTGATCCGTTCCCGCCTGCTCACCCCAGAGGAGCTGACCGAGCTCTCGTCGTAGACGCCCCGGTCCCGTCCTCTGTGATCCGGTCGCCTTGCCCGCACGTACTTCACTGTGTCGTTTGGGCCGGATCACAGAGGACGAGCGTGCCGAACTCCACCAACCGGGCGTATGCCAGCCTGCGGGACATGCGAAAAACCTTCAGCCGCCTAGCCACCGTGGCCGGCCGGTTCCTCGCAGTGATCGGCCACTTCCTCGTTCGGGTCGACAAATGGTTCATAACGCTCTTATTTGGAGCCAATCGACCCAGTGCCGCCTCACCAGATCGTGCCGAAAGCGCCACAGATGTAGCGGAACACCCCTCGGACCCGGCAACGTCGGGAACCGGAAAGTTCGGGGAGGTTGTGATGCGGATGTCGCGGGCCAGGAAGGCCGTTCTGCTCGGGGTGGTGGTGATCGCGGTCGGCCTGACCGGACGGGCGGCCGCCCAGTCCACCCCCGGGGAGCCCGTGGCCGCGCCGGTCTCCGCGCCCGCCTCGGCTCCGGCCCCCGTCAAGGCGAAGCCCGCGCCGTCGAAAAGCGCGACCAAGGCGCCGGCCCCGCCCAAGAAACCCGTCAAGGGCCCGCAGGCGACCGGCCGGAGCATCTCGTACGCCGGCGGGCCGGCCGGCAGCCGCACGATGACCGGCTCCAAGGGCATCGCGCTCACCTTCGACGACGGCCCCGACCCGGCGACCACGCCGCAGCTGCTCCGGATGCTCCGCCAGCAGCACGTCAAGGCCACGTTCTGCCTGGTCGGCAAGAACGCCGCCAAGTTCCCCGACCTGGTCCGCCAGATCGTCAAGGACGGCCACACCCTGTGCAACCACACCTGGGACCACAGCCTGAAGATCGGCAAGGACCCGGAGGGGAAGATCCGCAGCGACCTCATGCGGACCAACAACGCCATCCTCCGGGCCGTCCCCAAGGCCAGAATCAAGTACTTCCGGGCCCCCGGCGGCAACTTCACGCCGCGGCTGGTCTCGGTGGCCAACAAGCTGCACATGTCGTCGATCTACTGGAAGCTCGACCCCCGCGACTGGGACCACAAGAAGGGCGAGTCCTCAGCCGCCCACCGCTCCCGCGTCATCGCGACCATCGAGAAACACGCCCACCCGGGCTCGATCATCCTGTCCCACGACTACGCCCAGCCCGACACCATCGCGGCGTACCGCACCCTGCTGCCGTACCTCCGCAAGCGCTACCAGCTGATCGCCCTGCCGTGACAGCGGCCTAAGACGGCGGGATGACCCGCAGATGCCCTCGGCGGCCGGTCTGGTGGCCGGGGGCGTCGGGCTCGTCGGTACGCGGGGGTGGGGCGGCCGGCCGGGCGGCCTCGCGGACGGCGTCGGCCAGGGCGACCAGGTCGTCGGTGGTGGGCGGGGGTGGGGCGAAGTCGCCGTCGTGGCGGACCAGGTCCCAGCCTCGGGGGGCGGTGAGGCTACGGGCGTGTGGTTCGCACAGGTCGTACGTGTGGGGTTCGGCGAACGCCGCGAGGGGGCCCACGACGGCCGTGGAATCGCTGTAGACGTAGGTCAGGGTGGCGACCGCCTGTCGGGGACAGCCGTTCCGGGAGCAGCGCCGTGGTGACCTCACGGCGGCAACTTATCGCTCCGGCGGGCCCCAGGGGCGCGGAAGGGCCGCGACACGCCGACCCGCGATGCATCACGATTCGGCGATGCCGGGCCGACACGCCGCCCCGAAGGGGCGAATTCGGGCACGACACGCTGTCCGGCCGCCTGGGGCCTTGTCACACCGCCGGAGGACTAGAGTTGTCCGGTGACCACCAGCCCTGAACGCAGCCGCAGCGAACCGGCGCGATCGCCCCGCAGAGCCGGCCCGGGCCATCCCGCCCGCCGGGACAGGCACGGTCGTGGCCTGCGCGGGCGCCTGGTGCCGGCGACGGTCCCCCTGGCCCGCACCAAGGCCGAGGTCTTCGACGACCTGGTGCTGGACACGGTCGAGGGCCTCGAGCGGCGCTACGCCAAGGAGCTCGCCGGCGTCGAGTTCGCGGTCGAGGACGTGCCGCCCGATCTCAACGTCTACGACTCCGACGTGCTCGAGGACGGCGAGGTGCCACTGGCCCGCCTGCTGCCCGGCCGCCCCGGCCGGCAGGAGCTCCCCCCACGGATCGTGCTCTACCGGCGGCCGCTGGAATTCCGGGCGATGGACCGTGAGGACCTCGCCGACCTCGTCCACGATGTGATCATCGAGCAGGTAGCCAACCTGCTCGGGGTGGATCCGGACGAGCTTTCCTGAAAAGAATCAGGCGACTCGTCGCTTGAGCTTGCGGCGTTCCCGCTCGGACAGTCCACCCCAGATGCCGAAGCGTTCGTCATGACCCAGTGCGTACTCCAGGCACTCGGCCTTGACCTCGCAGCGGCCGCAGATCCTCTTTGCCTCCCGGGTGGACCCCCCCTTCTCCGGGAAGAAGGCCTCCGGGTCGGTCTGCGAACACAGCGCCCGCTCCTGCCACTCGGGCGCGTCCCCGAGCAGGTCGACCCCTTCAACCTGCGCTTCCATCGGCGTGCCTCCCAATTTCCGCACCGGCAGCGATGCCGGTGCTGACCCCCCACGCACGCAGCGTGTTTTTTGCGAGCCGGGCACGCATTTCGCGGCGCCCAGCCCACAACCCCACCGAAATTACACGCGTGTAAGACGTGCGTCGTCAAGCCGAACCTGATAAATAGGCCCGTTTCCCCGGCGCGCCTTCGGCGCGTCGTGGTCCCGTTCCTGCCCTATCTCTCCGGAGCCCCGGTAGGTAACGCGCTCTACGCTGCACGAGTCCAATTTAACCCGATTTGTAACCTACCGTCGACCGTAGGTCGTCGTCCGCTCGACCGCGGGCCGTCCGGCCGTGGCCGCCAGCTCCTTCAATTCGGCGACCGTACGGGCCGAACCGTGCTCGGATCCGGCCATTCGGGAGATCGTTTCCTCCATCAGGGTGCCGCCGAGATCATTACAGCCGCCGTTGAGCATTTCTCGCGTTCCGTCGTCGCCGAGTTTCACCCATGAGCATTGGATGTTGTCGATCCGGCCATGCAGCAGAATGCGCGCCATCGCGTGCACGACCCTGTTCTCCCGCCAGCTCGGACCCGCTTTCGCAATGCCCGCGAGATAGATCGGCGCGTTGGTGTGGATGAACGGCAGCGCCACGAACTCGGTGAACCCGCCGGTCACGTCCTGGATGCCGGCCAGCACCCGGAAATGGCCCAGCCACTGTCGAGGATGGTCGACGTGGCCGTACATCATGGTCGAACTCGACCGCACGCCGACCTGGTGCGCGGTGGTCACCACGTCGACCCAGGCGCTGGCCGGCAGCTTGCCCTTGGTCAGCACCCAGCGCACGTCGTCGTCGAGGATCTCGGCCGCGGTGCCGGGGATCGTGCCCAGACCGGCCTCACGCAGCTCGATCAGCCACTCCCGCACGGAGACCCCGGCCTTGGCCGCGGCGGTGACGATCTCCATCGGGCTGTACGCGTGCACGTGCATCCCGGGCACCCGCTGCTTGACCGCCCGGACCAGGTCGGCGTACGCGGTCACGGGCATCTTGGGGTCGATGCCGCCCTGCATGCACACCTCGGACGCGCCGTCCCGCCACGCCTGCTCGGCCCGGTCGGCGACCTGGTCCACCGAGAGCCGGTACGCGTCGGCGTCCTTCTCCCGCTGGGCGAACGCGCAGAACCGGCAGCCCACGTAGCAGACGTTGGTGAAGTTGATGTTCCGGTTCACCACGTACGTGATGTCGTCGCCGTTGACGTGTTTGCGCAGGTCGTCGGCGATGCGGGCGAGCTCGTCGAGGGCCGGGCCGTCGGCGTTGAACAGCGCCATGGCCTCGTCCTCATGCTCCGGCAGCAGAAGCTTGGCCGGGTTCTCGCCGGCCAGCTTGAGGCCCTTGACCACGTCGCTGTCGAGCGTCGTCCGGGTGTCGGTGGTGACGTGGGCGGCGACCTCTTCCCAGTCGCCGTAGACGTCGTCGAAGTCGGAGCGGCGATCGGCCGTACGGCCGTCGGTGTCGATCGTGGCGAAAAGATCCGTGCGGCCCGAGCCGTACGCGTCGTCGGGCTCCTGCCACGGACGGCCGATCACCGGCGCGTCCGCGCGGGCGAGACCATCGGGACCGGCCAGGGCCGCCACGTGCGCGGCCACCCGGGGGTCGAGCCAGCCCTCGGAGCCGCGGCGGACGTACTCGGGGTAGATCGTCAGCCGCTCCCGCAGCTCGAACCCGCTCTCCGCCGACTTCTCGGCCAGCAGGTCGATCTGCGGCCAGGGACGCTCGGGGTTGACGTGATCGGGAGTCACCGGGGACACGCCGCCCCAGTCGTCGATGCCGGCCCGCAGCAGCAGCGAGAACTCGGCGTCGATCAGGTTGGGCGGGGCCTGGACCCGGGCCCGCGGCCCCATGATGATCCGGCCCACCGCCACCGTCGCGGCCAGCTCCCGCAGCTCCGCGTCGGGCATCCCGCGCATCGCCGTGTCCGGCTTGGCGCGGAAGTTCTGGATGATGACCTCTTGGATGTGCCCGTACTCGCGGGCGGCCCGGCGCATCGCGAAGATCGCGTCCACCCGCTCGGCCCGGGTCTCACCGATGCCGATCAGGATGCCGGTGGTGAACGGCACGCCCACCCGGCCCGCGTCGTCGAGCACCCGCAGCCGTACGGCCGGCTCCTTGTCCGGAGAGCCGAAGTGCGGGCCGCCCTTCTCCGACCAGAGACGGGTCGCCGTGGTCTCCAGCATCATGCCCATGCTGGGGGCGACCGGCTTCAGGCGCTGCAGCTCGGCCCAGCTCATCACGCCCGGGTTCAGGTGCGGCAGCAGGCCGGTCTCCTCGAGCACGGCGATCGCGACCGACCGCACGTAGTCCAGCGTCGAGTCGTAGCCGCGCTCGTCGAGCCACTGCCGGGCCGCGGGCCAGCGCTCCTCGGGGCGGTCGCCCAGCGTGAACAGGGCCTCCTTGCAGCCCTGGGCCGCGCCCTCCCGCGCGATGGCGAGCACCTCGTCGCGCTCCAGGAAGGCGGCCGGCAGCTTGTGCGGCACGGTCGCGAAGGTGCAGTAGTGACACCGGTCCCGGCAGAGCCGGGTCAAGGGAATGAAGACCTTCCGGCTGTACGTGACGACGCCCGGCCGCCCGGCCTCGCGCAGACCCGCGTCGCGGATGCCGCCGGCGATGGCCAGAAGCTCGTCGAACTGCTCGCCGGTGGCGGCCAGCAGGGCGGCCGCCTCCTCGGCATCGACCGCCTTGCCGTCGGCGGCGCGGCGCAGCGCCCGTTTGATCTGAGCCTCCGTCGGCGCCGGCTCGGTGGGCGTGATGCTGATGTTCGCTACTGCCGCGTTGACCTCGACCACCACAGCAGCCTAGGCCGGATTTCCGGGCGCTGCCCCAGCGGTGCCCGGGCGCGCGCAGTGGGATAGGACACGGCGCCCGGGCCAGGCGTTCTTTACCGCCTCGGCGGGTCCTGGTCGGCCGGGCCGAAGCCGGGGCGGTCGTCCGGGATCTTCTCGGTGCGGTCGCCGGCGGCCGGCGGCGGGTTCTCCGGCGGCGCCACCCGGGTCGGATCGGTGAACGGCGGCGGCGGGTAGGCGGGCGCGGGCGGGGCCGAGGCCGGCGGCGCGGACGACGGGTAGGCGGGCGGGCCCGAGGCCGGCATGGGAACGGCCGGCTGGTTCCAGGCGGGCGGCTGCTGACCGTAGACGGGCTGGCCGTAAGGGGCGGCGCCCGGCGGCGGGGGCGGGTAGCCACCCTGCGGCGGGTAGCCCGGCTGGCCCGGCTGGGGCGGATAACCCGGCTGGCCCGGCTGACCGGGCGGCGGCGGGAACCCGGGCTGGCCCGGGGGCGGCCCGTAGCCCGGCTGGCCGGGGAACGTGCCCGGCTGGTTGTACTGCGGCGATCCGTACACCCCGGGCTGGGGCTTGGGCTTGTGCACCTGGAACATGCCCTGCCAGATGCGGAAGACCGCATAGCCCGCGACGCCGAAGACGGCGAGCCAGGCGGCGCGCACCAGCAGCTCCTCGAAGGCGACCCGGGCGCCGTTGTTGCCGGCCAGGTTGATCAGGCCGATCAGCACGCCGAAGAGCACGCCGAAGAACGCGGCCACCGCGTACTCGACCAGGGCGGCCAGCACGATCAGCGGGGTCTTGGGGTGGCGCGGCTTCACCAGCAGCGACAGCAGCACGGCGGCGATCGGGAAGAAGATCGTCTCGGTGTTCACGAAGCCGTAGAAGCTGTCCTGCGTGCGCAGGCCGAAGCCGGCGTTGCCGTCCGGGATCAGCCGGACGATCGCCACGAACAGCAGCAGCGCGGGCGCGCCGACGAGCGCCCAGGCGGCGAGGTCACGCAGCGGGCGAAGGTACTGGCCGGCCGTCTTGCCCTCGCCCGGTGGCGGCTGCGGTTGGCTGGTCACGGGAACTCCCTGGCGAACGACAGTGATGGGTCGGCTCAGCGTAGTCCGGGGCCGCACGGTGCACCGATACGCCGTGCGCGAGGATGGGGGGATGCGGATCGTGGTCCTTTCCGGCGGCATCGGCGGCGCCAAATTCCTCGTCGGCGTGCGCGCCCACGCCAAGACCATCGGGGCCGAGGTCACCGCGGTGGTCAACGTCGGCGACGACGTACGCATGCACGGCCTGCAGATCTGCCCCGACCTCGACTCGGTGATGTACACGCTGGGCGGCGCCCACGACCGCGAGCGCGGCTGGGGCCGGGTCGGCGAGACCTGGGTGGTCAAAGAGGAACTGGCCGCCTACGGCGCCGAGCCGTCCTGGTTCGGCCTGGGTGACAAGGACACGGCAACCCACCTGGTACGGACCCGGATGCTCACCGCCGGCTATCCGTTGTCCCAGGTCACGGCCGCGTTGTGCACCCGCTGGGAGCCCGGTGTGACGATCCTGCCGGCCACCGACGACCGGCTCGAGACCCACGTGGTGGCCGACGTCGAGGGCGAGCGCAAGGCCATCCACTTCCAGGAGTGGTGGGTCCGCTACCGCGGCGACGTGCCCACCCACCGTTTCGTCTTCGTCGGGGCCGAGGCGGCCAAGCCCGCCCCCGGCGTGCTCGACGCGATCGCCTCGGCCGACGTGGTGCTGATCGCCCCGAGCAACCCGGTCGTCAGCATCGCCCCGATCCTCGCGGTCGGCCCGCTGCGCGACGCGCTGGTGGCCGGGCCGGCCCCGGTGGTCGGCCTCTCCCCGATCATCGGCGACTCCCCGATCCGCGGCATGGCCGACAAATGCCTGGCCACGATCGGCGTCGAGGTCACCCCGGCCGCCGTGGGGGCCCTCTACGGGGCCCGCTCGGGCGAGGGCGTGCTCGACGGCTGGCTGGTCGACTCCAGCGACGCCGGGGTCGAGATCCCGGGCGTACGGACCCGGGCCGTCCCGCTCTGGATGAGCTCCGAGGAGACCACCGCCCGGATGGTCGCCGACGCCCTGTCCCTGGCCGGCGTGGCGTGACGCTCCTCTCCTCCGCGCCTCACCCGCCCGCCGGCGGGAAAGGATGGCGCGGTGACCTCTCTGCTCGAGAAGGGCGACTGGCGTGACTGACGGGCTCGAGATCCGGCCGGTGCGCGGCATCGGCGACGTCGTGGCCGGCGACGACCTGGCCGCCCTGATCACCGCGGCCGCGCCCTGGCTGGCCGACGGCGACATCCTGGTCGTGACCAGCAAGATCGTCTCCAAGGCGGAGGGCCGCCTGGTCGAGGTGCCGGCCGACGGTCCCGAGCGCGACGCCGCCCGCGTCGCCGCCCTGGAGTCGGAGACGGCCCGGGTGGTGGCCCGCCGCGGCCCGACCACGATCGTGCAGACCCACCACGGTTTCGTGATGGCCGCGGCCGGCATCGACGCCTCCAACGTGGACAAGACCCACCTGGTCCTGCTCCCGGCCGACCCGGACGCCTCGGCCCGGCGCCTGCGCGACGGGCTGCGCGCGCACGGCCTCGACGTCGGCGTCATCGTCTCCGACACGATGGGCCGGGCCTGGCGCAACGGCCTGACCGACGTCGCCCTGGGCGCGGCCGGCATCGAGCCGGTCCGCGACCACCGCGGCGAGACCGACCCGTACGGCAACCTGCTCGAGATCACCCAGATGGCCGTGATCGACGAGCTGGCCGCGGCCGGCGAGCTGGTCAAGGGCAAGGTCGACGCGGTGCCGGTGGCCGTGGTCCGCGGCTACCCCCGCTCCGGTCTGCGCGACACCGACGGCGCCGCGGTCCTGCTCCGCGACGCCGCCAGCGACATGTTCAGCCTGGGCACGGCCGAGGCCCGCGCCGCCGGCCTGCGCGACGCCGCCCAGCTCCCCGACGGCCCGCTCGCCGCCCTGCCCGGCCACCCGGTCGACCCGGCCGCCGTCGAGCGCGCCCTGTCCCTGGTCACGCTGTCGCACGCCACTGTGCTCGCCCCCGCCGAGGCCATCGCCGGCAGCGGCGCCACCGCCGCCTTCCACCTGAGCACCCGCGACGCCAGCCCGGCCGGCTACATGACCCTGGGCGCCGACGCCCACCGCCTGCGCGCCGCCCTGGCCGCCGAGGGCATCCCGACCCTCTCCCTGCCCCACGAGGACGGCCTGCGCCTGGAGCTCTCCGGCGGCTAAGCTGTCGCCGTCTCGGTCCCGTCGGGGGACGTCGAGCGATGAGTTCGTATCGGGGTGAGGTTATGCACGCTCAGTGCCTGGTCCTCGCATGCCCGAAATCGATCTGACTCATCGTTTGGAGAATTCTCCCGTGCATCTTCTGGTGCTCGGCGGCACCCGGTTCGCCGGTCGTGCCGTCGTCGAGGCGGCGCTCGCCGCCAGTCATGACGTGACCCTGTTCCACCGCGGCCTCACCAATCCCGGCCTCTTCCCGCAGGCGGAAAGCGTCTTCGGGGACCGGACGGCCGATCTGTCCCCGCTGGCCGGGCGGCACTTCGACGCCGTGCTGGATGTCGCCGGCTATCGCCCCGAGGTGGTCGCCAAGTCGGTCGCCGCTCTGGAAGGCGGCGCCGGCCGTTACGTGTTCATCTCGTCGGCGTCGGTCTACGCCGATCAGAGCGTTCCGCCGGTTGAAGGGGCGGCGACGCTGGTCGACGACTCGTACGGCGGGCTCAAGGCAGCCTGCGAACGCGTCGTCCTGGACGGGTTCGGCGATCGCGCCCTGGTCGTGCGGCCGGGGCTGATCGTCGGGCCGCACGATCCGACCGAGCGGTTCCCGTACTGGCCGCGCCGGCTGGCCCGGGGCGGGCGGGTGCTGGCCCCGGGGCGGCCGGCCGACCCGATGCAGGTCATCGACGCCCGGGACCTGGCGCGCTGGCTGGTCACGACCGAGGCGTCCGGCATTTTCAACGCGGTCGGCGAGACCCTGCCGATGGCCACGCTGCTGGAGGCCTGCCGCCACGTGGCCGGGGTGCCGGCCGAGTTGGTGTGGGTTCCGACTCCGGTGCTGCTGGCGGCGGGGCTCGACCCGTGGATGGGCGTCCCGCTGTGGATCGCCGACCCGGAGTGGTCCGCGGCCAACCTCGTCGACGGCGCCCGGGCCCGGGCGGCTGGGCTGAATCACCGCCCGCTGACCGAGACGGTCGCCGACACCCTCGCCTGGGACCGGGCCCGCGGCGGCCCGGCGGCCGGAACAGAACCCCTGCCGCCTGAGCGCGAGGCGGCGTTGCTCGCGGCCCTGAGCCACTCGTAACCCGGGCGGGCGGTGGCGTTGCTCGCGGCGCTCGGCCGATCCTGAGCGGGCGTGCGGGGCCGTCGGCGAGCCGGCGGCCCCGCCCGGGGGCCTCAGTCCTTGGCGTCCCACTCGGCGAGGAACTCGTCCAGGAAGTCGGACAGGACCTGGTGGCGGTGCTCGGCGATGCGGGCGCCGGCCTTGGTGTTGATGCGGTCCTTGAGCAGCAGCAGCTTCTCGTAGAAGTGGTTGACCGTGGTGCCCTTGGCCGCCCGGTAGGACGCCACGTCGGCGTGCATGGTCGGCGCGACGTCGGGGTCGTGCATGAGGCGCTTGTCCCAGCCGCCGTAGGCGAAGGCGCGGCCCACGCCGATGGCGCCCAGCGCGTCGAGGCGGTCGGCGTCCTGGACACACTGGCCCTCGAGGCTCAGCTCCACGTCGGCCACGCCGGCGCCCTTGTAGGACAGGTGCCTGATGATGTGGGCGACCGCCTCGGCCGTCTCCGTCCCGACGCCCTTGCCGATCAGCCAGGCCTGGGCGAGTTGCGGGCCGGCCTCTTCGCTGCCGGAGAACTTGTAGTCGGCGATGTCGTGGAGCAGCGCGGTGAGCTCCACGACGAAGAGGTCGGCGCCCTCCTCGCGGGCGATGCGCAGGGCCATCCGCCGTACGCGGTCGGCGTGGAACCAGTCGTGCCCGGTGGCGTCGGCGCCCAGCCGCTCGCGGACCAGCTCTTCGGCCGCGCTGATCACGTCGGCCCGGAAGTCGTCGTCAGACATCCGGGCACTTTACCGCAGTCAGAAATTTCCGAAATGTCCGAGCGGGGTGAGCCGCGCGGGCCGGGCCCGCACGCTGGGCCGGGGCCGGCTACACGTAGTCGTGCTCGCCCAGCTCCTTGAGCTCGTCCACCAGGTGCTTGACCTCCTGGGCGCGCTCGCGCGGGCAGACCAGCACGGCGTCCGGCGTGTCCACGATGATCAGGTCGCGGACGCCCATGGCCGCGACCAGCCGGCCCGGAGTCGGCACGACGACCAGGCCTTCGGCGTCGCGCAGGAGCACGCCCGACTTGGCGTGCTGCTCGACGGCCTGGCCGACCACCACGTTGCCCGCCGGGTCGGCCGCGAGAACCTCGCCCAGGGTGTGGAAGTCGCCGACGTCGTTCCAGCCGAAGTCGCCGGGGACGGTGCCGACCCGGCCCACGGTGGCCGCACCCTCCATGACCGCGTAATCGACCGAGATGCGGGGCAGCGTGGGCCAGACCTCGCCCAGCACCTCCTCGCGCTCGGGCGATTCCCAGGCCGCGGCGATCCGGGAGATGCCGGCCGCCAGCTGCGGCTGCTGCCGCGACAGCTCGGCCAGGAACGCGTCGGCCCGCCAGACGAACATGCCGGCGTTCCAGAGATAGTTGCCCGACTTCACGTAACTCTCGGCCACGTCGTAGGTCGGCTTCTCCTTGAACTCCTCGACGCCGAGCACCGGGCCGTCGCCGAGGGGCGCGGTGCACTGGAGGTAGCCGTAGCCGGTCTCCGGGCGGGTCGGCGTGATGCCCAGCGTCATCAGCAGACCCTGCTGGGCGCCGACCATCGCCTGCCGGATGACCTCGGTGAACCGTTCCTTGTCGGCGATCAGGTGGTCCGACGCGAACGAGCCCATGATCGCCTGCGGGTCGCGCCGGGCGATGACGGCCGCGGCGAGCGCGATGGCCGCGCACGAGTCGCGCGGGGACGGCTCCACCAGCACGTTGGTGTCGGGCACGCTGTCGAGCTGGCGCGCCACCGCCGCCGCGTGGGCCACGCCGGTGACCACGAAGATCCGGTCGAGCGGCGCCAGCAGGTCGAGCCGCTGGACCGTGGCCTGCAGCAACGAGGCGTCAGTGCCGGTCAATGGGTGCAGGAACTTCGGGTGACCCGCCCGGGACAGAGGCCATAGACGAGTGCCTGTGCCACCGGCCAGTACCACGCCGTAGAGACCACCGAGTTGATCGCTCATGTGCACAGAGTGTAAAGGTCAGAGGGCCGCAACTCGTTTCCAGGTTGTGACATGTACTTCGGCGCTCGACTGCCACGTGAACTCCTTGGCCCGATCGAAGCCGGCCTTGGCGAGCGTCAACCGGCGCGGCTCGTCGTGCAGCAGATCGGCCAGGTCCGATGCGATCCGGTCGGGGTCCTCCGTGGTGTAGGCCACCGCGTCGCCGCCGACCTCGGGCAGCGAGAGCCGCGGGGTGGTGAGCACCGGCGTGGCGCAGGCCATGGCCTCGAGGATCGGCAGGCCGAAGCCCTCGCCGAACGACGGGTAGCAGGCGACCAGCGCGCCGCCGAGGAAGCCGGGCAGGTCGGCGTAGCGCAGGTAGCCCGGGCGCAGCAGCCGCAGGTGCGACGGCACCTCGGCCACGGCCCGGTCGATCTCGTCGTCGTGGCCCTGGCCGCCGGCCAGCACCAGCGCCGGCGGGTGCGGCCAGTCGGCGACCGCGCGGGCCCAGCCGCGGATCAGGTTCGGAACGTTCTTGCGGGGCTCCTTGGCCCCGAGGAACGCGACGTAGCCGGCGTCGGTCAGACCGAGACGGGCCCGCACGCGGGCCTTCTCCTCCTCGGTCGGCGCGTGGAACGCGGCCTGGTCGACCCCGTGGTACGCCACGTCGATGCGGGTCGGGTCGGCGTCGAGCAGGCGGATCAGCTCGTCCCGGGTGGCCTTGCTGGGCACGATCACCCGGGCCGCCCGGCGCAGCGACGTCTTGATCGCGCTGCGGAAGAAGGTCCGCTTGGTGTTGTCGTAATGCTCCGGCTCGGTGAAGAACGTGGCGTCGTGCACGGTCACCGTGACGGGGCAGCCCGCGCGCAGCGGGCACGTGTAGAACGGCGAGTGCAGCACCTGGGCGCCGACCTGCTGAGCCAGCAGCGGCAGGCCCGTCTGCTCCCAGGCCAGCCGGGCGGGCCGGTGGGCGACGGCGGCCGGGCCGGCGATCACCTCGGCCTTGTCGTCGAGCAGACGGCTGTAACGCTCCGCATCCGAACGCTGGGCCACGACGGCCAGATCGACCCGGTCCGGGTCCATCTGCCCGAGGGCTCCGAGCAGGCCGTCGACGTATCGGCCGACGCCTCCTCGGTCGGCGGGGACGCTAGTGGCGTCTACGAGCACTCGCGGGGGGCGACCGGCGGTCACGAGGCAACTCCAAAAGAGGTTGTAATTCAGACCACTCGCAAGACTACGCCCGCAATGCATCGCGCATGTGACGGCGACACCGCGTTGTTCCCGGCGTTTCGGCGAACTCATCGCGCGTCCAGGATCGATTACCGACAGTCACGACACTATCGTGGTGGCCGTGGACCCAACGATCCCGCGGATCTTCGCTGCCGCCGTCCGGAATGACCCGGCTTCTCCGCTGCTGACGTTCTATGACGACGCCAGTGGTGATCGAACCGAATTGTCCGGCGCGACTCTGGACAACTGGGTCTCCAAGACAGCGAATCTGCTGGTCGACGGTCTCGGGCTGGGCAGCGGCGACACCGCCGCCGTTCACCTGCCGCCGCACTGGCAGACCGCGGCCGTCCTGCTTGGCGCGTGGTCGGCCGGTCTGGCCGCCGAGACCGAGGACACAGAGTCGGCGGAGGTCGTGTTCGCCACGCCAGGACAGACCACTGCGACAAAAGCACCAGACAGGTACGCCACGGGCCTGCTGCCCTTCGCCATGCCCCTACGCGAGCTGCCCGCCGGCTTCGCCGACTACGTCCTGGAGGTACGCCAGCACGGCGACTACTTCCCCGGGCAGCCGGTCGCGGCGGACGACAAGGCGCTCAACGGCCGTACGCATCGTGACGTGCTGGCCGAGGCCGCGGCCATGGGCATCCCGGCCGGCGCGCGCGTGCTCATCGACGCGGCCCGGCACCCCGACCCGGTCGAGTGGCTGCTCGCCCCGCTGGTCGCCGGCGCCTCGATCGTCCTCTGCGCCCACTTGGACCCGGCGAAGACCGAGGCCCGCGCCGAGTCCGAGAAGGTCACCTTCGTCTACTGAACAGCTCCACGAACTCCAGCAGTGAATCCGGGTTGGCCAGCGCCCCGGTGGCCGCGGCCGACTCGACCGGCGTACCGGTGAGGATCCGCTTGACCGGCACCTCGAGCTTCTTCGACGAGAGGGTGCGCGGCACCGCCCGTACGGCATGGATCTCGTCGGGGACGTGCCGGGGCGACAGCGCCCCCCGCAGCTCTCCCCCGATCCGCTTGCGCAGGGCCTCGTCGAGGATGAAACCCTCGGCGAGCACGACGAACAGCAGCAGCTCACCGTTCGGGTTGCCGTCCTGTTCGAGGTGGACGACGACCGAATCGGCGATCTCGGGCAGGCTCTCGACCACCGAGTAGAACTCGGCCGTGCCCAGCCGCACGCCGCCCCGGTTGAGCGTGGCGTCGGAGCGCCCGGTGATCACACAGCTCCCGTCCTCGCCGATGGTGATCCAGTCGCCGTGCCGCCAGACCCCCGGGAAGTAGTCGAAGTACGCCTCGCGGTAACGCTTGCCGTCCGGGTCGTTCCAGAAACCGACCGGCATGCTGGGCATCGGCGCGGTGATCACGAGCTCGCCCAGCTCCCCGATCACCGGCCGGCCCGACGGGTCGTACGCCTCGACCCTGGCCCCCAGAGCGCGACAGGCGATCTTGCCCTCGACCACCGGCAGCAGCGGCGCCGACCCGACGAAGCCGGTGCACACGTCGGTGCCGCCGGACAGCGACTGCAGTTGCAGCTCCGAACCGACCGCCTCGTAGACCCAGTCGAAGCCCTCGGCCGGCAGCGGCGCCCCCGTCGAGCCGATGCCCTTGAGCCGCTTGCGCGGCGTCAGCCCGGCCTTGCGGCAGGCCATGAGGTACGGGGCGGAGGTGCCGAAGTAGGTGATGCCGGCCTCGTCGACCAGATCCCAGAGGGCCGACAGGGTCGGATAGGCCGGGTTGCCGTCGAACATGACGATCGCCGCGCCCACCGCCGGACCGCTGACCAGGAAGTTCCACATCATCCAGCCGGTCGTGGTGAACCAGAAGAAGCGGTCGCCGGGCCCGAGGTCGTGATGCAGGGCGAGCATCTTCAGATGCTCCAGCAGGATGCCGCCGTGGCCGTGGACGATGGGCTTGGGCAGGCCGGTCGTGCCGGAGCTGTAGAGCACGTAGAGCGGATGGTCGAACGGCACGTGCTCGTACGCCATCGGCTCGTCGTTTTTCAAATCGTCGAAGTCGCCGCCGCCGTGCAGGTAACCGATCGTCACCCGATGCTCGATGGACGGCAGCGCCTCGACGATCGCGGCGACTTCCGCGCGGCGGTCGACGGCCTTGTCGCCGTACATGTAGCCGTCGACCGCGACCAGAACCTTGGGCTCGATCTGCTGCCAGCGGTCGATCACGCTGCGTACGCCGAACTCGGGCGCGCACGACGAGAAGATCGCGCCGAGACTCGCGGTGGCCAGCATCAGGACGTACGTCTCGGGGATGTTCGGGGCGTAGGCCGCGACCCGGTCCCCCTTGGTGACGCCACGGGCCTTGAGCCCGGCTCGGACCTGGCGGACCTCATCGCGCAACTCACGCACGGTCAGCTGCTTGCGGTCACGGCTCTGGCTGTACGCAATGACGACCGGCTCATCGTCGTCGAGACCCGGCATGCGGAGCACGTTCTCCGCGTAGTTGAGCGTGGCGCCGGGGAACCACTCGGCGCCGGGCATGCCCGTGTCTCTCAGCGTTTCCTGGGGCGGCCGATCGGCTTGGACGTCGAAGTAGTCCCAGATCGAGCGCCAGAAAGCGGGCAGGTCGTCGACGGACCACTGCCAGAGCGACGCGTAGTCGGCATGGTCTTTGCCCAGCCAGGACATGTAGTCCCCGATCCGCGAGGTCTCGCGGACGTCGGCCGGCGGCTCCCACAACACTCTGCCCGTCATGCGCTCACCTTAACGTTCACTCAGTCACGTTCGCGTCAACGCTCACTCCGTCGCGTTCGCCTCGGCCCGGGCCCGCTGAATCGCCGACCGGCGGGCCAGCCGGTGCTCGCGCCTGATCAGAGCCTCGCGGAAACGGCGCTCGTCGTCCATGTGCTCGGGCAACACCGGAGGCACGTTCCGGGGGTGACCGGCCACATCCACCGCGACGAACACCAGGTAGGCGGTGGCCACCGTGAGCGGTTCCGGGCTGACCACGTCCCAGCGCTCGGCCACCAGCTTCACGCCGACCTCCATCGAACTCGTGCCGGTCCAGTTCACCTGCGCGTACGCGTGCACGAGGTCACCCACCCGCACCGGCTCCAGAAACACGATCTCGTCGATCGCCGCCGTCACCGCGGTGCCGCCACTGTGCCGGGCCGCGGCCGCCCCGGCCACGTCATCGACGAACTTCATCAGCACCCCGCCGTGCACGGTGCCGTACAGATTGACGTCCACCGCGGTCATGATCCGGCTCAGCGTGACCCGCGAGTACGACGTCGGCCGACCAGTGGGCTGATCACTCATGCGGCGTACGCTACTGCGTCCTTTTCGCGGCTTGCCCGACGACGGTACGGTTCCTGAGCAGCGAGCCATGGTGGGAGAAAAACCTTGCGTCACTTCCGGTCGATCTTGTACGCCCTCGTGCTGGCACCGGCGGTGTGGATCCTCGCCGGCGTGGGCCTCACCCAAGACCTGACCACCCGCGGGCGCGACGACTTCGCGGTCGAATCCTGGGGCGGACTGTCCCTGCTGCTGCTCGCCGGCGCGGCGTACGGCATCTTGCTCCTCGCCCCGATCTCCCCGCTCGGACCGCTGGTGGCGGGCCTGGCCTTCCTGGGGGTCTCGATCTGGGCCCTGGAGTCACCCTCGGCCTACGCCGATCTGTGGCCGGCCGACGTGGCCAAGGAAGGTTTCGACCTGAGCCGCCCCGGCTACGGCCTGGCCGCGATGCTGGCCGTGCCGCTGATCTGCACGGCCTTGAGCGCACGCCGCTGGGCCCGCTACGAGCCGCCGGTCCTCCCGCTGATCGGCCAGATCGGCCGCTTCCGCGGCGCCGCTCCCGCTCCGACCACCCCGGCCGCCGTCCTGGAGACGACGGTGCTGCCCACCTCCCATCCCACCGGCGGGAGCGACCCGACCACGGTCCTGCGCCTGCCCTCCACCGCCGCCGACCCCACGATCGTCGTTCCGCCCCCGCACTCATCGAACGACGACCCCACCGTCGCGTTCCGCCCCGAAGAGCCGACCACCGCATCCGTCAGCGCGCCAAGCGACGAGCCAACCGCGGCGTCTCCCAGCGACGACGAGCCCACCGTGGTCTCTCCCGGTGGCGACGAGCCGACCTCCGTCATCGGGGATACCGCCCCCGCGACGGCCACCCCGGCCGAAAGTGGCCAGGTGGTCAAGGCCCCGGCGGCCAAGCCTCTTCGCGTGGACCCGGTCGAGACGACCTACGCCTCCGACGAGCGCGACCTCGAATCAACCCTCGCCCGCCTGATCGGCCCGACCCCCCGCCCCACCGGCGTAGTGGTCACCTCCGACGAATCCGCGACGGTCACCAACGCCGAGCCTTCCCCGCCCGCCCCCGCTGGTCAGCCCGCACCCACCGAGAACGGCCACACCACCAAGGCCCCAGCCGCCAGCCCGATCCGCGTGGAACCGGCCACCACACCCTCCACCTCCGACGAACGCGACCTGGAGTCCACCCTCTCCCGGCTGATCGCCCCCACCGCCCGCCCCACCTCGGTCGTGGTCTCCTCCGACGAGTCCACCTCCGTCGCGGCCTTCGGCACCAGCCCGACCACCAGCCGCTCAGCCGCCGCCCCAGCTCCCCCGAGCACACCCACCGACCAGCCCACCCCCGCCGCGGCCCAGCCCCAACCCGAGGAGCCGGACCAAGCCACGTCGGCACAGTCCGCACCCTCGCCGGCCGCGCAAATCACCGCCGCTCCCGAGTCCGCGCAAGCCTCGCTTCCCCAGCCGATCGCCGCCGCGGACGAGTCCGAGCGAACGTCACCTGCTCAGCCCACCACCGCCGCGGACGAGTCCGAGCAAACCTCACCTGCCCAGCCCACCACCGCCGCGGACGAGTCCGAGCGAACCTCACCTGCCCAGTCCACCACCGCCGCGGACGAGTCCGAGCGAACGTCACCCCTCCAGCCGATCGCCGCCGCGGGCGAATCCGAGGAGCCGGAATACTCGCTCGTCACCGGCAAGGTCGAGGCCCCTCCGAGCATCCGGGCCGTACCCCCCGGGCTCGAGCGGACCCGCTCCCTGGACGCCCCGGACCCCGACAAGACCCGCGCGATCAAACTTCCGGGCTTCGAGTCAACCCGCCGCGTCGCCGTACCTTCCTACGAGCCCCCCACCACCGTCCTGGTCAAGTCGACCGGCATCAGCACCCCCTCCGCCGAAGCCACACCCCCGGAGGAGACCGCCCCCATAGCGCTGCCGAACGGCTCCACCCCAACCACGCACGCCGACGAGAACCCCACGAGCCCGCCCACCGCCGTGGATCCCGACACAACCCGTTCCTTGACCGCCCGTGACGAGGACACCACCCGATCGCTCGACGCGCCGGACCCGGACACCACCCGGCCGCTCAGAGCGCCGGATCCGGACACCGCCCGGCCGCTGAGCGCGCCGAACCCAGACACCACACGGTCGCTCAGCGCACCGGACCCGGATCGGACTCGGGCGATCAGCGTTGACGGGTTGGCCACCGTGTCCACCGCCAATGGCGAGCACACGGCGAACGGGACCGGCACCGGCGACGTCGGCGGAGACCAGACCCAGGTGATCCGGCTTCAGCCTCGGGATCCCGAGCAGACCTGGATAGTCCGCCCCGGCTCGGTGGAGCCCCCGGGCGAACGCACCGAAATCATCCGGCTGCAGCCCCAGTCAAGCCCCGCGGAGATCCCCACGGATCCCCAGCCGGCCTCCCGGATGTCCATAGTGGACGCCGAGCAGCCGGACATCTCCAACGACCCGACCAGCCGGGTGATCCCGCCGGCACCGCGCGGCGCCGAACCGGAGAAGCGCGAAATGACTGTCATGAGCATGGAACGCCCGCCGGATGAGCTCCCGACCCAGCGCCGACCCTCCGAAGACTAACCGCACCGAAGCACCCAACCCCGGCTTATCCACAGGCCATCGGCTATCCACAGGCGGGCCTGTCGGCCGGACATGATCTCGCACTTTTCCGCGATAATTGCCCGAGGAGGAGGCCCCCTAGGGAGGGCGGGCTCCGTGGGGCGCGGCAGGTCGGCGCGAAGCGGCAGGTCCGTGGGCAGCGGCAGGTCCGTGGGCGAAGTAGGGCCGATGGGCGCAGACGGTTCCAGAGGCGAGTCGGGACTCCATGGGCGGGTCGGACCCCTCGGCCGAAGCCGCGGTCAAGCCCGGCGCGGCCGTCCGGGCGCGCGGCCGTTTGCGCGCGGCCATCCGGGCGCAGCCATCCGGCGATGTCACTCGAAAGTGTTTCGTACAGGTGATCGAAGAATGTAGTAACATGCACGCATGACGTCCCCGGATGACGTGCCCCTCAGTAAGCGACAGCAGCAGATCTACTCGATGATCCGTGACTGGATCGACCGGCATGGCTATCCGCCGACCATCCGTGAGATCGGGGCGGCGGTGGGGCTGGAGTCGCCGTCGTCGGTGGCTCATCAGCTTGGCGTGCTCGAGGAGCGTGGCCTGATTCGCCGGGGGGCGCGCGGGTCGCGGGCGATCGACATCCGCAGCCCGGATGACGGCAATGTGTCGGTGCCGGTGCTTGGTGCGATTGCCGCCGGTGCGCCGATTCTGGCCGACGAGCATGTGGAGGAGCAGCTCACTCTGCCGTTGAGCCTCGTTGGCAAGGGCACGCTGTTCGCCCTGCGGGTCAAGGGCGATTCGATGGTCGAGGCCGCGATCTGTGACGGTGACACCGTGGTGGTCCGCCAGCAGCGGGTGGCGGAGGACGGTGAGATTGTCGCCGCGATGCTTGACGGTGAGGCGACCGTGAAGGTGTTGCGCCGTTCGAACGGTCATGTCGAGCTGGTGCCGCGCAATGCGGCTTATGACGTGATTCCCGGTGATGATGCCACGATTCTCGGCAAGGTCGTCAGCGTCCTGCGGCGTATTTAAAACATATAAATAAATGCTCGGGCCGCCTCCCCGAAAGGGGACGGCCCGAGCACCGGGGTGGGTTTACCTCACGCCGCCGGCCGGGACGGTTCGGGGCGTCACGGCCGGCGGCGCGTCATGCGGTTATTCAGTTGTTGCGGTGCGGGCCCTTGTGGTCGCCCCGGTTGCGGTCGTGGTGGTTGCGGTCACGGTCGCCGTCGCGGAAGTCACGGTCACGGCCGCGGTCACGGAAGTCGTGGCCACCACGCCAGTTGCGCTCGACCTCGAGGGCCCAGTAGCCGCGGCGGAAGCCGAAGCGGACCCGGTCGCAGTCGTAGCTCTCCCAGCGGTCGAACCACTCGCCGATGCGGCCGGCCTTCTCGCAGTCGCGCAGCGTCCGGTAGAAGCCGACGACCTGGTCGCGGTCGTGCCGCTGCACCTTGGCGGTGTCGTTGCCCTTGGCGGTCGCCGTGGAGCTGCTGTCGGCGGCGAGGGCCGGGGCGCCGATGGCGGCGCTGGCCATGAGACCCATGCCCGCCATGGTCAGCATCTTGACTGCCTTGTTCATATTTGACCTCCAACTTTGTTTTCGCCTTACGCCACAGATCGTGGCATATCGGACATAAAAGTCTTGTGGAGGCGAATACGTACTTTCGGCTGATCTTGGCTGACCGTTTGTGCCGCACGCCACTTCACCTCGGCCGGCAAAGAAGCGAATTCGCAGGTCAGGTGGGCTCTGGATAGTTTTGCAGTCGAAGACGTTTACTGAAGATGGCCAAAGTGCCCCCGGTGCAGATCAGCCAGACCAGCCCGGCGTGTCCCAGGCCGCGCCACACCATGTCGAGGCTGCCGCCGTCGACGGCGTACGTGCCGATCTCGCGGGTCGACCAGAACGGCATCAGCTTGGCCACCGTGTCGCTCGGGTCGGCCAGCATCTGCACGGCGCAGATACTGAGCAGGGCGAGCGCCCCTTCCAGCTCGCGGGGCAGCAGCGCGCCGATCAGGCTGCCGAGCGGGGCCGCGACCAGCGCGGTCACCGCCATCATGAGGCCGGCCAGCCACCAGTTCCGCAGATCCTGGTCGACGCCGACCAGCAGCCAGTACGCGAACGCGACGGAGAGGCCGACGCCGGAGAGCGCGAGCAAGCGGCCGCCGATGATCCCGGCCGTCGACGCGCCGGTCAGCCGGAGCCGGGGGTCGACGCTGCGGGACGCGTTCACCACGAACAGCGTCAAGGTGGACACCGACCAGCCGATGCCCAGGGCCAGCATGCGTGTCGACTGGCCCGCGAGGTCACGGCGTACCAGGTAGAACCACAGGGGAAGCGCGACGACCAGGGCCAGCGCGACCCACCGCCGGGAGATCTCGCGGGCCGACAGGCTCGCCACCACCAGGGCCGTCATCGTTCCCCTCCGGTCAAGTACGCGCCCAGATCGAGCACGTGGTCGACGTTCTGCAGGTCGTGCAGGAGGTGGGTGACGACCACGACCGCCCGCCCGGCGTCGCGCCAGGCGAAGACCTGCTGCCAGAAGTCGAGGTACGTGCCCTGGTCGAACCCCTGGTACGGCTCGTCGAGCAGCAGCAGGTCGGGGGCGTGCAGCTCACCGAGCACGAGGTTGAGCTTCTGCCGGGTGCCGCCGGACAGTTGCTGTACGGGTTGCCGCCGCCCCGGTCGCCAGGCGAGCCGGCTGGCCAGGTGGATGCCGGTGGAGCGGGCCCGCCCGGGGACCATGCCGGCCGCGGCGCCGAAGAGCGTGAAGTGTTCCTCGGCGGTGAGCCACCCGGCCGTGCCGCCGTCCTGCGGGACGAAACCGACCCGCCGGGTGCGGCGGATCTCGCCCGCGGTGGGCCGGGTCAGGCCGGCGCAGATCTTGAGCAAGGTGGACTTGCCGCAGCCGTTGGCGCCGACGATCGCGGCCACCTCGCCGCCGCGGACCCGCAGGTCGACGCCGGCGAAGACGGTGCGCCGGCGGTAGCGCTTGGCGACGCCGCGCAGCTGCAGCAGCACCGGGCCGGGCTCGAGCCGTTTCAGGGGAACGGCTTTGAGCTCGGCCAGCAGGTGTCGCGCGTAGAGGTGGGCCGGGCCGAAGACGTCGGCCGGCGGCGCTGCGTACTCGGCGGCCTGCTGGGTCGTCTCCTCGGCGAGCTGGCTGGCCCGGCCCGGTTGCAGGCCGAGGCGGAGCAGCTCGGCCTCGAACATCTCGGGCCAGTCGCTCATCGGGGCGCCCTCGCCTCGATGAGCGTGTCGACCCCGTCGCGGAACTGCCGCCACTCCGTGGCCTGGCCGTCGAGGAACTCCCGGCCGGCGTGGGTGATCGCGTAGTACTTGCGGCGGGGGCCGGACTCCGACGGCTGCCAGTCGGGCACGGCGAGGCCCTGCTGCTCCAGGCGCAGCAGGGCCGGGTAGAGCGTGCCGCCGGGCACGTCGGCCACGCCGGCCGCGGAGAGCCGCTGGGCCAGGCCGTAACCGTAGTCGGGCCGCTCGCGCAGCATCGCGAGCAGGCACAGGTCGAGAAAGCCGTGCAACCACGGCCGCGGTGTCATGTAGTCAGGCTAGCTGCTTAGCAGACAGCCTGACTAGTTGGGTGTCAGGCGCCCTCGTTGACCTGGTAAATCTCATCGGCCACCAGGCAGAAGATCTTGCCGTGGGCCTCGTCGACCCAGTAGCGCAGGTAGTTCACGTGAAACTCGCCCTGGGTCGCGGGGTCGGCCTGGTGGGCCTTCGTGACGTCGTCGAGGTCGACGCCGCCGGAGACGGTGTGGACATCCATGTAGGTGTTCATGACTTCGACTATCACCGCCGGCCCGGCCCGGGAGATCGGGAGCGGTTACCCAGCTTTCTTCGCCGGCTACCCAGTCACCAGGCCGCGGCGGCGGGCCAGCACGGCGGCCCCGGTGCGCGACGGCGCGCCGAGCTTGCCGAGCACGGCCGAGGCGGCGAAATCGCCGTCGAGGAAAAGCTGGAACGGCTCGGGCACGGGAGACTTCCAGGATCGGTCCGAGGCCGTACGCCGTAGCCACACCGCGACCGTTCCGCGCCACCACCCGTTGCCCTCACCCGCGACGTCATCCGCCAGCTCGGCCTCGCGGCGTGCCTCCTCCGGGTAGCCGGCTAACCATCGCCACTCCGCCCTGGTCAGGCGGGCGAGAACAATCCACTGGGGTTCGGCCGAGCCGTCCGCGGTCTCGGCCGCCTCGTCCAGCAGCGGCGCGACGTCCTCGTCGCCGCGCCGCACGAGCACGGTGGCCAGGCCGAGCAGCGGGCTGATCCGGTTGATGGGCGACGCCTCAACCTCGGTCAGCAGACGCCGGCTGAGCCGGGCCGCCGGCCCGGAGCACTTCGGTCACGAAGAACGGGTTACCGCCGGTCAGCCGGTGCAGCTCGGCCGCCAGGAGCCCACTGTCACCGGCCAGCACCTCGACCGCGCCCGGCGAAAGCGGCGCCAGGCGGATCCGGCGGGGCCGCGCAGCGACCCGAGCCGGCCCAGCGCGATCCGCAACGGCCGGTGCGGGTCGAGCTCGTCATCCCGGTAGGCCACGATCAGCCGCGTGCCCCGCAGGCGGCGGGCGAGGTCCACTGTGGCCTCGTCGGCCCAGTGCAGATCCTCGATCACCAGAAGGTACGGCCGGGCATTGACCTGCTGCAGCAACGCGTCGAAGAGCTCCTCGCGCGGCGCCCCACGGCGACACAGCTCACCGATGCGGCCACCGAGCTCGGCCGCGAGATCGAACAGCGGACCGAGCGGCCGCGGCGTGAACAACCCGTCGCACAGCCCTCACGCCCAGAGAGCGCCACTGTGCGAACGCAACGCCTCAACCAGGCTGGTCTTACCGACACCGGCCTCACCCGCGATCAGCACGAGACCGACCTCGGGGTCGCGAGCGTAGTCGTCGAGCGAGGCGAAAGCATGCTCGCGCTCCAGAAGCGGCATGGGCCCCAATTTGGCCCTGACACGCTCGAGGAGCAGCCGGGGACCTTACTGCGTGAGCATGCATGGGGCAGGCTCTTCGATTACAGCTGGCCTACTGCGACACGTTTGGCTGAATTTGACGCCGCTAGATACCGGTGCCACAAGGGCGACCTTCGATAGAGAAAGGTGAGAGCTGCGGTTTCGTATGTGGCAAGGCGCGGTTCGCCGGAACGGTGCGATCGCGGCCATGGCTAGCATCTGGCGCCGTGTCCCCCGACCGCGCCTCCCGGCGTAGCCGCAACGTTCGAAGGCCGACTCAGCAGGCTTCGAGCATCCGCAGAGGGCCGTCCCCAGATGACGTGCACGAGATTGTCTATTTTCGTCGGCACAGTGACGACGATCCGGCCGAAACTGTGCCCGGACGTGAATTCCTCAGGGCCTGCCCGCCCACAGTCCGAGCGAAGTTCAACGCGGTCCTTGTCGCGGTGGCAAGCGCACCGCCGAAGCGGTTCGCCGGAGGCGGCTATTGGGAAGCCATGCACGGCGACATGACCGGATGGTTCGAGGTGCGCGTGGACGGCCCCGGTCGTCAGCACTTCCGGCTGTACTGCCTGCTCGACTACAGCGCAGCCGGCCGGGTCAAACCGATGCTGGTGGTGGTCACCGGTTTGGACAAGCCGTTCCGCACGACGCTGTCGGACACCGATTACAAGATGGTGCGGGAGCTCGGCGACGAGTACCGGTCCCGCAATCCACGGTCGCTTATGTAGAGCGTGCTCAGGCGGCAGCCGGCCGCGGCTGCCGCATTATCTGCAGGTGGGCGGCAAGGGCTGCGGTGTCACTGTGCTCGCCGCTGACAAGCGGCTTCGTGATCTGTTCGCGTTCGGCGGCGGGGAGCGGTTCGAGCGTGAGGCGCATTCCGAGGGCTGCCGCTATCTCGGCGACGGTACTCACGGTCGGATTAACTGATCCGTGAGTGAACAGGCGGCGAATGGCGTCAGGATTGGCGCCGATGGCCCGGGACAGAGCGGCCTTGGACAGGCCGGCCGCCTCGCGGGCCTCGTCGAGGGCGTTGACCACGGCGTCGATGGTCGCGATGCGGACCGACTCGACGACGTAGGCACGGAGAAACTCGGGATCTTTGAGGTCCTCGGCGAGGTCCTCCCAGAAAGCGCTGTTAGCGGTCGCCATGCCCGTCCCTTCGGATCCCCGACGCCATCACTGTAGCATAAATGTCACAGTTAAGGCGCGGGCCCGATCCGGCGAAACAGTCGCGGAACTTACTGCACGGGCTGGACCTGGCCGGCTGCCTCGTTCGGGGCGGAGCAGGCGGTCTGCGGCTTGGCCACGAAGACGGACGCGGTCTCGTTCGGTGGGTAGACGCGGTAGCCGCGTACCTGGACGGGCTTGCAGGCAGCCGCGTCCACGTTCAAGTAGTCGGCGATCAGGATCGTCGCGCGCGCCTTGTCGCCGGGTTCCAGGGTGACAGTCTTCTTGGTTCCCGGCGTCCGGGTGAAGGCGCTGCCCACCTGCTTGCCCTGGTCCCCGGCGACGAACGAGACGCCCGGGTAGCCGTACAGTGTGCAGGCGCCGTCGCCCTTGTTGGCGAAGACGAGCAGCTCACCGTGATGGCCGGCCGCCCCGCCGCCCTCGTCCGCCTCGTCGGTGACCTCGAGGTTCCTGCTCAGGCACGCCTTGACCGCAGGCGCAGCGGAACTTGTCGCCGGTGCTGCCGTGGGAGCTGTTGTTGGTGCCGTCGTGGTGTCCGGCGCGGCGCTCGACGGCGTTGCCGCGGGCGCCGCACTCGAGTCACCACCGGAGCCACAGCCACCCAGCGCGATGACCAGGCCGGCTGCTCCTGCTGCAAGGATCGCTTTCCGCATGGTCCCGGATCCCCGGAGCCGTCCCGGGGGAAACGAGACTTAGGGCACGAAGACCGTACGGACGCAGTTGTCCTCTTTGTCCTTGAAGATGCGGTAGCCCTCGGGTCCCTGCTCCAGCGGCATCACGTGAGTCGCCAGGTGCTCGGTGACCACCTCGTCCTTGGCCATCCGCTCCAGCAGCATCGGGATGTAGCGCTGACCGTGCATCTGCGCCCCGCGCATGGTCAGGCCCTTGTTCATCAGCGCCCCGAGCGGGAATTTGTCGACGAAACCGGCGTAGACGCCGAGCACGAAGACCGAGCCGCCCTTGCGGCAGGCGTGCACGGCCTCGCGGACGGCGATCGGCCGGTCCGTCTGCAGCCGCAGCTGCTGCTTGATCTGGTCGTAGCCGAAGTGGGCGCCCGGCGCGTGCGCCTCCATGCCGACCGCCTCGATGCAGACGTCGGGTCCGCGGCCGCCGCTGCGTTCGCGCAGTTCACCGGCGACGTCGGTGCGCTCGTAGTTGATCGTCTCGGCCCCGGTGTACTTCTCCACCTGGTCGAGCCGGTTGTCCAGCCGGTCGATGACCATGACCCGCTCGGCGCCGAGCAGCACCGCGGCCCGGGCCGCCATCTGGCCTACCGCGCCCGCACCCCAGACCGCGACCACGTCGCCCGGTTTCACGCCGCCGAGGTCGGCGCCCATCCAGCCGGTCGCGGCCGAGTCCGAGGCGAACAGCGCCCGCTCGTCGCTGACCGCGTCGGGCACGGTGAACGCGCCGACGTCGGCGAACGGCACCCGGATGTACTCGGCGTGGCTGCCGGCGTTGCCACCCATCGCGTGGGAGTAGCCGAAGCAGCCACCCGGCGCGTACCCCCACAGCGTCTCGGTGATCGCCGGGTTGGTGTTGCCGTTGTCGCACAGCGAGTAGAGCTCCTGGTCGCAGTACCAGCAACTGCCACAGGCGATGAACGACGAGACGACGACCCGGTCGCCGACGCGGTGCCGCTTCACGTCCGCGCCGACCTCGACGACCTCGCCGAGGAACTCGTGCCCGAGCACGTCGCCCTTCTCCATGAAGGGGATGTAGCCGCCGATCAGATGCAGATCGGAGCCGCAGGTCACGGTGCGGCTCACCTTGACGATGATGTCGCCCGGGTTGCGCAGCTCCGGGTCGGGCACGGTGCCGACGGCGAGTTTGTTGACGCCCTGCCACTGCAACGCCTTCACAGCAGTCCTCCCTCGCGTCCGTGCTCGGTGGCCGTGCGCAGCGGCTTGTTCAACAGGGTCTTCTCAGTGGTCGGGGGGCCGGCCGGGCTCAGCACGTAGCCGACCTCGACCAGCGAACGGGTCTCGCGCAGGGCGCGGCGGACCTCGCCCTCGCTGACCGGGGACCCCTCGGGGATGCGTACGGCGATCTCGGTCCCCCGATCGCCCGGAGCGGCCGTCAGGCTGATCTCCACGCTGCGGCTGAGCTCCTCCAGCGACTCCGGCAGCTCGGAGAGCGGCCGGTTCACCGTGACCACGTGTGTGCGACGTGATGCCGGTGACCGGCCGCCTCGCCGTTTCGCCGCCACCACGGCGGCGCCGGCCGCTATCGGCGCGGCTATGAGCAGAGCCCTTCCGGTACGACCCATGATCCGTCCCTTTCGTTCGGTTCAGGAGCCGCTTACCTCGGGAGGGCATCGATAAACGGACTAGTCGAGCACGTCCTTGATCTTGTTGACCACATTGGCCATGCCCTGGGCGTGCGCGCCGGCGCCGGTGCCCGGCTTGCCCTTGCCCATCGAGCCGTCGTAGGTGACGTACAGCTTCGGGTCCGGCGCCGGGCCGAGCGGCTTGTCGTCGGTGAGCGGCTGCGCGTCCGGCACGTAGATGATCTCGTCCTTGCCGTTGAGCGCCGGTCCGCGCGCCCACCGGCCCTCGCCCGCGGTGCTCTCCGGGTCGAAGCTGTAGAACGTGTGGTTGGCCTCCGGGTGCTCGAACTCCGCGTTCGAGTCCTCGATGCCGTTCTCGGTGAAGCCGTCCTCGATCAGCTGCTCGATGCCGAGCAGCCACTGCTGCTGGTGGTACGTGTCGCGGGCCAGGTTGAACTGCAGCATGTCCTTGACGCCACGGTCGTCGGTCATGTTGTAGCAGCGGCTGGTCTGCAGCCGGCTCTGCGCCTCGGCCGACACATTGGACCGGAAGTCGGCCAGCAGGTTGCCGCTGGCCACGATGTAGCCGGCGTTCCAGGGCACGCCCTGGCTGTTGGTCGGCATGGCGCCGCCGCCGGTGACGATCGAGTGCTGCGGGTTCTGCCCGCCGAGCACCGCGGCCAGCACCGGGTTGGCTGCGGCGGCCTTCTCGGTGGCCTCGGCCGGGCCGCCCTCGAGCAGGCGGGCCAGCATGGTCGTGAGCATCTCGACGTGACCGATCTCCTCGGTCGCGATGTCCATGATCATGTCCTTGTACTTGCCGGGCACCCGGCACGACCAGCCCTGCCAGAGGTACTGCATCATCACGGTCATCTCGCCGAACTGGCCACCCACGAGCTCCTGGAGCTTGGCCGCGAAGAACGCGTCCGGCTTCTCGGGCTTGGCCTGGAACTGCAGGTAGTCGACGTGCTTGAACATGTCGTGCTCCTTACGGGGGTGTCGTTGGCCTACGACATCGGGCTACCCGCACGGTTGGCCCGGCGGGGACGGCCGCGGCCCGTACGGGCCTCGGCCCGAGGGCACCCGGGTCCGCATGGTGGTTGCTCTCCCTTTAAGACAGCGGGTGTCCCGGGTGGCGCCCTGGCTCGGTCCCGCCTTCGTGGCCGCGATCGCGTACGCCGACCCCGGCAACTTCGCCACCAACTTCACCGGCGGGGCGAGCTTCGGCTATCTGCTCGTCTGGGTGATCGTGGCCGCGAACCTGATGGCGATGCTGATCCAGTCCCTGTCGGCCAAGCTCGGGCTGGTCACCGGCCGCGACCTGCCGGAGCTGTGCCGGGAGCAGCTGCCCAAGCCGGTCGCCCGTGGCCTCTGGGTGCAGGCCGAGCTGGTCGCCATGGCCACCGACCTGGCCGAGATCATCGGCGGCGCCCTGGCCCTCTACCTGCTCTTCGGCATCCCGCTGCCGGCCGGCGGCCTGATCACCTGCGCCGCCGCGTTCGCCGTGCTCGAGCTGCAACGGCGCGGCATCCGCCGGTTCGAGACGGTGATCGGCGCCTTCCTGGCGGTCATTCTGATCGGCTTCCTCTACAACACGCTGCGCTCCGGCGTCGACGTGGGCGGGTTCGGCGCCGGCATGGTGCCGGCCTTCGACGGCCCGGACAGCCTGCTGCTGGCCACCGGCATCCTCGGCGCCACCGTGATGCCGCACGTGATCTACCTGCATTCGGCGTTGACCAAGACCCGGGCCGGGGCGCCGGACCTGCGCCGGGCGCTGCGCTACCAGCGCGTCGACACCCTGGTCGCGCTGGGCGCGGCCGGGCTGGTCAACCTGGCCATGCTGGTGATCGCGGCGCAGCTGTTCTTCGGCTCGGACGTGAAGGACACCGACTCGCTGGAGGGCATCCACGCCGGGTTGGGCTCGGTGCTCGACGGGCACGCGGCCATGGCCTTCGCCATTGCCCTGCTCGCCTCCGGCCTCGCGTCCTCCAGCGTCGGCACTTACGCCGGCCAGGTGGTCATGCAGGGCTTCATCGGCCGTACGATCCCCCTGGCGGCCCGGCGCCTGATCACCATGGCGCCGGCGATGGCCGTCCTCCTGCTCGGCGCCGACCCGACCAGCGCGCTGGTCTGGTCGCAGGTCGTCCTCTCCTTCGGCGTGCCGTTCGCCCTGGTCCCGTTGATCTGGCTGACCCGCCGCCGGGACATCATGGGCGAGCAGGCGAACCGTCCGATCACGACGGTCGTGGCGTCCGCGGCCGCCCTGCTGATCATCGCCTTGAATGTGCTTCTGCTGGTCAGAACGCTGGGTTGACCGGAGGAAATGGGGGAAAGCGGGTGCCCATGCAGACCTACAGCAGTCCGGCGCTGCCGGCTAGAGCGGCCGCTTCCGCTCGGCTGGAGACTCGCAGCTTGCGCAGGAGCGTGGCGGTAAGACGTTTCACCGTGCGTTCCGAGACGTGGAGTTTGGTGGCGATTTCGACGGTCGAGGCGCCGACGGCGATCAGCCGCAGCAGGTCACGTTCGTCGTCGGACAGGGCCTCCGTGGCCGGATACCGCGCCGGCTTCTTGACGAGCTCGGCCAGCAGCCGTTCCGGCAGCACCGACCATCCGTCGATCACGGCGAGCAGCGGCTGGATGATGTCGGCGGCGTCGCTGCTCTTGGGCAGGAAGCCGCTCGCGCCGGCCCGCAACGCCTCGATCGCGAACTCCGGGTCGTCGTCGCCCGACATGGCCAGGACCCGGGCCCGCGGCGCGGCCCGGCGCACCGACTCGATCGCCCGCAGGCCACCCGGTGGGGGCATGCGCAGATCCACGAGCACCACGTCGGGCACGGCGTGGCGGACGACGCTCGCGGCGTACGCGGCGTCCCCCGTGGTCGCCACGACGGTGGCCCGCCCGTCGCTGACCTCGGGCAGGAGCAGTTCCAGACCGCGGACGAACAGGTTGTGGTCATCGACGACGGCGATCCGGATGTTGCGCATGACGCCCGGGTGCCCGATGCGGGGCAAGTCATGCGACTGACTCTCCGGCGCCGGCCGGCCGACCCCGGTCTCGTGCTCGCCCGCAGCCTCTGCCATGAGCTCCGCCCGCCCATGGCCACGCTCGCCGCCCTGCTCCGGGCGCTGGAGGAGGCCCCGCCGGAGCCGCGCCGCAGCGAACTGGCCCGGCTGGCCGCGGAGCACGTCGAGTACGCCGGCGCCGTGCTGAGCCAGGCGGCTTCCACCGCGTACGGCCACAGCGTCAACGCCCCAGCTGAACCACTGCGTGGTGTCTTGTCGGGTTTTGTCGAGCCGAAGGTGTCCATCTCGGCCAGTCGAGCCGCGCTGAAGTGGCCCGTCCATCCCGCGCACACCCGGCAGATCCTGACCAATCTGACCGGCAACGCCGCCCGGCACGGGGCCGGGCCGGCGCGGCTCACCGCGGCCGTGCGGGCCCGCCACCTCCGGCTGACCGTCACCGACGGCGGCGGCCCGACGCCGGCCCTGCAGACCGCGCTGCGCCGCCGCACCCCGCCGCCGGACGAGCGCGGCCTCGGCCTGTGGATCGTCCGGCAGCTGCTGACGTCGCTGGGCGGCACCGTGCGGGCGCGACCACTCTCCCCGGCCGGCCTGGCCATGGAGGTCAACCTGCCCCGCTATCCGCGGTGACCCGGGCGGGCCACCGTTGGCCCCTCCGGGTCATCGCGAAGGGAAGTCCACCACCATGCTCATGTTGCGAACACTGATCCTGGCCCCATGGCTGATCGTGTTGCTGGCCCACGCCGGGCAGGGCCCACAGCCCCTCCTGCTGGCCGCGGCGATCGTGCTGGTCTGGGCCGTCCCGCTGGTCCGGGACAGGTCGCTGTCGATGACTCCTACCGGCCACTGAAGTCCGGCCGCCGCCGCTCCATGAAGGCCCGCTGACCCTCCCGCTCGTCGGCGCTGCCGGCGCAGGCGGCGATCAGTTCCCGGGCCCGCCCGGCCAGCTCCGGATGCGCGGCCGCCCGGATCGACGCCTTGGCCGCCCGCACCGACAGCGGCGCGTTGGCCGCGATGGCCGCCGCCGTTCGCAGCACGTCAGCCTCCAGCTCCCCGGCCGGAACCACCCGGTTGACGAACCCGGCCGCCAGCGCCTCGCCGTCATCGAAGGTCCGCGCCGTCAGCAGGATGTCGCCCGCATGGGCCGGCCCCACGACATGCACGAGCGTCTCGGCCAGCGCCATCGGGTAGCCGACCCCCAGCCGCGCCGCCGGAACACCGAATCGGCTGCCCTTGGCCGCGATCCGCAGATCGGCACTGAGCGCGAGCGCCATGCCGGCCCCCAGACAGTGCCCCCGGATCATCGCGATCAGCGGTGTCCGCAGCCCGCTCAGCGTCGTGAAGAGCCCGCTCAGCGTCTCGTCGAACGCCTGCCGCTGCTCCGCCGACTCGTGATGGGCGGCGAACTCGGAGATGTCCGCCCCCGCGCAGAACGTCTCCCCCGCCCCCACCAGCACGATGCTGCGGGCCCCGGCATCCTCGTCGAGCTCCCGGACGGCCGCCGCGAGCGCCCCCATCATCGCCACCGACAGCGCGTTGCGCCGAGCCGGATTGCTGATGGTCACCCACCCCACCCCGTCCCGCACGTCCCACCCGATCCCCGCGGCGACGTCAATCACAGCTGCAACCCCCTGCGTCCCGACCCTCCACCCCGGACACTGAGGGGGGAGGCGATGCCCGATGTCACTGTTGCACGAGCAGCGCAGGAAAGATGTGGTCCTTCAGACCCGGATGATCCGGCTGGCCGTCGTCGTGGTGATCTTCCCGGCGGCCTAGGCCCTTCTGCACGGCCGGGCGCCGTGGGCGCCCGGCCTGGCGCTACTGATCACGCTGGCCGCCCTGATCGCCACCGTGGCCCTGGTGCCGTGGCCCGGCACCCGCGCGTACCTGCGCCACGTGATCGGCACCTCGCCGGTCCAGGAGCGGGAGACCTCCCTCAAGCTGGCCGCCGCGTGCGGCGCCGCCGGCGATCACGCCGAGCAGATCCTGGTCTTGCGGGACCTCGCCGAACGAGGCGACGCCGAGGCCTACCAGCTGCTGCTGGCGGTCCTCACCGACCAGGGCCGGACCGCCGACATCGTGCGACTGCGCCAGGCCCTCGCCGACGGGCGGCTCCACCGGGGCAGTCCCCTCTTCTCCCCCTGGCCCGGCATCGACGGACCGGGACTGCTGCGAGCGGCTCAACAGCTACGGCACTCGGACCCGGCGAACACCTCGGTCCTGACCGGCCTGGCCAATGTGCTCGACGAGGCCGGCACCCCGGACCCCTCGGTGTGGCGCGAGCTGATCGACCGCCGCCAGGCGGGCTACCACGTCCGGCTGGCCCGCCACCTGGCCGCCGAGGGCCGCCTCGATGAAGCCACCGAGCTGATGCGCGTCGGCCCCGACGGCGACTTCCCCCAGTTCCCGGAAGCCGCCGTCTTCCTTCGCGAGCAGGATTTGCTGGAGCGCCTGGAGGAGGAGGCCTGGACAGCCTGGCGCCGCGGCCACCGCGACCAGCACGCGCTCCGCGAGCTGCGGCAACTGCTCACCGACCAGGACCGTCTGGACGAACTGGCCGAACTGCCCGAGCCGTCCCCTCAGCCCTCGGCCGGCCACCCACCTCAGGACCGCTGGCCCGGCTTCACCCCGGCCACCCTGCCGTCCAGCTACGACAGCACGAGCGCCGCCAGCTTCACCAACTACTCCGGCTACTCAGGCTGCTAGTCCTTCAGGAGCTGGCGGGCCATGACGATGCGCTGGACCTGATTCGTGCCCTCGTAGATCTGGGTGATCTTCGCGTCGCGCATCATGCGCTCGACCGGGTAGTCGCGGGTGTAGCCGTAGCCGCCGAGGAGCTGGACGGCGTCGGTGGTGATCTCCATGGCGGCGTCCGAGGCGAAGCACTTGGCGGCCGCGCCGAAGTAGGTCAGGTCGGCGTCGCCGCGCTCGCTCTTGCCGGCGGCGGCGTAGGTGAGCTGGCGGGCCGCCTCGATCTTCATGCCCATGTCGGCCAGCATGAACTGGACGCCCTGGAAGTCGGCGACCGGCTGGCCGAACTGCTTGCGCTCCTTGACGTAGCCCTTGGCGAAGTCGAGCGCGCCCTGCGCGATGCCGAGCGCCTGGGCCGCGATCGTCACACGGGTGTGGTCGAGGGTGGCCATGGCCGTGGCGAAGCCGGTGCCCTCGGCGCCGATCATGCGGTCGGCCGGGATGCGGACGTTGTCGAAGTAGACCTCGCGGGTCGGTGACCCCTTGATCCCCAGCTTCTTCTCCGGCGCCCCAAAAGACACGCCTTCGTCGGCTTTTTCCACGACAAAAGCGGAAATGCCGCGAGAGCGAGCCGTCGGGTCAGTAACCGCGAACACCGTGTAGTACTCCGACACGCCCGCGTTGGTGATCCAGCGCTTGACGCCGTTGAGGATCCAGAAGTCACCGTCGCGGACGGCGCGGGTGGTCATCGACGCGGCGTCGGAGCCCGCCTCGGGCTCGGACAGGCAGTAGGAGAACATCGCCTCACCCGAAGCGACCTTGGGCAGGTAACGCTGCTTGAGGTCTTCCGACGCCGACAGGATGAGCGGCATCGTGCCGAGCTTGTTCACCGCCGGGATCAGCGACGAGGACGCACAGGCCCGGGCCACCTCCTCGATCACGATCGCGGTGGCCAGCGCGTCGGCGCCGGCGCCGCCGTACTCGACCGGGATGTGCGGGGCGTGGAAGTCGGAGGCGCGCAGAGCGTCGTACGACGCCTTGGGGAATTCGCTGTTCTCGTCGGCCTCGGCCGCGTTCGGCGCCACCCGCGCGTCACACACCTCGCGCACGGCGGCACGGATCGTCTCGTGATCCTCCGGAAGCCGGTAGGCGTCGAACTCACTCATGCTGGGGCCCTCTCCTAAGCGATGTTACTCGCGCGTAGCGTACGCCCACCGGGGGGAAAGTCGTTAGGCCTGTCGTGATGCGTCTGTCGTTCCTCGGCACCGGCTATCTCGGGGCCACCTATGCCATCTGCTTCGCCGAGCTCGGCTACGAGGTCCTCGGATTCGACGTCGACGAGGCGAAGATATCCAAGCTGGCGAGCGGTAAGGTGCCGTTCCACGAGCCGGGGCTGGACGATCTGCTGCGCCGCAACCTCGCGTCGGGGCGGCTGCGCTTCGTGACCACGTACGACGAGGTCGCGGACTTCGCCGACGTGCACTTCATCTGCGTCGGCACGCCGCAGCGGGCGGACGGCATGGGCGCCGATCTCAGCTATGTCGAGAGCGCCGTGACCAACCTGGCGCCCCGGCTGCGGCGGAAGGCGCTGATCGTCGGCAAGTCGACCGTGCCGGTGGGCACCGCCGACTGGGTCGAGGAGCTGGTGGCCAAGCACGCCGACCCCGCGCTCGGGGTCGAGGTCGCCTGGTCGCCGGAGTTCCTGCAGGAGGGGTACGCGGTGGAGGACGTGCTCCGGCCCAACCGGATCATCTGCGGGACCCGGACCGAGTGGGCCCGTGACCGTCTGCACGCCGCCCACAAGGGCGTCTTCGACCTGGCCGCCACCGAGGATCGCGACGTTCCGGTCGTGGTGACCGATTTCGCCACGGCCGAGCTGGTCAAGGTGGCCGCGAACGCCTTCCTGGCCACCAAGATCAGCTTCATCAACGCGATGGCCGAGGTGTGCGAGGTGGCCGGGGCGGACGTCACCCAGCTGGCCCGGGCCATCGGTTACGACCCGCGGATCGGCAACCGCTTCCTGCAGGCCGGGCTCGGCTTCGGCGGCGGCTGCCTGCCCAAGGATATCCGCGCCTTCCAGGCCCGGGCGCAGGAGCTGGGCGCGGGCGAGGCGCTGCGCTTCCTGCACGAGGTCGACCTGATCAACACCCGGCGCCGCTCCCGGGTGCTGACGCTGGCGGCCGAGTTGCTCGACCGCCCGGTCGGCCCGGCCGGGCCGGACCTCTCCGGCACCGCGATCGCCGTGCTGGGCGCGACCTTCAAGCCGGGTTCCGACGACGTACGCGACGCGCCGAGCCTCGCCGTGGCGGCGGCCCTGTCCGCGGCCGGGGCGCACGTGCGCGTCTACGACCCCCAGGGCATGGCCAACGCCCGCCGGGCTCAGCCCGCCCTGACGTACGCGGACTCGATGGCAGCGGCCGTGACCGACGTCTCCCTCGTCCTCGTCGCCACCGAATGGCCGGAATTTCGCAACGCCGACCCGGTGCTGCTCGGCGAGCTCGTGGCCGGCCGCAAGGTCATCGACGGGCGGAATTGCCTGGATCCGCGCCAATGGGCCAGCGCGGGATGGTCCTATCGGGGGATGGGGCGCCCGCCCGCCTGAGCCCCGGGTACGAGGTCTGCGGCGTTTTCTATAGATCTCCGCCCCCGTGAGCCTGTTCTAATGAGGTGTCGCACGGGCATGCTCTAAGCAGAGAGGTGGCCGGCAGGTCGAGGAGGTTCCGTGGCGCAGGCTGAACAGCCCGACAGCTACGACGAAGAGCTGGCCCGCATCGAGGCCTCGATCGCGGATCTGAAGATTCGCGACATGGCCGCGGCCAAGGAGCGCACCCAGATCGCCGCCAAGATCCAGGCGGCGCAGTTCCAGCGTGACATCCTGTCGCACGCCAACCAGCAGAAAAAGGCCAAGAAGCCCCGCCGCGTGCGCCGCCGCCCCGGTGACGAGGCACCCGACCAGGGCCCGCCTCCGCCCCCGGCCGGTGCCACGACGGTGATCGACGAACCGCCGCCCCCGCCCCGGACGGCCAGGCCGGCCGGGGCGGCCAGGCCGGCCGGGGCGGCCAGGCCGGCCGGCCCGCCGCCCGACTGGGCCCCGCCCGGCTCGCCGCACACCGGCCCGCCCGGCGTCGCCACCGATGGGGTCACCGCCCTGGTCGACGATCCGCCGCCGACCGAGCGGGTCGCCCCGCCGCCGCGCCGGGTCGCGAGCTTCACCGGCGGCGAGGTCCACCCGCCCGAGGCCTCCTCGCAGTCGGTGCAGAACATCACGCTCGCCCTGGGCGCGCTGCTGATCGGCGTGGCCGCCGTGGTCTTCGCCGGCGTCGCGGTCAGCAACCCGCTGGCCCGGGCCACCATCCTGGCCATGGCGACCGCGATCGCCCTGGTCGCCGCGCCCGGCATCGCCAAGCGCGGGCTGAGCTCGACGGCCGAGACGGTGGCCGGCGTCGGTCTCGTGCTGCTGCCGATGACGATGTTCGCCCTGCACGGCAGCCAGGTGGCCGGCGGCGCCGTGCCGATCCCGCTCTACCTCGGCATCACCTTCGCCATCACCGCCGTCGCCAGCTTCCTGTATGCCGGCGTGACCCGGCTGGCCGCGCCCCGCTACGCGACCGTGGTGGCCCTCCAGCCGGTGCCGCTGCTGCTGGCCGAGCCGCTGATCCAGAGCCCGGCCGGTTGGGGCATGGCCCTGACCATCGTGGCCGTGCTCGACCTGCTTCTGCTGACCACGGTGATCCGCCGCGGCCGGCTGCTGCCCCGCTGGCCGATCAACCGCCCGGTCGTCGCCGACCGGGAGACGCCGGCCGAGGCCGACGAGGACCTGCCCGCGCGTCCGGAGTCGGCCCCGGAGGAGCCCGACCTGATCATCCACGGGCTGGCCGGGTCCCGGCGCCGGTGGCTGCGCAGCCGCATCTTCCCCGGCCCGCGCCCGGCCGGCGCGCCCGCCGCGGGCTCGGTGCCGCTGGCCCCGCCGGCCAGCCCGCCCTCGGCCGACTGGCTCCGCGAGCTCACGTTCGCGCTGCTCTGCGTGGCCAGCGCGGGCGCCCTGCTCTACTCCTCGGTCGCCCTGCTGCAGGCCCAGGTCGTGCCCGACGCGCTGCGCTCCGGCCTGATCGTGGTGCTGGCCGCGCTGACGGCGGTGGCCGCGGCCTGGCTGCTGGACAACGTGACCGCCCGCAACATCGCCGGCGGCGTGCTCGTCCTGGCCGTGGTCGGCGCGGCGGCCCGGGTGGCCGACGTGGTCAACCCGCGCTGGACCGTCGTGGTCGCCGCGGCCGTGGTCGCCCTCGTCGGCGCCGCCGTCACCCTGCTCCCGGCCGACGTCCGGCGCGGCCCCGAGATCGCCTCGGCCATCACGCTCGGCCTGGTCGGCGTCATCCTCGCCGTGGACTGCCTGCGCGCCGCGCTGGCCCCCTTGCAGGCCGCCCGCCCGATCTGGCGGGCCGACACCGAGGGCTACGCGGCCAAGCTGGCCGAGGCCACCCAGGGTCAGGGCTGGCTGCTGGCGTTCAGCGCGCTGATCGTCACGATCGCCGCCGCGCTCGCGCTGCCCCGCAGCGTCCGGCACGAGGGCGCGGTGGCCGGCATCGCGCTGACCGCCCTGGCCCTGCCCGCCTCGCTGAGCATGCGCTGGTCGGAGGCGCCCTGGCCGCTGGTCATCGCCTCGGTCGGGATCGGCGCGGCCGGGCTGGCCGCCACCACCCGGCGCATCGCGATCGTGCACGTGGCCGCGGCCGGCGTGGTCGGCTTCTTCGGCTTCGGGTCGGCCCTCAGCGCGCCCTGGCTGACCGCCGCCGTGCTCACCGCCATCGCCGGGGCCGGCGTGATGATCGCCGTGGCGGCCCGGCAGATCCCGATCCGGCTCTACGCCTGGCTGGTCGGTGACTGGGCGTCCGGCGCGGCCGCGCTGGCCCTGCCCGGCGCCGTGGTCACGGCCACCCTGGCCGTCGCCGACCACGGCGAGGGCCCGCCGCCGACCGAGGCGGTCACCGTGCCCGCCCTGGCCCTCGGCTTCCTGGCCGTGGCGGCCACGCTCAGCTACGCCGCCGTCTTCCAGGTGGCTCGCCGCGAGATCAGCACCCCGCTGACCGCCGGCACCGCCCTCGGCGCGATCGCGCTGGCCCTGGCCGCGCTGCTGTCCCCCGGGGCCACCCCACCCGACGTCTGGGTCGGGGTGCTGCTGCTGGTCGCCGCGGGCCTGCTCTTCTTCGCCAGGTCGATCGACAACGGCCGGCGTAGCGACCGGGTGCTGGACGGCCCCGACATCGCCGCCGCGGCCGCCACCGTCGCCATCTGCGGCGCCCTGGCCCGGGTCTTCGCCCTGGCCTTCCCGAGCGCCCCACTGGCCGTGGCCGGCGTGGTGGTGCTGATCGTCGCGTTCGGCGTCGCCGCCCTGCCGCCCGACTGGAGCCGCGGCCCCAACCGTGGCCTGGCCGTGGCCGGCGTCGTGGTCGGCGCCATCGCGGGCTGGCTCGCGCTGGCCGGCGCCGCCCGCGTCATCTCCGTGCTGGGCGACGTCTGGGACGCCGACCTGAGCCGCTACCCGGCGCCCGGCCCGGGTGCCTGGCAGGCGCCGTTCGCCCTGCTCATGGTCGCCTTCGCAGCGGCCATCGCGGCGCCCCGCCCGTTCTCCTACCTGATCTCCGCGGTCTGCGGGGCCCTGGCCACCATCGGCGCGCCGTTCGCCCTGGGCCTGCCCTGGTGGTCGCCGCTGCTGCTCGGCGCCGCGGTCGCCATCGGCTACGTGATGGCCGCCGTGGCCACGGTCGACCCGCGGGCCGCCCTCTGCCGGGCCGGGGCCGCCGCCGTCGTCCTGCTCTACGCGGTCGGCGCCGGCCTGGCCCGGCCCTGGTCGACCGCGCTCGCCCTGCTCGCCGTGGTGCTGGTCGGCGTGCTGACCGCCGTCATGGCCCGCACCCCGGTGGCCGAGATCCCCGACCCGGTCGACGACGAGACCGTGCCCGACGGCCCGGGCCGCTTCTGGACGCCGTTCGTGGTGACCGAGAGCGACCTGGCCCGCGACGACACCGGCATGCCACGGCACCGCGCCCAGATCGGCGGCGCCGCCACCGGCGCCGTGCTGCTGGCGCTGCCCGGCGTGCTGGCCGCCCTCGCCGCCGACCAGGGCCACGACGCGCAGGTCGCGCTCACCGCCGCCCTGGCCGCGTCCAGCCTGAGCCTGGCCCTGCTGGCGCTGGCCGGCCGCTACATCCCGCAGTACCTGCCGTGGGCGACCGTCGGCCTGGTCCTCGGGGCCACCGTCACCGCGTTCGTGTCGATCCCCACCCCGTACTCCACCGCCCTTTACGCGGCCGCCGCCGCCCTGCTCGGCGTGATGGCCGAGCTGCTGCGCGGCTCCACCCCGGCCCCCGGCCTCACCCTGGCCCGCGACCACTACTGGTCGAACACGCGCTTCCGCGGCCCGCGCCGCCCGCTCGGCCTCAGCGGCCGCTGGCTGGTCGACCCGGCCACCAGCGCCGTCGTGCTGGCCCTGGTGCCGACCATCCTGGCCCTGTTCTCGATCGCGCCGGCGCTCAAGGCCGCCCTGATCGACCCGCTGGCCCAGGCCCGGCACATCTGGGACGGCCCGATCCCGGCGCTGTCCGCGCCCGCCTCCGGCTACGTGGACGGCACCAGCGTCCTGGCCATCGTGCTGCTGACCGGCGCCGCCGCCCTGGCCGCGATCGGCTTCGGCGGCAAGGCCTCCGAGTCGGTGCCGGTGATCCTGCCCGGCCTCGCCATCACCCTGCTGATCGCCCCGATCGCCCTGCACGCGCCCTTCCCCACCGCGACCTCGGCCGCCCTCGTGGTCTTCACGATCTCGATGCTCGGCCTGGCCCTCACCCCGCCTCCGGTCGCCACCCACGCGTCGCTGCTGCGCACCACCCGCACCATCGTCTTCGTGATCGGCCTGCTGGCCGGCAACGCGGGCCTGGCCGGCAGCCTCGCCCAGCAGCGGCTCACCTTGTTCACCCTCGGCTCGGCCATCGGCGTCGGCCTGGTCGCCGCCCTCGGCGGCCGCAGCCGCCACGCCCGCGTGCTGGGCTGGCTCTTCACCGCCGTCATGGGCCAGTTCTTCGTCCTGACGGCCGCCATCGCCGCCGGCGTCCAGCGCCCCTGGGCCGCCTTCGGCGTCCTCGCCGTCGGCGCCGCCCTGCTCATCCTCGAGGCCACCGTCCCCCGGATGGGCCTGCCCCAGTACCGCACCGAGGCCCAGACGGTCGAGTGGAGCGGCTACGCCTCGGCCATCCTGGCCGGCATCCTCGCCTTCGACTCCCCCGCCCACCTGGCCGCCCTGCTGGCCGCCTGGGGCGCCGTCCTGGGCTTGGCCGCCTCCCGCGCGGGCCGCCCCGCCAACCAGCGCCGCCTGCTCTTCTGGCTGGCCGTCGGCTTCGAGATCGTCGGCTGGTGGCTCTTCATCGCCCTGTCCGACGTCGCCCTCCCCGAGGCGTACACCCTGCCCTTCGCCGCCCTCGCCCTGATCGTCGGCGTCATCGAGAGCCGCCACCGCCCCGACCTGAGCAGCTGGGCCGCGTACGGCGTGGCCCTGCTGGCCGCCTTCGTCCCCACCATGGGCATAGTCCTGGCCGGCGACGGCGGCGAACTGAGAGAGGTCCTCCTGCTGCTGGGCGCGGTGGCCACCCTCATCATCGGCTCCCGCAACCGCCAACAGGCCCCGGTCGTCGTCGGCGCCCTGGCCACCCTTTTCGCCGCCATCCACTTCGCCGTCACCCTGGTCGGCCCCTGGCTGGTCCTGGTCCCCCTGGGCATCATCCTCCTGTGGGTCGGCGCCACCAACGAAAACCGCCGCCGCACCCGCGAGGGCCTGCGCGGCGCCTTGGTCCGCATGCGATAACCCAGAGGTACGCAATTTCGCCCAGCACCCGCTCTCGGGCGCCGGCTCCGTCGTGGTCACCCTCCCGACGCGGCTGCCGGGCTGTCCTGCCACTCAATCTCACTGCCGACCCCGCCCCGCACTCCGCGCCCGCCTCCCACGCCGCGCCCGCCTCCCACGCCGCGCCGGGCTCCCCAACCCGCCCCACGTCCCACGCCGGCGCCCGTCACCCCACCGCACGCCGGCTTCCCCGCACCCGCCACCCCACTCCGCGCCCGCGTCCCACCCCGCGCCCGCCACCCCACTCCACAGGGGCCCCACGCCCGCACCCGCCACCCAACCGCATCCCCGCGTCCGCATCCGCCACCCACTCCGCGCCCGCGACCCACGTCGGCGCCCCCGCCACCCCACGCCGGCCTCCTCCACGCCCACACCCGGCCCGTCCATGCGAGGGCGTCCGCCTGAGAGGGTGTGGCAGTCGTCTCCGGGCGGGTGGGCGGTCGATCTTCGCCGGGTGGGCGGTGGCACGGTCTGCGGCATGGATTTGACCGTGATCCTCGGCCCGATGAAGGGCGGCAAGTCGCTCGAGATGATCAGCCTGCTGTCCCCGTTGCAGCACGCCGGCATCCCGCATCGCGTCTACCAGTCCGCCCGGCACGGCCGGGACACGGCGGTGACCTCCCGCTCCGGCGGCAGCCTGGAGACGGTCAAGGTGACCTCCCTGGCCGGCGCGGCGGACGGCGGCTTCGAGGTGATCGGCGTGGACGAGATCCACATGTTCACGGTCGACGACATCGCCGAGCTCGGCGCCGCCGTCCGCCGCGGCATCAAAGTGGTCGTCGCCGGCATCGACCTCGACCACCGCGGCCAGCTGTTCGCCCCGGTCCGCGCCCTGTTCGAGCTGGCCCCGGAAAAAGTCATCTACCGCCGGGCCGTCTGCGACGTCTGCCGGTCCCTCGGCGCCACCCACACCCAGGTCCTCGAACATGGCAAACCCATGATCCGCGAACTGGCCCCCTCAACCGCCCTCCCCGACGACGGCACCTACACCTACGAATCCCGCTGCCGCCGCTGCGTGGTCCTCCCTTGATCTCCTTGACGCCGCTCGCACCGAACCCGCAGCATCCGGGTCTCAGCGCGGTTGCAGGTCGTACTGGTAGATCAAGCTTCGGTGGGTGGGGCGGTAGCCGAGAGAGTCGTTGACGCGGCGCATGGCGGTGTTGCTGTCGGCCGTGTCGGCGAGCAAGCCGGTCAGAGCGGGAAACCTCGCGTGAATCCGGGCGATCTGCGCGGCCTTCATCCAGCGGGCCAGGCCGCGGCCACGGTGGGCGGGCAGGACGCCGGTGCCGTAGTGCTGGGCGTCCCCGGCGCCGTCGCCAGGAACCACCAGCTCGGTGAAGCCGGCTATCTCGCCGTCCTCACTCAGGGCGGCAGTGACACAAAGAGTCTCACCGCGGCGTGACACAGCGTCGGCTACGGCGTGTAGGCGCTCGACATCCCACGGATCCGGCGTGTAGTCGGCGTCGTCCATCGGCATGTCATCCATGGCACTGCGCGAACGCGCGAACGTAGCGGCCAGATCGTCGGGGACGGCGCCCTCCCAGTGGATCAACCGGTAGCCGGGCACGTCCGGGTGGGTGGGCAACGACGCGTCCAGGGAGAAGCGCGTGTACGTCAGTTTCAGCACCGGACGCAGGCCGCGCGCCGCGCAAAAGAGGTCGCCGGGTGATCCCTCGCGGACCGGCTGGGTAAGTACACTCCGCAGGCCTTCCGCCGCGGCCGCCGCCTCGATGACAACCCCCAACAGCCGGGTGCCGACCCCGCTCCGGCGCTCAGCCGGATGCACATCAAGCTCCAGGTCGGCGTAGCCACCGCCGGGCGGAAGCCGAAGGGACGCCGTCCCCAATGGACGCCCGTCGCCGGCCGAGGCCAGCCAGACAAGCCGGTTCTTGACGGAGGGATCGACAAGCGGCGTGATCTGCGCACTCATGGCGGCCATTGTGGCCGACCACACCGACCGCGGGCAGTCAATATCGATCCACGCGGCCGAGAGCCACCGCGCGGCGCAGCGGCCGCCCGGCAGGAAGGCCGTGCCGGGTGGGGGTGGGGCGGCTCGGTCAGGAGCGTTCGAGGACGACTACGGGGATCTCGCGGTCGGTCTTCTTCTGGTACTCGTTGTAGTCGGGCCAGACCTCGGCCATTTTGGCCCACATCTCGGGCTTCTCGGCGGGGGTGGCCACACGCGCCTTGGCGTGGAAGCGGTCGCCCTTGATCTGCACCTCGACGTGGGGGTCGGCCTGCAGGTTGACGAACCAGGCGGGCGGGGCGTCGGTGCCGCCCTTGGACGCGACGACCAGGTAGTCCTTGCCGTGCTCGCGGAAGATCAGGGCGTGGGTGCGCTCGCGGCCCGACTTCCGGCCGCGGGTGAACAGGATCAGGATCTCGGTGCCGTTGCGCCAGTGGAAGCCGTCCTCGCCGTTGGTCTCCAGGTAGCGAGCGACGTGCGGATCGCCGTGCAGGTGGGTGGCTGAACTCATGATTCGACCCTACTCGCGGGCCCGGCGGGTCGGCTTACTTCTCCACAGGCCTCGGCCCCGGCCCGAAATGTCCGGCCACGCGGGCAGCCGGACCCGGCGGGACAGCCCGGCAGCTGCGCGCGGAGGGTGACCACGACGGCGCCGATGCCCGAAGGCGGTGACTCTCCGAAGTTCCGTACTTTTGCCTTAGAGCGTTAGCTGACGCACCCAGCGCGGCGACGGATTGACGAAGGCCTTACCAGAAGCGACGACGGTCGGGACGGTCTCGTTACCGTCCGCGACGGCGCGGACGGAGGCGGCACCGTCGGGGTCCTGCCAGATGTCCACCCAGTGCAACCGGGAGGCGTGACGGCCCAGGGAGACCCGAAGTCGGGCGCAATAGGGGCAACCCGGGCGCCAGTAGACGATGGCGCGACCGTCGCGAGTGCTGGCTTCGCGGGCCGCGGCATCGGAGACGGACTCGGGGAAGCCGCGCGGGGAGAGAACGACGGCGGCGGCCACGAGCAGCACCAGCAGCACTATGGCCTGGAGAACCCGGCCGTCAGTGAGCAGCCCGGCCCCGAGGGCGAGCGCCGCGGCCAGCACGACGATCGATGGAAGCCAACGGCGGAACATGCGGCCGACGGTACCTCAGCCCAGCAGCTGGTCGCGGAGGGCGGCGTCCTTCTGGGCGACCAGCTTCTCCAGACCGGCCTGGAAGTTGGCCATCTTGGTGCGCAGGGCGGGGTCGGCCGCGCCGAGGATGCGGACGGCGAGGAGGCCGGCGTTGCGGGCGCCGCCGATGGAGACCGTGGCCACCGGGACGCCGGCGGGCATCTGGACGATCGAGAGCAGGGAGTCCATGCCGTCGAGGTGCTTGAGCGGCACGGGGACGCCGATGACCGGCAGCGGGGTCAGCGCGGCGACCATGCCGGGCAGGTGGGCCGCTCCGCCGGCGCCGGCGATGATCGCCCGGAGGCCGCGGTCGGCGGCGGACTCGGCGTAGTCGACCATTTTGCGGACGGTGCGGTGGGCCGAGACGACGCCGACCTCGAACGGCACCTCGAACTCGGCCAGGGCCAGCGCCGCCGCCTCCATCGTGGGCCAGTCGGAGTCGCTGCCCATGATGATGCCGACCTGGGGTGCCATTACTTGCCTTCCTGGAGCCAGCGGGCGGCGCGGGCCGCGCGGGCCCGGACCGTGGTCATGTCGTCGCCCAGGACCGTGACGTGACCGATCTTGCGGCCGGGGCGGACCTGCTTGCCGTACAGGTGGACGCGGGCGCCCGGGTCCTCGGCGAACAGGTGGTGCAGGCGCTCGTCGATGGAGATGCCGCCCGGCTCGCCGCCGAGCACGTTGGCCATCACGACGGCGGGGGCGGTCAGCGACGTCTCGCCCATCGGGTAGTCGAGCACGGCCCGCAGGTGCTGCTCGAACTGCGACGTGCGGGCGCCCTCGATCGTCCAGTGGCCGGAGTTGTGCGGGCGCATCGCCAGCTCGTTGACGACGATGCCCTCGTCGGTCTCGAAGAGCTCGACGGCGAGCAGGCCGACCACGCCGAGCTCGTTGGCCAGGTCGATGGCGAGCTGCTGGGCCTTCAGCGCCAGATCCTCGGGCAGGCCGGGGGCCGGGGCCAGCACCTCGACGCAGATGCCGTCCTTCTGCACGGTCTCGACCACGGGGTACGCCGCGACCTGGCCGAACGGGGAGCGCGCGACCAGGGCGGCGAGCTCCCGCTTCAGCCGCACCTTCTCCTCGACGATCAGCGGCGTGCCGGTCTCCACCAACGCGGTGGCGGCAGCGAGATCGTCCAGGATCCAGACGCCGCGGCCGTCATACCCGCCGCGGGTCGCCTTCGCCACGACCGGCTCAGTAAATCCGCCGGAAAATTCGGCAATGTCCGAAACGGTGGCAACCGGCGCCCAGCGCGGAACGGGCGCGCCAAAAGCGGCGAGCCGCGAACGCATCTCGCCCTTGTCCTGAGCGAAGAGGAGAGCACCCGAGCCGGGGAAGACCTTGATCCCCTCGGCCTCCAGCGCCCGGATGTGCTCGTTCGGCACATGCTCATGATCGAAGGTGAGCGCCTCGCAGCCCTTGGCGAACTCGCGCAGCGCGGCCAGATCGGTGTGCGAGCCGATCCGCACGTCGGCGGCGACCAGCGCCGCACTGTCGTCGGGCGACTCACTGAGCACACGCAGTGACTGGCCGAGGGAAATGGCGGCCTGGTGGGTCATCCGGGCCAGTTGGCCACCGCCCACCATGCCGATTACGGGCAGACCGGTTCGGGTATCCATCGCCCGCCAAGCGTAGCGACGCCGCAGCTCAGACTTGCAGGCGGGCAATCAGGTCGGCCGGGGTGGTGACCGGCCTCTCACAAACGAAACCCTTGCACACGTACGCGGTGGGGACGCCGTCCAGAAGCGGCCGGTCCGCCAGCAGCGGGACGCCGGGCCGATCCGGCTCGCCGGCCACCACCACGGCCCCGGCCGGCGCGCTGCGCAGCGCCTCGACGACCAGCGGATCACCCACCGGGTCGGTCGTGGCGACGGCGATCTCGTACGGCCCGGAGAGCGCCGCCTCCGCCGCCGCGGCCGAGTACCCGGCGAAGCGCGGGTGCCCGCCGATCAGCGGCCCGACGGTGGCCAGGGCGGCGTCCGCGGCCTCGCGGTACTCCGGCTCCCCGCTGAGCGCGGCGTAGGAGACCAGCGCGGCCACAACCGACGACACCCCCGACGGGGTCGCGTTGTCCGTCGGGTCGGCCGGCCGGGTGACCAGCCGCTCCGCGTCGTCGGCGGTGTCGTAGAAGCCACCCTGCCCGGTCGCGAACCGGGCCAGCGCCACATCGAGCAGCTCCCCCGCCGCGTCGAGCCACCTGCCGTCCGCGGTCAGCTGATGCACGGCCAGGAATCCCTCGGCCACACACCCGTAATCGTCGAGGACCCCGGCCGGCTCCCCGACCACGCCGTCCCGCGACACCCGCCGCAGCCGCCCGCCGACCACATGCCGCTCGGCCAGCACGGTCGCGATCTCGACCGCCGCCCGGCGCGAATCCTGGTCGCCGGTCAGCGCCGCGTGCTCGGCCAGCGCGGTCACCGCCAGCCCGTTCCAGGAGGCCACGACCTTGTCGTCCCGCGCCGGCTGGGGCCGGGCCTGACGTGCTTCATAAAGCCGGGCCCGTACGCTCCGCCACCGCTCCACCAGCGCCGGATCGGCCGCGTCGATGTCGCGCGCCAGCACGAGCACGCTGCTGCCGTGCTCGAACGTGCCCTCCTCGGTCACATTGAACAGGTCGGCCGCCCAAGGCCCGTCCTCGTCGCCGAGCACCTCGCGGAGCTGGGCGGGCGTCCACGCGTAGGTCAGGCCCTCGACCCCGTCCGTGTCGGCGTCGAGCGCCGAGGCGAGCCCGCCCTCGGGCGTGGCGAGATCGCGCAGCAGGAACGTCGCCGTCTCGTCGGCGATCCGCCGCGCGTAGACATCCCCGGTCAGCCGCCACAGCTGGGTGTACGCCCGCAGGAGCAGCGCGTTGTCGTACAGCATCTTCTCGAAATGCGGCACGGTCCAGGTCGCGTCGACCGCGTAGCGCGCGAAGCCGCCCCCGAGCTGGTCGTAGATGCCGCCGCGCCCCATCCGCTCGGCCGCGTGCCGCACCACCTCGAGGGCCTCGGCCGACCCGGTCCGCTGGTGGTGCCGCAGCAGGAAGAGCATCCCCATGTGGGGCGGGAACTTCGGCGCCCCGCCGAAGCCGCCGTTGATCTCGTCCTGCTCCTTGAGCAGCCCGAGCGCGCCCGCCTCGAGGAGCTCGGCCGAGATCGGCGCCACCGGCCCGCCGACCAGCTGCGCCCCGCCGATGGCCTTGACCACGGAGGCGCCCTGCTCGATCACCTGGTCGCGCTGCTCCCGCCAGGCCGTGGTCACCGAGTTCAGCAGGCGGCCGAAGTTGCTCTTGGGGTAGTACGTGCCGCAGAAGAACGGCTCGCCCTCGGGCGTGGCGAACACGGTCATGGGCCAGCCGCCCTGCCCGGTCATCGCCTGGGTGGCCGTCATGTAGACCGCGTCGACGTCGGGCCGTTCCTCCCGGTCCACCTTGATCGACACGAAGCCGTCGTTGAGCAGCCGGGCGATCTGCTCGTCCTCGAAGGACTCGTGGGCCATCACGTGACACCAGTGGCAGGCCGCGTAGCCGACGGAGATCAGCACCGGCACGTCCCGCCGGCGGGCCTCGGCGAACGCGTCATCCCCCCATTGCCACCAGTCGACCGGGTTGTCCTTGTGCTGGAGCAGGTAGGGCGAGGTCGCACTAGCGAGGCGGTTGGCCATGCCCCCAGCCTCTCACGCGCCCGCGGAACGCGCCCCTAGGACGCGTCGTCGGCGCGGAGGGGGTGGATGTTGGTCGGGGTGGCCTCGTTCAGCTGGGTCAGGGCCTGGACGATGCGGTCGGCCGGCATGGGGCGGCAGAAGTGGTAGCCCTGGGCGGTGGGGCAGCCGAGCGCGATCAGGGCGGCCCGCTGCTCGGTGGTCTCGACGCCCTCGGCCACCACGCGGACGCCGAGGCGGGCGCCGAGCTCGACGGCCCCGCGGACCACGGCGCCGGCGGCCGCGGACTCGATCATGTCGTCGACGAAGGAACGGTCGATCTTGATCTCGTCGACGGGGGCCCGGGTGACTATCGACAGGGAGGAGTAGCCCGTGCCGAAGTCGTCCAGGGAGAGCTGGATGCCGGCGTCGCGGAGCTCGGCCAGGACGTCGTCGACGATGCGTTCCTCGCTGACCGCGACCGACTCGGTGATCTCCAGGACGAGGCGGGAGGCCGGGGCATGGTGGCGGCGCAGCGCTTCGCGGACCTGGGCCGGGAAGCTGGGGTCGAGCAGGCTGCGGGCCGGCACGTTGACCGAGACGGGCACGTCGACGCCGGCCGCCTGCCACATGCCGGCCGCGTCGAGGGCCAGGTCGAGCACGCGGCGGGTGAAGGCCGTGTGCAGCTCGGTGTGCTCGACGGTCGGGATGAACTCGTTCGGCGAGAGCTGCCCGCGGCGCGGGTGCTGCCAGCGGACCAGCGCCTCGACACCGGTCGGGGCGGCGGTGACCAGGTCGACCGCGGGCTGCAGGTGCAGCAGGATCTGGTCGTCGGCGGTCAGCGCGTCCTTCAGCTCGGCCAGCAGGGCCAGGCCGTCGGTGGTGACCGCGTCCTGCGCGGCGTCGAAGGCCGCGACCGTCACCTCCTGCTCCTTCGCCTGCTGCAGGGCGAGCGAGGCCCGGCGCACCAGCTCACCCACCTCGACGCGCCCGGCCGGGGCGACCGCCACGCCGACGGCCACCTCGACGGCGAGCCGGACGCTGGACACCTCCATCGGGCGGCCCAGCTCCTCGACCAGCTCGCGGGCCCGGCGCAGCACGATCGGCAGCGGGACGGGCTGGTCGCGGCGCGGCGCCGACGAGTCGGTCAGGGTCGTCACGTTCGGCACGAGCAGGGCGAACTCGTCGTCGCCGGTGCGCGCGACCAGCTCGCCGTCGCGGGCCGTCTCGGCCAGCCGCTCGGCCACCAGGCGCAGCACCTCGTCGCCGTGCCGGTGGCCGAGGGTGCCGTTGACCTCGCGGAAGTCGTTGATGTCGAGCAGCAGCAGCGCGACGTTGCGGTGGCGGTCGAACGAGCGCAGCAGCTGGTCGCCCTCGCCGAGCAGGGTCGTGCGGTCGAGCAGGCCGGTGAGCCGGTCGTGCCGGGTGTCCCACGCGGCCTGCTTGCTCAGCTCGGCCACCCGCTCCCGGGCCGCCGCGTCGTGCAGCGCCCCGGCCAGGGCGTCGCCGAAGGCGGAGATGGCCGCCTCGTCGCGCGGGACGGGCAGGGTCGGCTCGGAGAGCCAGACGGTCAGCTCACCGACCAGGTCGCCGTCGACCGCCATGGACCGGGTGATCGCCGGGCCGGGCAGCCCGGCCACGGCGTTGTCCTGACCGGGGCCGTCCTCGGCGTAGCGGCGCTCGCCGTCGCGGCCGCGCACCTCGATCTCGACCCGGCGGGCGCCGAAGACGTCGAGCGCGGCCCGCAGTCCGGCCTCGGCCACGTCGGCCTCGGCGCCGCCGGGCAGGGTCGCGGTGGCGGCGGCGAACGCCTCCCACATGCGGCGTTCCTCCTCGGCCCGCAGGTGGAAGCGGTACGTCCGCTGCAGCAGCCACAGGGCGGGCGGGAACGCGAGCAGCCAGAACGGGCCCTTGACCAGCGCGGCCACGGCGGCCAGCCCGACCACGACGTTGCCGACGACCAGGGGGAGCTTCGCGTACGAGGCGCGGAGAAGGATCTGGGTCGCGGTGGCGTCGCGGTGCAGCGCCAGGGTCAGGGTGGCCAGGCCGAACGTCACCACCAGGTAGGTGAGGGCGCCGGCGATCAGACCGGTGACCGTACGGGTGCTCAGCACCGGGGACGGGCCGGCGATCAGGCCGGCCACGGCCGAGGCGCCGGCCGCGCCGAGGGTGAGCGAGGCGGCCAGGTGGACCACCTCGGCCACGTTGCGCAACGACTCCCACCAGGCCAGCAGCGCCCACGCGGCGACCGCGCCGAGCAGGGTGGCGGCGGGCAGCCAGCCGGGTGGGGCCACGATGAAGCCGATGATGAAGGCGGCCTCGCCCCAGGAGACGGAGACGAAACCGCGGCCGAGCCGGAACCGGAGCCGGGCGAGCTGACCGGCCGCCACCAGAACGGCGGCCAGGGCCGCTCCGACGAGCGGCGTGAGGGGCCGATCGGCCGGCCGGTCGATCGGCAGGAGCATCCCGAGGACGGCCAGAATGGCGGCCGCCGCGGCGACGGCAGTGGTCAGAATTCGTACGCCCGGAGAACGCCCGGCCAGGCCGGCGACGTCGATCCAGGAACGGCGGGCCACCGGGGGCGCGGTCATGGCGCACCCCACTTCACCAGCAGCACTGGCGGATGCACGTGCATCTGCAGAGGAGAAATCTGCGGGCGGGGAATGGTCATTTTCGGCGCCCCCTTCCGCGCAGGGATCAGGGGCGGCTAGGCCCCCGGCGGAAGGCTAAATCAATATTCATGAGCACAACAAGGCTTGACTGACGGCCCGTATTACCCATACGTCAGACCAATACGGACCGTGCGGGCGGTCCCGAAGATCGAACCGCCCGCGACGAGGTCAAACGGCGCGGGCGTCGCCGTCCGCAGAACCGCCGTCACGCTCAGTAGTAACGGCTTTGACCTCGCCATCCGCGGGGGGATTGGCGCCCGCCGATCGATCCGCATCGACACGATCCGCTGCCGTTCCGTCCCCGGAACGCTCGAGATCCGCATTCAGCCGCGCGATCTCAGCCTCACGCTGTGTCTGCCTTACGTCAGGAAAACTGTCGGGAAGCCGACGCACGCGCTTGTTCATATTGCGAATCAGCAAAACAGTTGCTATGGACAGCAGCACGATGATGAAGAGACCCATCGGGCCGGCCAGGCCGCCCGAGCGGGTGTCTCCGAAGTTGTTGACGGCAAGAATGCCCATGTGTCGAGAGTACTAGTGCGTCTCGACGCGCTCGCGAACCCCCGCGAACAGATCCGACTCGGGCACCGGGCTGTCCACCAGTGAGCGGGCCAGCTCGAAGTCCTCGGTCGGCCACACCTTCTGCTGGAGCTCGAGCGGGATCTTGAACCAGAAGCCGTCCGGGTCGACCTGGGTCGCGTGCGCCCGCAGCGCCTCGTCACGGATTTCGAAGTACTCGCCCACCTCGACCCGAGTGGTGATCTTGTCGCCGCGGTCCTCGCGGTCGGCGCTCTTCTCGAGCCACTCCGTGTACGGCGACTCCAGGCCGGCCGCGATCATGCCCTCGTGCAGGGCGAGCATGCGGGCCCGGGTCCAGCCGGAATTGTAGTAGAGCTTCAGCGGCTGCCAGGGCTCGCCGAGCTCCGGGTACTTCTCCGGGTCGCCGGCGGCGTCGAAGGCCACCACCGAGATCTTGTGGCACATGATGTGGTCGGGGTGCGGGTAGCCGCCGTTCTCGTCGTACGTCGTCATGACGTGCGGCCGGAACTCACGGATCAGCTTGATCAGCGGGACGGCGGCGGTCTCCGGGTCCTGCAGGCCGAAGCAGCCCTCGGGCAGCGGCGGCAGCGGGTCGCCCTCGGGCAGGCCCGAGTCGACGAAACCGAGCCACGCCTGCTCGACGCCGAGGATCTCGCGGGCGCGGTCCATCTCGGCCCGGCGGATGTTGGTGATGTCGGCCTGCACCTCGGGCCGGTCCATCTTCGGGTTGAGCACGCTCCCGCGCTCGCCACCCGTACACGTCGCGACCAGCACCTGGACGCCCTCGGCGACGTATTTCGCCATGGTCGCCGCACCCTTGCTGGACTCGTCGTCGGGGTGCGCGTGCACCGCCATGAGACGCAACTGCTCAGCCACTGAAATCTCCTCGGACCTGACCCGCGTCGGACGGGCCGGTGTCGGCTGCCAGAATGAACATTGCCATTCTGGCTGATCCCGCCGACAACGAACGCACGAGAGGTCGTCAGGTGAGCGAGACGCGCACCACAGCCCCGGTCTTCCCGCCGGGCCGATACGGACGGCGCCGCTCCGGCCGCCGCCGGCCGGTGCTGCCGCTCGTCGTCCTCATCGTCGTCATCGGGGTCTCGCTGGCCGTCTCGCTCAAGCTCTACCAGCGCTTCGGCCAGACGAACTACGACGCCCAGATCGTCGGGTGGTCGGAGCCGACCGACAAAGAGATGGTCATCCAGTTCCGGGTGCGCGTCCCGGCCGGCGAGTCGGCCAGCTGCGTCCTGCGGGCCCGGGACTACGACGGTTTCGAGGTCGGCCGCCGCACAGTCGTGGTCAGACCGGCCGCCGGGCAGACGTCCGTCGAGGCCAAGGAGACGGTGGCCACCACCGCCCGGGGCTCGGTGGGCGACATCCTGGGGTGTGAACCCGCGGCCTGATCGGCCGAAAATCCCGCAATTCTGGCCCCGTGCGTACCGCTGGTAAGCTTAGTGATTCGCTCCGTCGAGGTCCGCCGGGACATCCGCCGCGGCGAGCGAGTTGATCTTTTTCTGTTCCCGCCCTGCCCGTTCCACCCGAGGAGATCGACCGTGTCCAGTTCAGAGGCGCCCAAGACTTGGCTTTCTCAGGACGCTTACGACCGGCTGCAGGCCGAGCTTGACGAGATGATCGCCGCCCGCCCCGAGGTCGCGGCCGAGATCAACGCGCGCCGTGAGGAGGGTGACCTCCGCGAGAACGGCGGCTACCACGCCGCCCGCGAGGAGCAGAGCCGTCAGGAAGGCCGGATCCTCTATCTAAAGGAGTTCCTGCGCAACGCCGAGGTCGGCGAGGCCCCCGCGAACGACAAGGTGGGCCCGGGCTCGGTCGTCACGATCTATTTCGACGACGACCAGAGCGACACCGAGACGTTCCTGCTGGGCTCGCGGGAGATCTCCTCGACCACCGACCTGACCGTCTACAGCCCGGAGTCGGCGCTCGGCAAGGCGATCCTCGGCTCGGGCGAGGGCCAGACCGTCACCTACACGGCCCCCAGCGGCGCCGACATCAAGGTCACGGTGGTCAAGTTCGGCCCGTTCGAGGGCTGACGAGACTTTGCGGGGCCCGCGAGGGCCCCGCACGAACTACGGCGTCGCGTCGGCCAGCAGCGACACCCGGTAACCGGAGTCGCGCAGCGTGCCGATCAGCGCGTCCGAGTGGTCCGGCCCGCGCGTCTCCACCGACAGAGCGACCTCGACCTGGCCGAAGCCGAGCCGCGGGCTCTGCCGCGAGTGGCCGACCTCGACCACGTTGGCCCGCAGGTCGGCGATGCGGCCCAGCAGCCGGGCCAGCTCCCCCGGCCGGTCGTCGCAGCGCACCGCGAGACGCAGGAAACGCCCGGCCGAGGCCAGCCCGTGCTCGATCACCCGCAGCAGCAGCATCGGGTCGATGTTGCCGCCGGAGAGCACGGCCACCACCGGCCCGTCCGCCGGCGGCACGTAAGCGCCGGTCAGCAGGGCCGCGAAGGCCGCTCCCCCGGCCGGCTCGACCACCATCTTGTGCCGCTCGAGCAGCACCAGCAACGCCGCCGACAGATCCTCGTCGGTGACCGTGACGACCTCGTCCACCAGCTTGCTGACGTGCGCGAAGTTCAGGTCGCCGGGCCGCAGCACGCAGATGCCGTCGGCGATCGTGACGCCCTGGGCCAGCTTCTGCGGCGACCCGGCGGCGAGCGAGGGCGGGTACGCGGCGGCGCCGGCCGCCTGCACGCCGACCACCCGGATGTCCGGCCGCAGCGCCTTGGCCGCGACCGCGATGCCCGAGATCAGCCCGCCACCGCCGACCGCCGTGATGATCGTGGCCGCGGCCGGGAGCTGGTCGAGGATCTCCAGGCCGACGGTGCCCTGACCGGCGATGACGTCCGGATGGTCGAACGGGTGGATCAGCACCGCGCCCGTCTTCTCGGCGAACTCCTGGGCCGCCACGAGCGAGTCGTCGACGCTCGTGCCCGCGTACTCGATGGCCGCGCCGTACCCCCGGGTCGCCGTGACCTTGGGCAGCGGCGCCCCCTCGGGCATGAAGACCGTGGACCGGGCGCCGAGCAGCTCGGCCGCCAGCGCCACCCCCTGCGCGTGGTTGCCGGCGCTGGCCGCGACCACCCCGCGGGACCGCTCGGCCTCGGAGAGCCGGCTGATCCGGGTGTACGCGCCGCGCACCTTGTACGAGCCCGCCCGCTGCTGGTTCTCGCACTTCAGCCAGGCGTCGACGCCGGTGATCTCGGTCAGCGGGCGGGAGTCGATCAGCGGGGTGGTCTTGACCACGCCGGTCAGCAGCCGCCGCGCCGCCTCGATGTCGGAGAGCGTCAGCAGATCGAGCGGCAGGGGGGCACCAGTCATGACCTGAATCGTGCCACTGACCTATCCGAAGGCGTGACGCCTCCAGGGGTTCATCACTTCGAACTGGCCGGCCACCGCCAGCAGCAGCGGCTCCGAGTCGGGCGGCCCGACCAGTTGCACCCCGACCGGCAGGCCGTCGGGACGGACGCCCATCGGGACGACGATGGCCGGCAGGCCGGCGACATTCCACGGCGCGGCGTACGGGGCGTAGCGCATGCTCGCGCTCATGTTCGCCCGCCAGGACCCGCCCGCGTGCCCGTCGGCCAACGGCGGCGCGGTGGCCAGGGCGGGAGTGAGCAGCAGGTCGATCGAGCGGTCGGCGAAGAAGCCGATCGACCGCTCGCGGAACGCGTCGCGCTGCTTCTGGCGGACCAGGCCGCTGCGCATGGCCCACTTGCCGAGCCGGATGTGCTGGCGGGTCCGCGGCTGCAGCTGCGCGAGGTCGTAGTCCCGCGACTCGACGTAGGCCGAGGCGAACCAGGTGGCCAGCGTGCCAACGCCGAGCGACTGGGGATAGGCCGGATGGGCTGTCAAGGTGTCATGGCCGGCCTGCACGAGCAGCTTGGACGCGGTCGTCACGGCCTCCGCGTTGGGCTCGTCGAGACGGATGCCGGCCACCGGTGAGCGGGTGGAGACACCGATGCGCAACCGGGACGGCTCGACCAGCTTGATCGGGTCACGGCCGGCCAGCACCGAGAAGCCGACCACCGAGTCGGCCACCGTCGTGGTCAGCACGCCGTTCTCGACCAGGCCGAACCAGTTGTCCCGGCCCAGCTCGGCCGGGACGACGCCGCGGCCCGGCTTGAGGCCGACCAGACCGCAGCACGCGGCCGGGATGCGGATCGAGCCGAGCCCGTCGTTGCCGTGCGCGATCGGGACCAGGCCCGCGGCCACCGCGGCGGCCGACCCGCCCGACGAGCCACCGGGCGTACGGTCCAGGTCCCACGGGTTGCGCGTGGCCACCTCGGCGTCGTCGGTGACGGCCCACAGGCCCATCTCCGGCATCCGGGTCACGCCCACCACCACGGCCCCGGCGCCGCGAAGCCGGCGTACGACCTCGTGATCTTCCTCGGCGACAGCCGAGCGCACCGCCGCCGAGCCGGACCAGACCGGCAGCCCGGCCACCGCGGTGTTCTCCTTGACCGCGACCGGCACGCCGGCCAGCGGGAGATTGGCCAGGTCCTCCTGGTCGTCGACCTTCTCGGCCTCGGTGATGGCCTCACCGCCGCGCACCACCCGGAACGCGTCGAGCGACGGGTCGGTGATCGCGATCTGCTCGAGGTGGTCGGCCACGACCTGGGTGGCGGTCACGTCGCCGCGCCGCACCGCCCGGGCGATCTGCTTCGCGGTGGCGCCGACCCAGGTCGTCCCGTCCGTCATCTTTTCTCCGTAAATCAGCCCAATGCCTGCTCCAGGTCGGCAAGCAGATCGTCAACGGTCTCGATGCCGACAGACAGTCGCACGAGATCGGCGGGGACTTCAAGCGCGGAGCCCGCAGCGGACAGGTGTGTCATCTGACCCGGGTGCTCGATCAGCGACTCGACCCCGCCCAGTGACTCGGCGAGCACGAAGAGCTTCGTTTTGTTGCAGATCGCGATCGCCTGCTCCATGCCGCCGGCCGCGCGGAACGACACCATGCCGCCGAAGCGCTGCATCTGCTTCGCCGCGACCTCGTGACCGGGGTGATTCTCCAGCCCCGGGTAGAGGACGCTCGCCACGGCGCGATGCTCCCGGAGGTAACCGACGATGCGCTCGGCGTTGTCGCAGTGCCGCTCCATGCGTACACCCAAGGTCTTGATCCCCCGCAGCGTCAGCCACGCGTCGAAGGGACCGTTCACCCCACCCATGGCGTTCTGGTTGAAGGCGAGCTGGTCGCCGAGGTCGTCGGTCGCCGTGATCAGCGCGCCGCCGACCACATCGGAGTGACCGCCGAGATACTTGGTCGTCGAGTGCACCACGACATCCGCGCCCAGCCCGAGCGGCTGCTGCAGATAGGGCGAGGCGAAGGTGTTGTCGACGACCAGCAGCGCGTCGTACTCGTGGGCGAGACCGGCCAGGGCGGCGATGTCGGCCACGTTGAGCAGCGGATTCGTCGGCGTCTCGGCCCAGATCACCTTGGTGTGGCCAGGCCGGAACGCGGCCCGTACCGCGTCGAGGTCCTCCAGCGGCACCGCCGTCCAGTCCAGACCCCAGTTCTCCAGGACCTTCGAGAAGAGACGGAAGGTCCCGCCGTACGCGTCGTCGGGGATCACCACGTGGTCGCCCGGCCGGCACACCGTACGCAGCAGCGTGTCCTCGGCCGACAGGCCGCTCGCGAACGCCAGCCCGCGCCGGCCGCCCTCGATCGCCGCCAGGCACTCCTGGAGCGCGTCACGGGTCGGGTTGCTCGACCGGCTGTACTCGTAGCCGAGCCGCGGGGCGCCGACGGCATCCTGGGCGTACGTGCTCGTCTGGTAGATCGGAGGCACCACCGCGCCGGTCCGTGGATCCGGCTCCTGGCCGGCGTGGATGGCGAGGGTGTCGAACCCGTAGTCGTTAGCCGTCATGCTGGGCAAGGCTAGTCTCAGCTGGTGGCCGACTGTGTGTTCTGTGGCATCGTGGCGGGGACGGTGCCCGCTTTCAAGGTGGTCGACTCCCCCGACGGTGTCGGTTTCCTGGACACCCGCCCGGTTTTCAAGGGCCACGTGCTTCTCGTTCCTCGCACCCATGTCGTGACGCTGCCCGAGCTGCCTTCTTCGCTTTTGCCAGGGTTTTTCGGACTTGTGAAGCAGGTGGCGGCGGCGGTGCCGCCGGCGCTGGGGGCGCAGGGGACATTTGTGGCGAACAACAACGTGGTGTCGCAGTCGGTGGCACACCTCCACTTCCACGTCGTGCCGCGCACCAAGGGCGACGGGCTGCGCGGCTTCTTCTGGCCCCGGCACCGCTACGACAGCGATGAGGAGGCCACGTCGTACGCCGCGCTGATCGCGAAACAACTGGGGTGACCCCGGTGTTGTAGACACCGGATGAAGGGAGTGACCGTGTTCCTACGGTTCCGCAAGCCCGAGATGGTGACCCCCGACCAGGCCCTGCCGGGCCGCCCCCTCGAGATGCCGGTAGCTTCCGAGCACGTCGTGCTGGGCACCCCGCTGCAGGGACCATGGCCGGAGGGTCTCGAGATCGCCGTCTTCGGAATGGGCTGCTTCTGGGGCGCCGAGCGCATCTTCTGGCGGCTGCCCGGCGTCTACTCGACCTCGGTCGGCTACGCCGGCGGGTTCACCCGGAACCCCACGTACGAAGAGGTCTGCTCCGGCTCCACCGGCCACGCCGAGGTCGTCCAGGTCGTCTACGACCCCAGCCAGATCCAGTACGAGGACCTGCTGAAGGCCTTCTGGGAGAACCACGACCCGACCCAGGGCATGCGCCAGGGCAACGACGTCGGCACCCAGTACCGCTCGACCATCTACACCACCACCGACGACCAGGCGCGGATCGCCCAGGCCTCCCGGGACGCCTTCCAGCCCATCGTCACCGCCGCCCGCCACGGCCAGATCACGACCGAGATCCGCCCCCTCGGCGGCTACTTCTACGCCGAGGACTACCACCAGCAGTACCTGTCGGACGCGAAGAACCCGTACGGCTATTGCAACCACGGCCCCAACGGCATGACCTGCCCGGTGGGCGTGGCCCGCACCAACTGACGATCTATCGACCTGGGCTCGCGCTCGCTTAGGCGAGGGCGGGCTCAGTTCGTTTCTGCCTTGCCATCCGCCGGCGGTCGACCCGCCACTTCGTGCATGGCGTGAGGTGTGTGCGGAGACCGGCGCCGGGGCTGAGCGCCAACGCTCTGCCTTCTGGCGAAGCCAGTTGGCGATGTCAGCAGCAACCTCGCTGGCCAGCCGGTACATGTGGGGCTTGAGGTAGTCGCAAGCCTTCGTGACGTTCGACCGTCGGAAGAAGTCGTTCATCTTCCTGGCCGAGAGCGCCTTCCGGCTGAACATCGCTGTACCGCTGGTAGCCCTCCTCGCGCCGGCGGCCTGGCGATCATCTCTACCGATCGGCCTGCGGGTCGCACTGACCGGTCTTGCATTCGGCTACGGAGCGATCCTGGTTTCGCAGGCGGTGATGCGGGCCGTCCAATCCAGGGACGTGATCGCGCAGGCGCTCGTGGTCGGGATCCTGGAATCGAAGGCCCTGCCGCGTCTCGGCAAATCGAAAGATCATGGAGTTGGCGTCGGCGGTCAGGGGTCCGCTGCCGGTGTGACATCGGGTCCTTGATTCATGCGTCAGGGTGGAAAAGATCGACATGTCCCGACATGATCCGCACACTGGGGCCAGGAGCGGAACGTCGGGAGGTGGGTCATGCCGTCCTTCTTCGTTGACGAGGAGCGTCATGCCTGGGATCTTGCCGAGTCGCTGGCCGAGCAGGCGCGGGCGATGATGCGGGAGGCCGAGGCGGCGCTCGAGACCTGGAAGACGGGCAAGGAGATGAACCGGCTGCGGTGTGCCCGCAAGGGCATCAGCGAGTCGGATGCGGAGATCCGCTGGTCGGCGTCGGCCAACGCCAAGAACGCGCTGACCAACAACAGCTTCCATGTCGGGCTGGCGACGATGTATTACAGCGCGGCCTCCGCCGCCTATTCGCGTGCCCTTTACCTGCGCACCGTGCGCACGGCCGGGGTCTAGGAGTCTTCCTTGGCGGGTTTCGAAGGCTGATCGATCGACGTCGACGTGGCCGGTGCGGCCGAGGGGGACGAGGACGACGACGGGGCGGCCGAGGCCGGGCCGGTGAGGGCGAGGCCGAGGACGGCCCCGGCCCCGATCAGGCCGAGGCCGGCCAGGGACACCGGGCGGCGGTCGGGCTTCTCCACGCTGGTACCTCCTACGAGAAGTAGGCCACCACGATGCCCGACCAAGCTGAGATCCGGCTGTGCACAACCTGCCAATCAGTTCTCTGTGTCGAGCGGGGGAAGTCGGGCACCATGAACACATGGAGATCGCCAGCGAAACGGAACTCAAATACGACGTGCCCGACGGCTTCTCGTTGCCGGACTTCGCCGGCGAATCGGGTGTTTTTCGTGTCGATGGGGCGGAGACGCACGACCTCGACGCCACCTACTTCGACACCGACGAGCTGACCTTGTTGCGCCACCGGCGGACGCTGCGCCGCCGGAGCGGGGGCGCCGACGCGGGCTGGCATCTGAAGACGCCCGGTGAGGGTTTCAGCCGCAAGGAGCACCGCCTGCCGCTCAACGGCCAGCCGGACATCGTGCCCAGCGAGCTGGCGGGCCTGGTCCGGTCGATCATCCGGCGGCGGGAGCTCAAGCCGATCGCCCGCCTGCGCACGCATCGGGTCGAGACGCCGCTCAAGAAGGCCGACGGCACCACGCTCGCCCTGATCGCGCAGGATCAGGTGATCGCCGAGCGGGACGGCCGGGAGCAGCGCTGGCAGGAGGTCGAGGTCGAGCTGGTCGACGGCACCCCGAAGCTGCTGGCCAGGATCGGCCGGGCGCTCGAGGCGGCCGGCGCGCGCCCAGCCGCGGGCCCCTCCAAGGTCGCCCGGGCCCTCGGCAACCCCGAACCGGGCAAGCCGTCCAAAACCCCCAAGGACCCCGTGCTGGCGTACGTCCGTGAGCAGCGTGACGCCATCACCGGGTTCGACCCGGGCGTACGCCAGGGTGAGGCCGAGGCGGTGCACAAGATGCGCGTCGGCACGCGGCGGCTGCGCAGCACCCTGAAGACGTTCAAGCGCAGCTTCGGCGACGCCCAGGAGATCGGCGACGAGCTCAAGTGGCTGGCCGACCTGCTGGGCGAGGTGCGCGACGGCCAGGTCCAGGAGCAGAAGCTGCTGGCCGAGATCGAGGACGGCCCGCAGTTCGCGCCGGTCGCCGCCCGCATCCGCGAGCATCTGGACGCGCAGGTCGAGCGGGGCCGGGCCGCCCTGGCCGAGGCCTTGGAGAGCGAGCGCTACCTGGCCCTGCTCGACCGCATCGACCGCCTGGCCGAGCAGCAGACCACCGAGAAGGATCCGCTCAAGCGGGCCGCCAAGAGCCTGACCAAGGCCGACGCGCTGCTCGACCAGGCCCTGGCCGACGGCATCGACCACGAGCTGCACGACGCCCGCAAGGCCTACAAGCGGGCCCGTTACGCGGTCGAGGTCTTCGCCCCGCGGGCCGGCAAGCCGGGCAAGCAGCTGGTCGACGCCCTGACCGAGCTGCAGGACGTGCTCGGCGCCCACCAGGACTCGGTGGTCGCCCGCGAGCTGCTGCAGGAGATCGGCGGCAGCGGCGAGGAGGCTTTCTGGTTCGGCGTGCTCTACGGGCGTTAGGAGCAGGTCGGCGTCGAGACCCACGCGCAGCTGCCGCCCGTGGTGGAGTCCTCGCGGAAGAAGAACCTTAGGAAATGGATCGGCTGATGTTCACTTTCGCTGGGTAAGTATGACGGTCATGCAGGCGGAGGCGGAGTTCGAAGAGGTCCAGGAGCAGTACAGCGAGCCGTACGACGGTTCCATCGCCGAGCTCGACGGCTATCGGGTGGCCGACGACGATGACGACGACCCGGTGCTGCTCAACGCGGACGGCAGCCCGGTCGACACCTGGCGCGAGGACTATCCGTACGACGAACGGATGTCCCGGCAGGAGTACGACCATCAGAAGCGGCTGCTCCAGATCGAGCTGCTGAAACTGCAGAACTGGTGCAAGTCGACCGGTGAGCGTCTGGTGGTCCTCTTCGAGGGCCGGGACGCCGCCGGCAAGGGCGGCACGATCAAGCGCTTCATGGAGCACCTGAACCCGCGTGGCGCGTCGGTGGTGGCGCTGGAGAAGCCGAACGAGCGCGAGAGCACCTCGTGGTACTACCAGCGCTACATCGCCCACCTGCCGGCCGCGGGCGAGATCGTGCTGTTCGACCGGTCCTGGTACAACCGGGCCGGCGTGGAGCGGGTCATGGGCTTCTGCACCCGGGCCGAGTACCTCGAGTTCATGCGGCAGACCCCCGAGCTGGAGCGGATGCTCGTGCGCTCCGGCATCCACCTGGTCAAGTTCTGGTTCTCGGTGACCCAGCAGGAGCAGCGGACCCGTTTCGCCATCCGTCAGGTCGACCCGGTACGGCAGTGGAAGCTCTCGCCGAACGACCTGGCCTCGCTCGACAAGTGGGGCGACTACACGGAGGCCAAGGAGGCGATGTTCTTCTACACCGACACCGCCGACGCGCCGTGGACCGTGGTGAAGAGCAACGACAAGAAGCGGGCCCGGCTCGAGGCGATGCGGCACGTGCTCAACCGGTTCGACTACGAGAACAAGGACCCCGAGGTCGTCGGGACCCCGGATCCGCTGATCGTCGGCCCGGCCTCGCTCGCGGTGGAAGGCACCGAAATGTCCCCGCGGGTATTCCCTCGTCTGTAGTGATTCAAAAAGCATTGGCGAAGGGCCCCTCGGGTGGATAACGTGGCCGTACACGTGAAGGGAGGTGGTCCGAAGTTGTATAGCAACGGGACTCGTGAGGTGGCTGTCCGCTAGCCGCTGTCCTCGACAGCTTCGTTCGAAGTAATACGTCGGGACCGTGTGGCAGCGGTTCGGCGAATACCAGACAGCCACCCGACCCCTGGGGATCCGGCCTAGTCCGACCGGACCACGCACTCGTGCGTGGAAGTCCCCAGGGGTCGCTTCATTTCGGGGGACGTCTCATGCGCGAGCTGGTCATTCTGGGCAGCGCGAGCCAGGTGCCGACCCGGCATCGCAACCACAACGGCTACCTGCTGCGCTGGGACGACGAGGTGTTCCTCTTCGACCCGGGCGAGGGCACCCAGCGCCAGATGCTCTTCGCCGGCCTCCCGGTCACCCCCATCCGGCACATCTGCATCACCCACTTCCACGGCGACCACAGCCTCGGCCTGCCCGGCATCCTGCAGCGCATCTCGCTCGACAAGGTGCCGCATCCGGTGACCGTGCACTACCCCGGCGCCGGCCAGGAGTTCTACGACCGGCTGCGGCACGCCACGAGCTACTGGGACAACGCCGACATCGTCGCCGCGCCGATCGAGGGCGCGAGCTTCTCGGCCGAGACCCCGGCGGGGCGCCTCACCGCGCTGCCGCTCTGGCATTCACTGCCGACGTACGGGTACCGGTGGGACGAGCCCGATGCCCGGCGGATGGTGCCCGAGCTGCTGGCCGCGCACGGCATCACCGGGCCGGCCGTCGGCGAGCTGCAGCGCGCGGGCCGCCTCGGCGACGTGACCCTGGAGCAGGTCAGCGTCGAGCGCCCGGGTCAGAGCTTCGCCTTCATCATGGACACCGGCCTCACCGACAACGTCTACAAGCTGGCCGAGGGCGTCGACCTGCTCGTCATCGAGTCGACCTTCCTGACCGAGGACGCGGAGATGGCAGCCATTGTCGGTCATCTGACGGCCGCTCAGGCGGCGTCGGTGGCGCGTGAGTCGGGCGTACGGAAACTGGTGCTGACCCACTTCTCGCAGCGCTACGCCGACGCCGGGCGCTTCCTCGAGGAGGCGGGGCCCGAGTTCCCCGGTGAGATCGTGATCGCGGAGGACCTCATGCGCGTCCCGGTGCCCGCGCGCCGCCCCGCTACCGTCGAGCGATGAGCCTGTCCCTCCGTACGGCCAAGGAAGTTGACCTTTATGCGGTGGGCGCCGTGCACCAGCGCTCCCGGGTCGCCGCTTATGCGCACCTCCTCGACCCGGAGGTGCTGGGCGCGCGGTCCGAAGAGGGCTTCGGCGAGTGGTGGGCCGAGCGCTACAAGTGGGAGCGCGACACGCACGAGATGACGGTCGCCGTGGTGGACGGCGAGATCGTCGGGTTCACTTACGCCGGGCCCAGCGAGACCCCAGGGGCTTCCGAGCTGTACGCGATCCATGTGGCGCCCGAACTGGTCGGCACCGGCGTGGGCCGCGAGCTGATGGTCAACGCGCTCGAGCAGCTGCGCGGGCTGGGTGAGGAGCGGGCCGTGCTCTGGGTGCTCGAGGGCAACGACGTGGCGCGCCGCTTCTACGAGCGCGGCGGCTGGAAGCCGGACGGCGCCGACCGCGTCGAGCCGATCAACGGGGTGCCGGTGCGGCAGTTGCGCTACTCATTCGATCTTGCACGGTGATGGTTGGGCGGGAGCGCGCGACCGAGATGGAACGGGGGAACCTGTGGTCACGCGCTCCCGCCAACCGCCCCGCCCGAACCGGGGGTCGCGCCTGGCCGGAGGCGCTGGACCGGCGGAGGCGTGCCGGTCCTGGCCAGTTCAAGGGCGGGTCCTGATGCGGGAGGACGCCGCGCTGGCGGGGCGCAGCGAACTCACCGCCGGGAGGGACGTCACCGGGCTGTCAAGCCGTGGCCTGCCGGGGGAGGTCAAGCGGACGGCGACGTCCAAAGTCTTTGTTCAGTTGAAGTAGCCGCGGTTCTGCGGGCGCTTGTGCTGCATCGCCGGCAACCCGCGAATGCTGTTCAGGTCGTGGCGTACGGTCCACGCTTCCCGCCAGGGCCGCCGGGAGGCCGCCTCGGCCCGCTCGGCCAGCCGGCGCGGAGCACACGGCCAGCGCCATCCACACCAGACACAGTTGCCGTCGTGACCCGCCTCGGTGTGGCGCCCGAGCATGCTCTGGGCGTCCCGCCAGAGAAGTCGGTCCACAATGTCGGTTGGCACCGGCCGGTCGGCGATGACCATTCCCCACCCCCGCCGTTCGTCATGCGACTGTCACGACCCATACAACCGCCCAGCGCCATCCTCCGGTCGGACTTTCTGTGCGACTGTGGCGACTATGCGTGACTGGCACGTTCGCCGTGGGCTTATCCCCCGCGGGCATCGACCCCGCTCACACCGATGTTGAGCCCGTCATGGATACCGAACACACGGGTGTCGAATCTGGGGCGCTCGATGCCTACAGCCGTGTGGTGACCGGGGTCGCCGCCAAGCTCCTGCCCTCCGTGGCCGCTCTGTCGGTCCGTACCGCCCGCGGCGCCGGCGCCGGCTCGGCGGTCACCTTCACCGATGACGGTTTTCTCCTGACAAATGCGCACGTAGTCGCGGGCGCCAACGGTGGTACGGCCACCTTCGCCGACGGCACCGAGACGAAATTCGACGTGGTCGGGTCCGACGCGCTCTCCGACCTGGCCGTGGTGCGGGTGCACAACTCGGGCGCGCCGGCCGCCCCGCTCGGCAACGCCGACACCCTGCAGATCGGCCAGCTCGTGGTGGCCGTCGGCAACCCGATGGGTCTCGCCGGCTCGGTGACCGCCGGCGTGGTGTCCGGGCTCGGCCGCTCCCTGCCGGCCCGCGACGGCCGCCGCGTACGGATCATCGACAGCGTCATCCAGACCGACGCCGCCCTCAACCCCGGCAACTCGGGCGGGGCCCTGGCCGACTCCACCGGCACGGTCGTCGGCATCAACACGGCGGTCGCCGGCTACGGCCTCGGCCTGGCCGTCCCGATCAACGCCACCACCCGCTCGATCATCGGCGAGCTCGTCGCCTCCGGCCGGGTCCGCCGAGCCTGGCTCGGCGTCGCGGGCGTACCCACCCCGCTGCCCCCGCAGCTGGCCGCCCGCATCGACCAGAAACTGGGCCTGCGCGTGGTCGAGGTCGTCCCCGGCAGCCCCGCCGGCCAGGCCGGCATCTACCTGGGCGACATCCTGCTCACCGCCGGCGGCAAACCGGTGCAGACCGTCCAGGAGCTCCAGCAGCTCATGCTGGGCCCCGCCATCGGCCAGCAGCTCCCCATGACCTTGCTCCGCAAGAACGCCCTGGTCGACGTGGTCACGGTGCCCGCCGAACTCGACTGACAGCCGGCACGGAGTTCGGGATTTCGGTCTACCCCGGCGCTCCGTGCCGGTTCAGCGTGCCGGCCCGGCTAATTGAAGCCGGCAGCAGATGGCGCGAAGTCTGTACAGATTTTCCCGGAACCGGGCCAGGGCGGGCCCGCCGGGCTCGATCAGCGCGGCGGGCTCGGTCGCTGGGTCAGGACAGGTGGGCCAGGAGGTCCTGGCGGGTCAGGACGCCGGCGGGCTTGCCGTCGATCAGGACCATCGCCGCGTCGGCCTTCTCGAGCAGGGCGACGGCCTCGCTGACGGGCTGGCCGCCGCCGATCATGGGGAGGAGGTCGCCCATGTGGCGCTCGATCGTGTCGTGCAGGTGGGCCTGGCCGGTGAACAGCGCGTCCAGCAGGGCCTTCTCGGCTATCGAGCCGGCCACCTCGCCGGTGACGACCGGGGGCTCGGCCTTGAGGACCGGGAGCTGGGAGACGCCGTACTCCCGCATGTAGTCGATGGCGTCGCGGACGGTCTCGGTCGGGTGGACGTGGATCAGGGGTGGCATGGTGCCGCCCTTGCTCTCCAGGGCGTCGGCCACGGTGGGCTGGCCCTCGACCGTACGCAGGAAGCCGTAGCGGGCCATCCAGTCGTCGTTGAAGATCTTGGACAGGTAGCCGCGGCCGCCGTCGGGCAGGAGCACCACGATCACGTCGTCGGGGCCGGCCTTGCGGGCCACCTCGAGCGCGGCCACCACGGCCATGCCGCAGGAGCCGCCGACGAGCAGCCCTTCCTCGCGGGCGAGGCGGCGGGTCATCTCGAAGGAGTCGGAGTCGGAGACCTCGATGATGCCGTCGGCCAGCGAGCGGTCGTACGTGGTGGGCCAGAAGTCCTCGCCCACGCCCTCGACGAGGTAGGGACGGCCGGTGCCGCCGGAGTAGACGGAGCCCTCCGGGTCGGCCCCGATGACCTTCACCGGGCCCTGTTCCTTGAGGTAGCGGCCGACGCCGGTGATCGTGCCGCCGGTGCCCACGCCGGCCACGAAGTGGGTGATCCGGCCGTCGGTCTGCTTCCACAGCTCGGGGCCGGTCTGCTCGTAGTGCGAGCGCGGGTTGGCCTGGTTGCTGTACTGGTCGGGTTTCCAGGCGCCGGGGATCTCGCGGGACAGGCGGTCGGAGACGTTGTAGTACGACCTCGGGTCCTCGGGGGCGACCGCGGTCGGGCAGACGACGACCTCGGCGCCGTACGCCTTCAGGACGTTCCGCTTGTCCTCGCTGACCTTGTCGGGGCAGACGAAGACGCATTTGTAGCCGCGCCGCTGCGCGACGAGGGCCAGGCCGACCCCGGTGTTGCCGCTGGTCGGCTCGACGATGGTGCCACCGGGCTTGAGGAGGCCGGCCTCCTCCGCGTCGAGCACCATCCGCAGGGCGATCCGGTCCTTGACCGAACCGCCCGGGTTGAAGTACTCGACCTTGGCCAGCACCGTGGCGGCGATGCCCTCGGTGACCTTGTTCAGCTTGACCAGGGGGGTGTCCCCGATGATGTCGACGACGTTGTCGTAGTAGCGCACGCCCTAGACTACGACGATCCGATCCCGCTGCCTCTCCCACTCCAGGAAGCGCTCGGTCTCGGCGAGCACCGCCCCGGCCAGCCAGGCGATCATGACGGCGTCGTCGGCCAGGCCGAGCACCAGTAGGAAGGCCTCGGGGACGACGTCGATCGGCGACACGACGTAGACGGTGGCGGCGGTCATCAGGGCCAGCCGCATGCCGCCGTCGTACTTGCCGCTCGCGGTGGCCTTGAGCATGCGCGGGATGGCCGCGACCCGCTTGCTCAGCGACGGGCCGCCCCGGGCGCCGGACACGAGTGCCTTGGTCAGCGCGCTGAACGCCGCCGCACGTTTCAGTGTTTTCGCCATGATGTTCCCCTCTCCGCTACTCCAGCATGACTTGGGCGCGCCATGATTACCTCTCGCCGTCGCGCGTTAGCCTCGTAATTCCCTACTGGCGTTGTTTTGACCCGCGAGCGAGGGAGCCCGTGACCACCATCCAGATCACCGCGGACGACTGGCGCCGGATCAAGCTGGCCGGGCGGGTGCTCGGCGGCGTGACGGGTGCGCTGGCCGGGCTGACCGCCGTGTCGGCCGGGCTGCTGCTGCGGCAGGCCGCGGACGCGCGGCGTGTGATTCCCATGGCCGAGGCGCCCCCGCCACGGGGCGACGGCGTGTACGGGGCGAAATTCGGCGGCAAGCCGCTGACCATGGTCGTCCTGGGCGACTCGTCGGCCGCCGGGTACGGCGTGCACCGTCCGCGCGAGACACCCGGGGCGCTGCTGGCCACCGGCGTGTCGCGGCGGCTGCACCGGCCCGTCCGGCTGCACCGGCTGGCCGTGGTCGGCTCCATGTCGTCCGGCCTGCCGTACCAGGTGGACGCCGCCCTGGAGCACGAGCCCGACGTGGCCGTGATCCTGATCGGCGCGAACGACGTCACCCACTACTCGGACCGGGCCGGCGCTGTGCGCCATCTGGGCGAGGCGGTGCGCCGGTTGCGCGCCACCGGGTGCAAGGTCGTGGTCGGCACCTGCCCCGACATCGGCGCGATCCAGCCCATCAAGCCGCCTTTGCGCTGGCTGGCCCGCAAGTGGAGCCGTGATCTGGCCGCCGCTCAGACGGTCGCCGTGGTCGAGGCCGGCGGGCGCACGGTGTCGCTGGGCAACCTGCTGGGCCCGATGTTCATCGCCGATCCGGTCCGGATGTTCAGCTCCGACCGTTTCCACCCGTCCGCCGAGGGGTACGCCCGGGCCGCGGCCGTGGTGATGCCGACGTTGATGGCTTCGCTGGGCGAGGACGACCGCACCCGGCCGGTGGCCACCGAGGGCGTCCACAGCCTGGAGGAGGCCGCGCACGAGGCGGTGCGGGCGGCGGGCACCGAGGTGAGCGCGCACGGCCGCTGGGCGGTGCTGCGGCGCCACCCGTGGTTCGGCGAGCCGCGGCACTGGTTCGGCCATCGGCCGGCCCCGGCCGACGGTGGGACTACGACGGTTCCGAGCGGCCGCTCAGCGTCGAGCGCCGTAGGGTGGACCCCAGAGGATCAATAGGCAGGGAGGCGACATGGCGGGGCTCAACGCACGGATCGGCAAGGCCACGGCCACCGGTCTGCTCGCCGGCGCCGTGGGTGGCGCCGCCCTGTTGGTGGGCGAGATCCTCGCCGCCAAGGCCCGGCGGTACGCGAAGCCGACCATGGGCCTGGCCCTGCGCACGTCGATGGGCCGGGTCTCGGCCCCGCCGCTGCGCCTGGTGCTGCTGGGTGACTCGGCGGCGATCGGGGTGGGCGTGGAGTGGCTCTCCGAGACGGTCGGTGGCCAGCTGGCCCGGCTGCTGGCCGAGGGCACGGCCGAGACCGGCGAGCGGCACGTGCTGCTCTCCAGCGTCGGCGTGGCCGGCTCGCGCTCGGCCGACCTGGGCACGCAGGTGGCCCGGGCCTTACTGGGTGACCGGCCCGACGTGGCGGTGGTGCTGATCGGCGCCCACGACGCGACGAGCCTGCGCAGCCCCGAGGAGTCGGCGGCCCAGCTCGGCACGGCGGTGCGGCGACTGCGGGACGCGGGCGTCCGGGTCGTCGTGGGCACCTGCCCCGACCTGGGCGCGCTGCGGGCCATCGCTCCCCCGCTGCGGCAGGTGGCCGGCGTGATGGGCCGCCGCATGGCGAAAGCGCAGGCCAAGGCGGTCACAGCGGCCGGCGGCGCGGTGGTCGACCTGGCCGAGGAGACAGGCGCGGTGTTCCGGGCCGACGCCGGCACGCTGTGCTACGACGGCTTCCATCCCTCGGCCGACGGTTACCGGGTCTGGGCGCACGCCCTCTACCCGGCGGTCGTGAAGGCCGCCCTCTCCTCCGTTCAGTAAGCGCATATGACGGCTGTGTGACGAAGTTGTGCTTCCGGCTAAGTTACCCGCGAGTTAAATTGACTCCATGCCGGAAGCTGTCATCGTCGCCACCGCCCGATCCCCCATCGGCCGCGCCGCCAAGGGATCGCTGAGGGATCTGCGTCCCGACGACCTTGCCACCACCATCATCGACGCGGCCCTGAGCAAGGTGCCGCAGCTCGACCGGACACTGATCGAGGACCTCTACCTCGGCTGCGGGCTTCCCGGGGGCGAGCAGGGCTTCAACATGGCCCGCGTGGTCGCCACCCAACTCGGCCTCGACGGCCTGCCGGGCGCCACCGTCACGCGTTACTGCTCGTCCTCGCTGCAGACCACCCGGATGGCGTTCCACGCCATCAAGGCCGGCGAGGGCGACATCTTCCTCTCGGCCGGGGTCGAGACCGTCTCCCGGTACGCCCGGGGCAGCTCCGACGGGTTGCCGTCCGAGGCCCAGGCGCTGGTCGGCGGTGGCTGGGAGAACGCGAAGTTCGACGAGGCCCGGGCTCGCACCCAGGCCCTCGCCGAGGGCGGCCGGACGTGGCACGACCCGCGCGAGGACGGGAAGCTCCCGGACATCTACATCCAGATGGGCCAGACCGCGGAGAACCTCGCCCAGATCAAGGGCATCAGCCGCGAGGAGATGGACGAGTTCGGCGTCCGCAGCCAGAACCTGGCCGAGAAGGCGATCGCCGACGGTTTCTGGGAGCGCGAGATCACCCCGGTCACGCTGCCCGACGGCACGGTCGTGGCGACCGACGACGGCCCCCGCCCCGGCGTCACGCTGGAGGGTGTCTCCCAGCTCAAGCCGGTCTTCCGGCCCGACGGCCGGGTCACCGCGGCCAACTGCTGCCCGCTCAACGACGGCGCCGCGGCCGTGGTCGTCATGAGCGACACCAAGGCCCGCGAGCTGGGCATCACGCCGCTGGCCCGGATCGTCTCGACCGGCGTCACCGCGCTCAGCCCCGAGATCATGGGCCTCGGCCCGGTCGAGGCGTCCCGGCAGGCCCTGAAGCGGGCCGGCATGACCATCGGCGACGTCGACCTGGTCGAGATCAACGAGGCCTTCGCGGCCCAGGTCATCCCCTCGTACCAGGACCTGGGCATCCCGATCGAGAAGCTGAACGTGAACGGCGGCGCCATCGCGGTGGGCCACCCGTTCGGCATGACCGGCGCCCGCCTCACCGGCACCCTGCTCAACTCGCTGGACTGGCACGACAAGAGCATCGGCCTGGAGACGATGTGCGTCGGCGGCGGCCAGGGCATGGCCCTCGTCCTGGAGCGGCTCAGCTAAGGCCTGTTTCACCCCGGATTTCCGCCGGGTCCGGCCTGCCACGAGCGGCCGGGCTCGGCGGTCGGCTTTTTACAGGCTTTGCCGTACGGAATCGACGGCCGCGAGCGCTTCGGCGGAGGCGGCGGCAGCGGCCGGCAGGTCGTCGGCCATCACCCGGAGCTGGTCGGGCAGGACCAGATCGGACTCGCGCGGGACCACCCGCCGCGGCCGGCCCTCGGCGTCGGCGGCCAGATCGGCCAGACGCTGCACCAGGGCGTAGACCTTGTCGCCACGGCCGTCGGCCCGCCAGCGCGGCGCCTCCCAGTGGCGCACCTGGTTGAGCAGCCGCTCGATCGAGGTCGCGAAGTCAGTCACCGGACGACCATAAGACAGCGCCCGGCCCGTGGGGAGACGGGCCGGGCGCTGTCGGTCGAGCTGAGAGATCAGTCGTCGCCTTGCAGGAAGCTCAACAGGCGCAGGATCTCGAGGTAGAGCCAGACGAGGCTGACCAGGATGCCGAAGGCGGCCACCCAGGAGTAGCGCTGCGGAAGACCCATCCGCACGCCCTCCTCGACCTCGTTGAAGCTCAGGATGAAGCTGAGCGCGGCCACCACGATGCAGACGATGCTGAAGACGTAACCGAGCGGGCCGTTGTCACGCAGGCCGGTGTTGAAGCCGAACAGCGAGAGCACCAGGTTGATCAGGATGACGGCGAACAGGCCACCCATGACGGCGATGAGGCCGCGGGTGAACTTGGGCGTCGCCCGGATCACGCGGGCCCGGTAGAGCACCGCCATCAGGAAGAACACGCCGAAGGTGGCGGTCACCGCCTGCAGGATGATCCCGTCGTAGCCGAAGAACTCCTGGTAGGTCTTGGAGACCATGCCGACGAAGACGCCCTCGATGACCGCGTAGGCCACCACGAGCGCCGGGTTGGCCATGCGCGAGAACGAGATCACGAAGCCCAGGATCAGGCCGACGATCGCGGCGCCGATCCAGGCCGCCCCGGTCGCGGAGTCGGGAACCACGTTCCAGGCGACGATGGCCGAGATGCCGGTGATGCCGAGCAGCGTCACCGTCTTGACGACGACGTCGTCGACCGTCATCGGGCGCACGGCGGGCGGAGCGGCGGGGTAGTCCGGCGCCGTCGGGTACGGCTGACCGTAACCCGGGGCGGCACCGGCGGGGCCGTACGCCCCGTACCCGGCCGTACGCTCCCGCTCGGCCGCCTGGCCGAGGCGCGAGAGCACCGGGTTCGAAGTCTTCACTGTGTCCAGCCTCCCTTGAGGTTGAGGCACGAGGTAATGGCACCTTGACGTGCTCTTCCAGGGTACGGGCAAGAGTCACTTCCTGGCCCGCCCGAAGGCTGTGAACCAGCTGAAGGTGAAACTGTGAAGTTACTGAAAACGGTCGATCGCGGACAGGGCGAGCTCGGTGAAGCCGTTGGTCAGCAGGACCACGGCGATCGCGGTCAGCAGGATGCCGGCGATCCGGTCGAGGATGGCCGCGGCCGCCCCGGAGATCCGCCGCTCGACGTGGCCGGCGGCGTAAAGGGTCAGACCGGTGACGATCGCGTAGGCCAGCGCCGCCACCGACAGCAGCAATCGACCGGTGACACTGCCGACGTCGGCCGCGGCCGCCACCCCGAAGGCGAACGTCGTCCCGCCGACCGTCAGCGGGAAGGTGATCGGCGTGAACAGCACCGACTTGGCCGGCTTGTCCGTCGCGGTGGCCGACGCCGGGCCGACTCTGCCGGTCATCAGCGGCACCGAGGCCAGGATCAGCGCGATGCCACCGGTCGCGGTCAGGGCGGCCGTGCTGATCCCGAGCAGCTCCAGCAGCGGCTCGCCGACCCAGATGGCCAACAGGACGAAGACCACCACGTTGACGACCAGGCCGAGGGCGAGCCGCACCTGCTCCGCGTGCGTGTAGGGCCGGACGATGGGCAGGTACGACGAGAGCGCCGCGACCGGGCTGTAGAGGGCGAACAACGCCAGGAACAGGACCAGGGCGTCGTACTTGAAGGACATCGCTAGAAGTCGACCGCGTCGCGGACGAGGGGGCAGGTCATGCAGTGCCCGCCGCCCCGGCCGCGGCCCAGCTCGGCCCCGACGATCGTGATGACCTCGACGCCGGCCTGGCGCAGCAGGGTGTTGGTCTGGGTGTTCCGGTCGTAGGTGAAGACCACACCCGGCTCGACCGCGACCGCGTTGTTGCCGCTGTCCCACTGCTGGCGCTCGGAGGCGTACACGTCCCCGCCGGTCTCGATGACCCGCAGCTGCTTGAAGCCGAGCGACTCGGCCACCACGTCGACGAAACTCCGGCCCTGTTCGTCGATCACGTCGACCCCCCACGAGCCGGGCACCAGCGTGAACGGGTGGATCCCGTCCACGATGTTCGGGTAGAGGGTGACCACGTCACGATCGGCGAAGGTGAAGACCGTGTCCAGGTGCATCGCCGCCCGCAGCTTCGGCATGCCGGCCACGATGACCTTCCCGGCGGCGCCGTTGGCGAACAGCGACTGGGCGACCTGGGTGATGGCCTGGCGCGAGGTGCGCTCGCTCATCCCGACCAGCACCACGCCGTTGCCGACCGGCATCACGTCGCCGCCCTCGAAGGTGGCCAGGCCCCAGTCCTGCTCGGGGTCGCCCCACCAGACCTTCGAGCCCACGTAGTCCGGGTGGAATTCGTAGATCGCCTTCATCAGCAGGGTCTCGTCGTGCCGGGCCGGCCAGTACAGCGGGTTCAGCGTCAGACCCCCGTACAGCCAGCAGGTGGTGTCGCGGGTGTAGAGGGTGTTGGGCAGCGGCGGCATCAGATATTCGCGGACCCCGGTCGCCTCGCGGGCCAGCGACACGTAGGCCGACTTACGGAACTCGGGCGGCAGATCCGCGGTGGCCAGGCCGCCGATCAGGAACTCGGCCAGCTCGCGCGGCTTGAGGTCCTCCAGGAAGGCCCGCGTGTCGTCGAGCAGGCCGAGGCCGACCTCGTTCGCGATGATCTTGCGGTCGAGCAGCCAGGAGCGGGCCTCGGGGATCGCCATCGTCTCGGCCAGCAGCTCGTGCAGCTCGACCACCTCGACGCCGCGGTTGCGCAGCTTGTTGACGAAGTCGGCGTGGTCGCGCTGCGCGTTCTCGACCCACATGACGTCGTCGAAGAGCAGGTCGTCGGCGTTGCCGGGGGTGAGCCGGCGGTGGGCCAGCCCGGGCGCGCAGACCAGCACCTTGCGCAGCCGGCCGACCTCCGAATGGACTCCGTGTTCCATGTCAGCTCCTTGTCGTCAGATGGAGATCCAGCCCGCCACGAGCGCCACGACGCCGACGACGGCGCCAAGGACCGAGACGGCGAGAATGACGAGCTCGCGGCCGTCGAACAGCGGCCGGCCCTGCTCCCGGCGCGCCTGGACGAAAAGCAGCGTGGCCGGGGCGTAGATGATCAGCGAGACCAGCACGAACTTAGGCCCGGCGGCGAACAATAGGAAGATCGTGTACGCCACGGCCAGCACCCCGACCGTGAGCTCGCGCCCCCGCCCCTGCGGCTGCTCCACATAGGTCTCGCGGGTCAGGGCCAACTTCAGGGCGTACGCGGCGGCGAGCAGGAACGGGATCAGGGTGAGGGCGCTGGTCAGGTCGAGGGCGAAGTTGAACGCGTCGGAGGAGAACCAAGTGACGATCAGGACGACCTGGATCAGGATCGAGGTCAGCAGCAGCGCGTTGAAGGGCACGTCGCCACGCTTGGTACGGCGCAGGAACCGCGGCATGTCGTCGTCGGCGGCCGCCACGAACAGCACCTCGGCCGCCATCAGGGTCCAGGCCAGGTACGCGCCGAGCACCGAGACGATCAGGCCGGCGCTCACGAAGACCTTGCCCCACGTGCCGACGGCCGCCTCCAGCACCCCGCCCATCGACGGCTGCCGCAGCTCGGCGATCTCGCTGGAGGGCAGGATGCCGTACGAGACGATGGTGACCGACGCGAAGATCGCGAACACGCCGAGAAAACCCAGGATGGTGGCCCGTCCGACGTCCCGCCGCCGCTTGGCGTGGCGGGAGTAGACACTCGCGCCCTCGACGCCCAGGAAGACGAAGACGGTGACCAGCATCGTGCCCTTGACCTGCTCGAAAAGTGAGCCGTAGTCGGCCGGTCCGCTGAGGTTGTCGGCGAATACCTTCGGGTCGAGCAGGAAGAGCGCGATCAGGACGAAGACGATGATCGGCACGACCTTGGCCACCGTGACGACCCGGTTGAGCGCGGCCGCGTCCTTGACCCCGCGCTGGATCAGGTAGAAGAACAGCCAGATCCCGGCCGTGGAGACGGTGATCGCGAGCAGGGTGTCGCCGTCGCCCATGGCCGGCCAGATCGTGCCGATGGTCGACATGATCAGGACCCAGTACGTCACGTTGCCCACGCAGGCGCTGGCCCAGTACCCGAAGGCCGAGAAGAAGCCCAGGTACTCCCCGAAACCGGCCTTGGCGTACGCGTAGACACCCGCGTCGAGCTCGGGTTTGCGCAACGCCAGGGTCTGGAAGACGAAGGCCAGCATGAGCATGCCGGCCCCGGCGATGGCCCACGCGATGATCGCGCCGTAGACCCCGGTCTCCTGGGCGAAACGCCGGGGCAGCGAGAAGACGCCGGCCCCGACCATCCCGCCGATGACCATCGTGGTCATCGTGAGCAGGGTGAGCTTCTGGGCGGTGGAGGTCTCGGTCGTGGTCACGGCTCGGTCACCGGCACCCGGGCGCTCTGGGCGGCGCCACCGCGGCTGAACCGGAGGTCGACCGTGTCGCCCGGCTTGTGCGTACGGATCGCCACCAGCATCTGATCGGTGCTGTTGACCGCGGTCCCGGCGACCTGGGTGATCACGTCACCCGGGCGCAGCCCGCCGCGGGCGGCGCCGAAGCCGGGCACCACCTGCTCGACCAGGGCCCCGCGGGGCAGGCCGGTGGCCCGCGCGATCTCGTCGGTCACGGTCACCGACATCACCCCGATGACCGGGTGGGTGGCCCGGCCGGCCTCGATGATCTGCTGCGCGACCGAGCGGGCGAAGTCGATCGGGATGGCGAAGTTGAGGCCGATGCTGCCGCCGCCGCCCTCCGGGGGCTGGGCGCCGGCCGAGTTGACCCCGATCTGCCGCCCCGCGCAGTCGGTGAGCGGGCCCCCGCTGTTGCCCTGGTTGACCGCGGCGTCGGTCTGCACGGCGTTGACCAGGGCGGCCGGCTCGTCGCCCTGGCCCACGTCGATCCACCGGTTGAGGGCGCTGACCACGCCCGCGGTGATGGTGCTGTTGAGACCGAGCGGGGAACCGGCCGCGACCACCGGCTGACCGACGACAAGGGCTGAGGAGTCGCCGGTCGCGATCGGGGTGAGGGTGGCCGCGGCCGGGTCGACCCGGAGCACCGCGAGATCGGTGGCCGGGTCGCGCCCGACGACGGTCGCCGGCACTTCGGCCGCCCCACGGGCGAAGTCGACGGTGATGGTCCCCGCGGCGACCGCGCCCGTCCCCGGAGCCGGTGCGGTGAACGCCGGGGCGATGACATGGTCGTTGGTCAGGATGTTCCCGTCGCGGTCGAGCACCGAGCCCGAGCCGAGCCCGCCGGTCGCCCCGCGCCGCACGTTGACGGTGACCAGGGACGGGAAGACCACACCGGCCACCGCGGTGACGTCGCAGGCCGTCCCGGCCGGTGCGGCCGCCGCGGCCGGACGGCCGTCACCGTCCGGACCGGACGCGGCCGCGCCGAGCAGACCGCCGGTGATCCCCGACAGCAGCGCCAGGGCCACTGCCCCGGCGACCAGACGCCCCGGCGTGAGTCGCATGCGGCCAACGTAGATAGATGCCGGACCGCCCGGCGTCATCCGAAACGGATGAGGCGCCGGGCGGGCGATCGGGGTGGGGTCAGGAGATCTTGCGGTGGTAGGCGCGCATGGCCAGGGCGTACGCGACGACGGTGATGCCGGCGCACCAGGCGAGGGCGATCCAGATGTCGTGGCCGACCGGCTGCTGGTCGAGCAGGGCCCGGATCGAGTTGACGATCGAGGTGACCGGCTGGTTCTCGGCGAAGACGCGGACCGGGGTGGGCATCGTGTCGGTCGGGACGAAGGCCGAACTGATGAAGGGGAGGAAGACGATCGGGTAGGAGAAGGCGCTCGCGCCGTCCGGGGAGGAGGCGGAGAGGCCGGCCAGCACGGCGATCCAGGTCAGGGCCAGGGTGAACAGCAGCAGGATGCCGATCACGGCGAGCCAGGCGAGCACGCCGGCCGAGGAGCGGAAGCCGATCAATAGTCCTATTAGGACAATGACGGCGCAGGACAGGGCGTTGGAGACGATCGAGGTCAGGACGTGGCCCCACAGCACCGAGGAGCGGGCGATCGGCATCGAGTTGAAGCGTTCGAAGATGCCGCCCTGCAGGTCGTTGAAGAGGCGGAAGCCGGTGTAGGAGATGCCGCTGGCGATGGCGATCAGCAGGACGCCGGGCATCAGGTAGTTCGTGTAGTTGCCGGCGCCGGTCTGGATGGCGCCGCCGAAGACGTAGCGGAACAGCAGCAGGAACGCGATCGGCATGATCGTGACGGTGATGATCGTGTCGAGGCTGCGGGTGATGTGCCGCATCGAGCGGCCGAGCATCACATTGGTGTCGGTCAGGACGTGCGTGCTCATCGTGGCCCCTTCTTGTCGCCGACGATCGCCAGGAAGATCTCTTCCAGGGTGGGTTGCCGCTCCACGTACTCGACCTTCGCCGGCGGGAGCAGCCGGCGGAGCTCGGCCAGGGTGCCGGAGACGATGATGGCGCCCTCGTGCAGGATCGCGATCCGGTCGGCCAGCTTCTCCGCCTCGTCCAGGTACTGCGTGGTGAGCAGGACGGTCGTGCCGCCGCCGGCCAGGTTCTCGATCACCTTCCACACCTCGAGGCGGCCCTGCGGGTCGAGGCCGGTGGTCGGCTCGTCGAGGAAGATGATCGGCGGGTCGCCGATCAGGCTCATCGCGATGTCGAGGCGGCGGCGCATGCCACCCGAGTAGGTGCCGACCCGGCGGCCGGCCGCGTCGGTCAGGCCGAACCGGTCGAGCAGGTCGTCGGCGATCTTGGCGGGATCGTCCACCCGCCGCAGCCGGGCGATCATCACCAGGTTCTCGCGGCCGGTGAGGATCTCGTCGACCGCCGCGAACTGGCCGGTCAGGCTGATCGACTCGCGCACCCGCTGCGGCTCGGCGGCCACGTCGAAGCCGTTGACGACGGCCGTGCCGCCGTCCGCCTTGAGCAGGGTGGCCAGGATTCGTACGGTCGTGGTCTTGCCGGCGCCGTTGGAGCCCAGCAGCGCGAAGATGCTGCCGCGGGCCACTTCCAGGTCGACGCCCCGCAGAACGGCCACGTCCTGGTAGGACTTCTGCAATCCGTGCACCCGGATGGCCGGGGTCCGATCGTCCATGATCTGGGGTTCTCCTTCAGGATCGGTGGATGAGGATGTCGCCGAAACCGGTGCGGGCGCGGACCTCGACGGTCTCGGCCGCCTCGCCGGGGCTGCTGGCCTGTTCCATCTCGTTGTGCACCTGACCGAAGCCGGTGTTGAGCTCGAGCCAGGCCGCGGTGCCGTCGGCGATGCCGATCTCCAGCGCGCCGGCCCCGGTGTCGGCCGCCACCACGCCGCGGGCCACCTCACCGAGGCGGATCCGGCCGTTGGCCGTCTTCGCGTCGACGCCGGCCCCGGCCCGCTGGATGTCGATGTCGCCGTTGGCCGTCTTGACCCGGGCGTCGCCGGTCACGGCGCCGATCGTGGTGTCGCCGTTGGAGTTCTTGACGACGGCGGTGCCGGTCACCTCGCCGAGCTGGATCCGGCCGGAGCCGGTGGACACCTCGGCCGCGCCGGCGATCCGGTCGACGGTGACGTGGCCGAAACCGGTGTGCAGGCGCAGGGAACCGGTCTGCTCGAGCCACATGTCGCCGGTGCTCTTGATCCGGGTGTCGCCGAGCCGGCCGGCGCACCGGAAACCGCCCATCACCAGATGCGCGGCGACCTGCGAGCCGGTGGGCAGCTCGATGGAGACGGCGACCGCCTTGGACTTCTTGGAGAAGTCGAAGGTGCGCTTGGGGCCGATCACCCGCAACTCGCCGTTCGCGTAGTCGACCTTGATCTGCTGGGCCGCCTGCACGTCGGACTCGTCGTTCTCGTCGTTCGGGCGCACCTCGACGACGGTGTCGGTGCGATCGGTGGCGACGATCCGGACGTCGCCGACGTAGTACTCGATCGTGACGGCGATCGATGTGGGGGTCTCGAATTTTGGCATGGCGGTACCCACTTCCTGGGTCGACGGAAGGTCTCTGCTGGTCAGAGGCGGTTAGCGCACCCAGCCGGTGAAACGCTGGGCGGCTCGCTTACCGGTGTCGCGGGGCTCGGGGCGCTGATGGTGATCGGGCTGCCGCAGGGCCGAGGAGGCGGCCCGGACGAGCCAGGCGTTGACCGAGCGGCCCTCGGCGGCCGCGGCCTCCTCGATCGCGGTCTTGAGCTGCTCGGGCATGCGGACGTTGATCCGCGCGGCCGGGCCGTCCTCGGCGAACGGGAGGTCGCCGTCGTTCGCGGTGGTGGCCGTCGCGGCCGGCTCGGCGGTGGGGGCCGGCGGGGCGGTGACGACGAACTCGGGGTCGCGGCCGCGCAGGCGGATCTCGACCGAGCCGGGAGCCAGGTCGCCGGTGATCTCGTCGGCGGCGCCGGAGAGCGCCTCCAGCAGGGTCATCCGGATCGCCGACTCGAGGGAACCGGTCAGGCGCTCGACCAGCGCACGCGAATCCTCGCCGCCCGCCTCGGCCAGGGTGGCGAACTCGCGGCCGAGGTTGTTCACATACGTGGTCAAGTCCATGGCACCACTATGGCACACGAGTGGCACCACAGCCAAGACACTTGGCACACAGTGGTGCCGCGCTGGCACAACAAAAGGACCACCGCAGCTGACTGCGGTGGTCCTGATGGTCGTACTGGTGCCCGGGGCGGGTCTCGAACCCGCACGCCTGCGTGAGGCAGCCGCTTTTAAGGCGGCCGTGTCTGCCGTTCCACCACCCGGGCGGGCCTGGTGACACCGTATAGGTTGCCGGCCGGGAGGCGGAAACGGAGATTACCTCAGTGGGTGCCGGCGCCCACGGTCGTGCGGCCCTCGGGCTTCTCCTCCGGCTTGCGCACCGGCGGGGTCACCTCGAGGAACTCCTCGCGCGGGTGGTGCAGCTGGCCGAGGGCGATCGTCTCGCGGCGGAGCACGAAGGCCAGCGTCCAGTCGGCCACGACCCGGACCTTGCGGTTGAACGAGGGGATCCGGCTCATGTGGTACGAGCGGTGCATGAACCACGCGGGAAGGCCGCGCACCTTGATGCCGTAGACGTGCGCCACGCCCTTGTAGAGGCCGAGGCCGGCCACGGAGCCGACGTACTTGTGGCGGTACTCCTTGGGCAGGCCGCCCAGGACGACCGACTTGATGTTGTCGGCCAGCACCTTGGCCTGGCGCACGGCGTGCTGGGCGCTCGGTGAGCACCAGCCGCCCGGGTTGGTCAGGTCGGGCACCTGCGCGCAGTCGCCGGCCGACCAGGCGCCGTCGAGCACATTGCCGTCGCTGTCGGCCACCTGCAGGGTGGGCAGGCAGTTGACGTGACCCTTGGGGCCGCGCGGCAGATCGGTGACGTCGAGCATCGGCGACGGCTTGACGCCGGCGGTCCAGACCACGGTCTCGGCGCGGAACTTGTCGCCGTCGGACAGCTCGATGTTGCCGTCGACGCAGGACTTGAGGAACGTCTCGAGACGGATCGAGATGCCGCGCTTGGCCAGCTGCCGGGCCGCGTACGCGCCCATCTTGGCGCCGACCTCGGGCAGGATCCGGTTGCTGGCCTCGACCAGGACGAACTTGACCTCGTTCTGGTCGAGCTCGGGGTAGTACTTGAGGGCGTCGCGGACCACGTCCTCCATCTCGGCCATCGCCTCGACACCGGCGAAACCGCCGCCGACGAAGACGAAGCTGAGCGCGGCCTTGCGGATCTCGGGGTCGGGCGTCACTGCCGCGACATCGAGCTGCTCCATGATGTGGTTGCGCAGGTAGATGGCTTCACCGATGGTCTTGAAGCCGATGCCGCGCTCGCTGAGGCCGGGGATCGGAAGCGTCCGCGAGACGGAGCCGGGGGCCACGATGATGTGGTCGTACTCCATCTCGGTGGCCGGGCCCTCGATGGGCTGGACGGTGACCGTCTTGCGCGCGTGCTCGACCTTGGTGACCTCGCCGACGATGACGCGGCACTTCTTGAGCTCGCGGCGGAGCGGCACGACACTGTGCCGCGGCTCGATGTTGCCGGCCGCTGCCTCGGGCAGGAACGGCTGGTACGTCATGTGGGGCTGGGGGTCGACGACGACGATCTCGGCCTTGCGGCGGCTGAGCTTCTTCGACAGTCGCAGGGCGGCATAGAGCCCAACGTGACCTGCCCCTACGACGACAATGCGCTGCGGATTCACGCCTTCCATTGTCGCTGTTCGCGGCTCGCCACGCCTCTTGGTGTGATCTATCCCAAGTCCATTTGTCAAGTGCCGTGACGCACATATTTCGAGGACATTTACGCCCTGCGAACGAGGCGTGCTATGAGGAGCGTGGCCCCCGCGGCACCGGTCAATCCGACCAGTGTGGCCACCAGAAACGCGCTTCCGGCCAAATCAGCGGTGAGTCCCAGAATGGCTACGGTGAGTACGGCGGAGACAATCACCACAACGAGCGCCCGGGCCAGCCAGACCCCGATCACGTCGGCATTCACCACGGCGTCGTACGGCAGAACGGCGGCCAATGCCGTCAGCGAATGTCCAAGATAGAGCGCCGTAGCAATTGTCAGGACCCGCCACAATGCGACCGGCGAATCCTGCATGACCGTATCGACCAGCCAGCCGGCCACCACGACCAGCGCGGCGAAGGTGGCGCCCCGGCCCCGCGGCGCCACCGCCGGGTAGACCGCGACCAGCGCCAGCGGGGCGAAGAACTGCGTGGCGAGCAGCCCGGCCGGCCAGGCCACGGCCATCGCGACCAGGCCGCACAGCGCGATGGCGCACCGGACCAGGAACGGCAGCACGGTGGCCCGGGTCAGGACGGTCTTGGCCCCGGTGAGCTTGCGGGCGAACAGGCTGAACACGTCAGTGCCCCCGGGGCGCCGAGGCGAGGCGGGCGACGTCCCGCAGGACCAGATCGAGGCTGCCGGCGCCGGCCCAGGCGACCACCGGGACGCCGTGCTCGCGCAGACGGCCCAGCACGTTCTCGCGCTCCATCCGCCACAGCCGGGTGGCCAGCGGGGTCCACTGGTCGCGCATCTCGGGGGCGGCGCCCGGCGGCAGGGTGTCGACGGCGACGACATACCGGCCGGACTGGGCGAGCGAGGCCAGCATGTCGGCCGACCGCGGATCGATCAGCGGGGTCAGCACCACGACGAGCGCGTCCGAGGAGACGTGGTGGGCGCCGAAGTCGTGCTCGCTCGCCTCCATCGGGTCCGGGCGCACGTCGAGCAGCCACTCCAGGACGATCAGGTACTGCCGGCGGCCGGTCGCCGGGCGCAGGCGGCGGGCGGTCGCGCCGTACTCCAGCAGCGAGACGCGGTCGCCGCGCTGCAGGTAGTGCTCGGCGATCGCGGCCGACGCGCGGACCGTGGTGTCCAGCACCGAGGCGCTGCCGGCCAGGCCGGCCTCGCCCAGCACGTCGAGCAGCAGGACCACCTCGGCGTCGCGGTCGGACAGGGTCGAGGCGACATGCAGATCCCGTGTCCGCAGGGAGACGCGCCAGTCGATGCGCCGCAGCCGGTCGCCCGGCGCGAACGGCCGTACCCCCGCCAGCTCGCCGCCCTCCCCCGGCCGGCGGGACCGGTGATTGCCGACCAGCCCGGCCGCGGCCGGCATGGCCTCGATCGCGTTGAACGGCTCGGTCACCGGGTAGACCCGTACCTCGCTGCCGTCGGTGATCACCGGGCGGCAGGCCAGCAGGCCACCGCAGGTGGCGACGCGCGCGGCGGCCGGGCCGACGGCCTGACGGCCCCAGCGCAGGGCCTCGCCCTCCAGCTCGACCGCGGCCCAGCCGTCGGCCCCCACGGTGATCGCGAACGGGCGGTCCGACTGCTCCAGGCTCAGCCAGCGCGACGTGCGGGTGCGGACCACCACCAGGTCGTACGAGATCTCGTCGGGATTGCTGACGATCACCGAGGCCTCGACCCGGCCGCCCTCGACCAGGTACTCCTGATCGGCCTGCACGGTCAGCTCGGGGAACGAGCCCGGCCGGCGGCGCAGGCTGATCGCGACGCCGACGGCGAACGGGGCGGCCAGCAGCACCAGATCGACCCGGCCCAGCGCCACGCCCAGCACCAGCAGCAGACCGGTCAGCAGGACGGCCCGGCCCAGCGCCCGGGTCGGCACCCAGGCCGGGGCGGACGGGCCGTCACCCGTCGACGGGGGTGGGACCGCCTGGCGCAGACGCAGATCGGGGCTGGTCACGTCGCGTACGTGGGGAGGGCGCCGCTGGCCGGCGCGGGCGTCGCCTGGAGAACCTCCTCGACCACGAACGACGGGTCGACGCGGCGCAGCCACATCTCCGGCCGCAGCGTGATGCGGTGCGCGAGGGCCGGCACGGCGACGTCCTTCACGTCCTCGGGCACCACGAAGTCACGGCCGGCCATCGCGGCCCGGGCCCGGGCCAGCAGCAGCAGGGCCAGCGAGCCACGCGGCGACGAGCCGACCAGGACGGACGCGTGCTCGCGGGTGGCCGAGGTCAGTGCGACGATGTACCGGCCGATCGAGTCCTCGAGGGTGATCGACTCCAGGGCGGCCTGCATCGACTGCAGCGTGGCCGAGTCGACCACCGCGGGCAGGAAAGCCTCCTCCTGGCGGCGCGACATGCGCCGGCGCAGCACGTCCCACTCCTCCTCGGCGGTCGGGTAGCCGAACGAGACCCGCAGCAGGAAGCGGTCGAGCTGGGCCTCGGGCAGCGGATAGGTGCCCTCGTACTCGATGGGGTTGGCCGTGGCCAGCACGTGGAACGGCGGATCGAGACGGTAGGTGACGCCCTCGACCGAGACCTGCTTCTCCTGCATGGCCTCGAGCAGCGCGGCCTGGGTCTTCGGGGGCGTCCGGTTGATCTCGTCGGCCAGCAGCATGTTGGTGAAGACCGGGCCGGCCCGGAACGCGAAGTCGCCCTTGCGCTGGTCGTACAGGAAGGAGCCGGTGACATCGGCCGGCAGCAGGTCGGGGGTGAACTGCAGCCGGCGGAAGTCGAGGCCCAGCGACTGGGCGAAGCAGCGGGCGGTCAGCGTCTTGCCGAGACCGGGCAGATCCTCCAGGAGGACGTGGCCGCCGGCCAGGATGCCGGCCAGCACGAGCTCGAGCGAGTCACGCTTGCCGACCACGACGCTGCCGACCGAGTCGAGGACGGCATTGGCCAGTCTGCCCACCTCGTACGGGGGAAGAGCCTGCACGCCTGTCTCGGTCACCGGGGCACCCTTCTAGTCACAGTCGTTCCAACGCTTCGACATACGTCTCCAGGTCGCGCACTTTAGGCGTACGCCGCCCGGTGTCGTGCAGAGCCGCCCAGAACGGGTCGCCGAGCAGCTCCCGGGCGCGCCGCGGATCGGACTGACGGGTGATCCCGTGACGCAACCGCAGCCGCTCGTCGGTGAGCTCGGCCAGCACCGGCAGAACGTTACGCGAGTACTGATCGGGATTGTCCTGGGCCCACTCGAGGGTCTGCTCCCACCGCCGGACCGCGGCCCGCAGGGCGTCCGGGCCGGACCGGTCGCTCCCGCCGCGCCCGGCGGCCGAGCGTCTCGGGAGAGCCGGGGCGCGCACCCACTGGACGGCCAGCACGACCAGGCGCAGCGCGACCAGCGCGGTCACCACGAAGACGACGGAGATGTCGATGTCGGACGAGCGGAGGGCGGCCACGATCACGACGGTCAGCAGGGTGATGACGACCAGGTTGATCAGCAGCCACGACCCTCGCCTCTTGACCGGCGCGGACTCCTCCTCCGGCGGTGGCGGCTCCTCGCGGTGGCCGAACAGCTCGTCCAGGCTCATCGGGCCGCCGCCTCGACCGGGGCGCCCAGGTCGGCCCGCAGCCGCTGCAGGGCCTCGCGGGCCTGCCGGCGCATCTGGTCGTCGACCGTGTGGGTCGCGTAGCGCGCCTGCCGGTAGACCTCGAGCAGGGCGGCCAGCACCCCGGCGTCCACCTGCTGCTCGTTGAGCAGACGGCCGACCAGGTCGGTCGGGCTGTCGCCCGGATGGCGCGGGGTGCCCGCGGCCGCGGCGGCCTGCTCCAGGCGCACCCAGCAGGCGATCACGGCGCGGCGGGGGTCACGGTCGGTGTCCGACAGCTCCTCCAGGCCGGCGTCGAGGGCGGCCACCAGCTCCTCGGCCGTCCGCGGCTGATCCCGCTTGTTCTTGCGCTTCTTCGGGTTCTTGCCCTTGCGGCCGCGGCGGTCGCGCAGCAGCGCGTAGACGACCAGGCCGATCAGGAGGACGCCGACGACGCCGATGACGACCAGGGCGACCGTGCCCACCCAGTCGGGCAGGCCGCGCGCCGGCTCGGGCTCGGGCGCCGGGGCCGCGGCCGAGGGCACCGCGCTGGGCAGGGCCGGGGCCTGGCCGACCGGCTGGTCGCGGGCGATCTCGTCGAGCTGGGCCTCGCTGCGGGTGGCGGCCAGCGAGGTCACGAAGAGCAGCACGAGGACGGCGGCCAGAGGCCACCAGCGTCGCACCGCACCGAGGTCCACGTTGTCTCCATCAACCGGCCGGCTCCCCCGCCCGCGCGGGCGTCGTCCAGCTCGGCCGGGGTGAGCTTACCGGTGAACGTACTGCCCGCAGACACGTGGATTCAGGCCAGGCCGGCCAGGTTCTTCGCCTGCCGGAAAACCGCGTCGAGCATGCCGGGGGTCAGGCGGCCGGTGAAGGTGTTCTGCTGGCTGACGTGGAAGGAGCCGAGCAGGTGCGGGGCGCCGGGCAGGCTGACCAGGGCGCCGTGGCCGAACTTGGGACGCGGGACCGGTGGCTTGAGGCCGTAGACGGCGGTCAGGGTGGGCCACCAGGCCTGCCAGGCGAAGGCGCCCAGTGCCACCACGACCCGCAGGCTGTCCTTGATGAGGGCGGTCTCGCGATGCGCCCAGGGCGCGCAATTGTCCCGTTCCTCCGGCAGGGGCTTGTTGTCCGGGGGCGCGCAGCGGACCGCGGAGAAGATCCGCAAGTGGTTCAGCTCCAGGCCGTCGTCGGCGCTGACGCTGGTGGGCTGGTTGGCCAAGCCGACCCGGTGGAGGGAGGCGAACAGCACGTCGCCCGAGCGGTCCCCGGTGAAGATGCGGCCGGTGCGGTTGCCGCCGTGGGCGGCCGGGGCCAGGCCGAGGATGGCGATCTCGGCGCCGGCCGGGCCGTAGCCGGGGACGGGCCGGCCCCAGTAATCCCACTCCCGGAAGGACGCCCGCTTGGTGGCGGCCACTTCCTCACGCCAGGCCACCAGTCGCGGGCAGGCGAAACAGTCGACGACGCACTGGTCGAGCACGTCCAGCGACGACGCGGCGGCCGCCTCCCGGCGCACGTCCTCGGCGGTCCGCGCTCGCGGCTCCCTGGGAATCACAGATCAAGCACAGCACGGCCCGGCGCTCCCGGGAAAACGGGGGCACCGGGCCGCTGATGGATCGTCAGGCCTTGGGGCGCAGGCAGAGGAGGTAGCCCTTGCCGGAGGAGCTGCCGAAGACGTAGAACTCCTCGCCCTCCTTGAAGAACTTGTCGCAGGACTTGCTGTCCGGGGAGCTCTCGCCGTCGATGCGGGAGACGACGGTGAACTTGGCCTCGGACGAGCCGCAGTCGACGACGTCGGCGTCGGTCTCGGTGGTGCCCTCGTCCTTGACTTCCTTGCCGGCGGCGATGCAGTCGCCCGCCTTGGCGTCCTTGGCCTTGTCGCCGAAGAGGGCCGAGCCGATGCCGACCTTGAGACCGATGATGATCAGGCCGACGACGACCGCGCCGACGATGCGCAGGACGACCTTGCCGGCGCCGCCCTTCTTCTTCGGCGGGGCCTCGCCCCCTGGGGGCGGCGGGTAGGCGCCGGGCTGGTCACCGACCGCCGGGTAGCCGGGCTGACCCGGGCCGGCCGGCGGGTAACCAGGCTGACCCTGACCGGCGGGCGGGT